>JAFGHH010000090.1 GCA_016930215.1 Deltaproteobacteria bacterium
CCGGAAGGTCCGCGAACGGCGCCCCGACCTTCGAAGACGGCGCCGGAAGGTCCGCGAACGGCGCCCCGACCTTCGACGCGGCGGCCGGAGCACCCGCCGCACCGCTCCCGGGAACACCTGCCGGTCGGGAGGCCAACCCGCGCGCGAAGCCCTGCATCGTGCCGCCGGTTCCCGGCGGCCTGGCTGCGGGTGCAGGCGAAGCCGGCGGTGCCGCCGGAGGTGGCGCGGCCGGCCCGGCCGGAGGCGCAACCTGGATCGTCGTCTGGCACGCCGTGCAACGCATCCGGATCCCCTTCGCGGGGATCCGGTGGTCATCGATCGTATATTCCTTCTGACACCCCGGGCAGTTGACCTTCATCGAGACCTCGTCTCGCCGGTTTATACCCGAGCCGTTCGCGAAAGGGTAGACTGGGACGCGGCGGAACCGGGGGGCCGCCGGAGGCTGCCGGCCCGATGTCCGTGGAGTTCCACGTCCGGCCCCGCGCCCGCGGCGCGAAGTCGTTCACGTTCGTGACCGACCTGGACCGCATCCTCGTCGGACGCGGGGAGGTCTGCGACGTCCGCTTGCCGCACCCGCACGTGTCGTTCCACCACGCGACGATCCAGCGCGCCACGGCGGGTTGGGAGATCACCGACCACGGGAGCACCAACGGCACCTGGGTGCGCGGGCGCCGCGTCCACGCCGGGGAGTCGGTGCGTCTGCAGAACGGCGACCGGGTGGCGCTGCCGGGATTCCTGCTCGACGTGAAGTTCTCGCCCGGGACCTCGACCGGACGGACCGCGGACCCGGACGCGATCGGGCGCGAGATCTACCGGTCGCTGCTGCGCCCCGACCTCGGGGAGCAGGAACCGCGGCTCGAGATCGACGCCGGGCCGCTGACCGGCCGCATGCTGACGCTCGCGCCGCGCGAGCAGCCGTACCTGATCGGTCGCGAGCCGTCCTGCGACTGGGAGATCCCCGACCGCGAGGCGTCGCGCGAGCACGTGGCGGTGTTTGCCGACGGCCGGGCGGTGCGCGCGGCGGACCACGCGAGCAAGAACGGCATCCGGGTCAACGGCCAACTGGTGCGCGAGGCGACGCTGGCCGACGGCGACACCCTCGAGGTGGGCCGCACGGTGCTGGTGTTCCGCGACCCGCGCGGCGCGATCCTGGCGAAGCTGTCGCGAGAGACGGCCGAGCCAACCGAGTTGGTCGATTCGTTCGAGGAGATGGAGCGGGGGGACGAGTCGTCGCAGAGCAGCGTGCCGCCGCCCCCGTCGTCGTCCTCGTCCGCGCCGCCGGGCGGCGCCGGGACGCCGGTCCCCGGCGGGCGTCCCCCGGCCGACCTGCACATCGGCCCGCCGACACCCAAGCCGACACCCGGCCCGCCGACGCCCCCAGCGACGCCGGGACGCGACGTCGCCGACCTGCTGACCTCCGGCTCCGCGCCGCCCAGCGTGGCGCGGCGCGAGACCCGGGTCGGCAAGGCGCCCGACGGCACCGACACCCTGATCGTCGGCCTCGGCATCGTCGTGTTCGTCGTCTGCCTGATTGCGATCTACCTGCTGCTGCGGTGAGTCACAGCCCGGTGACGCCGGCGCTGCGATCCACTCCCGCGCCCCACTCCCATTCCATCACGGGCGCCGTGGGGTGCATGCGCTGGGTCCACAGCGCGTCGTTCGTCGTTCGGGTCGTGTCGGGCCGCACGTAGGTATCGACGCCGTCGGCGTCGAGGAACAGCCCCATCGTCGGCACGGTGGTCCGGCGTCCCGACGCGGGGTCGACGTACGCGTTGCCGAACGAGAAGTCGCTCGAGCACTGGTAGGCGTCCACGCCGCCGCCGTCGACGAACAGCCCGAATCCGTCCTCGTTGCCGGCCCCCAGCGAGAGGTTGGGCGCGCCGTAGACGTCGTCGCCGGCGTCGTCGAGCAGGAAGGCGTTGGAGAAGTCGTGGCCGCCGCCGAGCGTCACGTTCATCCGCCGGGCGTCGGCGTTGTAGACGTCGTCGCCGGAGGCATCCCACAGCGCGGCCATCGCGTAGTGGGCCGCCCCGCCCTGCACGTACCACCGCGCGTCGTAGCGGTCGTTCCCGTCGCCGTCGGCCAGCAGCCCCATCCCGAACCAGTAGCCGGTCCCCTGCCCGAAGATCGCGCACTCGTAGTCGTCGTTCCCGGCCCGGTCCCGCAGGATCCCGAGCCCGCCCGACAGGTAGACGCCGTCGCCGCCGTAGGCCACGTCGGAGCGCCGGCCGTAGCCGGCCCCCTGCGACATGCTCGAGTTCGACCCGCCCGGATCCTGCGGGCTGTAGTACAGCACGTCGTCCGGCTGCGCGAGGTAGGAGTCGTTCCCGCCCGCTTCGTACAGCACCGACACCGCCTGCGAGTAGGCGAACCCCTGCACCGCGTGGTACCCCTCGTAGTGGTCGATCCCGTCCCCGTCGTCGACCAGCAGTCCGAGCCCGAACACCGCCGCCCCCTGGCACCCCGCCTCGCACAGGTAGCGGTCGTCGCCCCCCTCGTCGTGCAGGATCCCGACGCCCAGCGCGCCCCACCCCTGGCTCATCCGCAGCGAGCGGTACTCGTCGCCGGAGGCGCCCCGGTCCAGCAGGATGCCGATGCCGAGCGTGCCGCTCCCCTGCCGGCCGCGGGTGGACAGCGAGAACGGGCCGTAGGACCCGTCCCCGGCGTAGCGGCCGTCCTCGTCCGAGGGCAGCCGCGGCGGCACGTCCCGCGGCCCGGAACGCTCGTCGTAGCCGTACAGGTCGGCGCCGCCGAGGTCGATCAGCAGCGACACCGGGTTGGTCGCCGAGCGGGTCGCGCCGGCCGGGATGCGGTAGGTGTCGTCGCCGCCGGTGTCCAGCACGAGCAGCAGGTCGCCCGGGTGCTCGGCGGTCGCGTGCTCGGTCGCGGCCCCGTCGCGCACCACGATGCGCCCCCGCGGCGTGTCGAAGGTCGCCGCGAACCCCATCGCGTCGCGGAACCGTCCCAGGTCGGCCGCCTCGACGGCGACCAGCAGGTCGTGGGCCGCCTGGAACATCGCGCCGTAGTCAAAGTCGCCGAGCAGGAAGTCCTGCACCCGCCGGTCGGTGAGCGAGAGCGTCGAGGCCGAGGGCAGCACGAAGCCCGCGAGGTTGACGAAGTACTGCCGGACCAGCGTCGCCGAGTCCGCGATCCGGGCGAGGGCGGCGTCGCGCGCCGTCGCCGCCGCGTCGAGCGCCGCGACGACCGGCGCCAGGGCGGCCCGCAGGTCCGCCGGCAGCGAGTCGAACGCCGTCCGGATCGCCGCCCGGTCCGCCGTCCCGCCGTGGTGCTCGACCAGCGCCGCCACCGCGCCCGTCAGCGGGTCGGCCGGCTCGAGCGTCGGCTCGAACGGCCGGTCGAGGACCGGGTGGCCCTGCAAGGCCGCGGCCTTCCGCAGCAGCCCGCGCGGCGTCGGCATCTCGTCGAGCGCCGCCACGGTCTCCCGCACGAACGGCTCTCCACGCAGCCACTCGTTGTGCACGTCGTCGAACCACGGCAGGCGGAACCGATCGTGCGCCAGCTCGTCCCCGAACCACTCCAGCGTCTCGGGGGAGTACAGCAGCTCGCAGCGGCCGAGCCCCAACGCGTCGAGCGCGTCGTCGAGCATCGAGCCGGGGACGCGCTGCCAGCAACTGCAATCGTCCGGCAGGCAGTACCGCTCGAGGTCGGTCGGCGAGGTCCCCGCCACCGGGAGGCACCGCGAGCCCGCCGGGCAATCGCCGGGGGCGACGCAGGCCGTCGAGCACAGCTCGGGCAGCCTCGAATCGACCGACCGCAGGCAGGTGTCGGCGCCGCCGCCGCAGGCCGCGCCGCCGGCGCACGAGGCGCCGACGCCGGTCGCCGGCGGCTCCCCCCCGCACCGCTCGGGCGGCGCGGGCGGCGGCGGCAGGCAGACGAAGACGCCGTCCCCGCGGTCGCCGCACACGTTGTAACCCGGCTCGCAGTCGACGGGACCGGCGCAGGTCCGCGTGCAGAACCCGGCGCTCGAACCGGCCGGGTCCGAACAGCTGTCGTAGCGGCCCTCGCAACCCCACGCGCGACAGGCGTCGCCGAGACGCGACACGATGCAGGTGCCGGCGACCGGCGTGCAGCAGCGGCCGCCGGCCCGCGCCAGGCACTCGGCCCCCGACGGGCAATCGCCCGCGACGAGGCACGGCGGCAGGCACGACATCTCGAGTCCGTCGAAGGCGGCGCACACCGCCCCGCCCGTACCGCACTCGTCGTTCCACCGACACGGCCGGCAGTAGGACTCCTCCGGCGGGACGTCGGCCTCCGCCTCGGTCATGTCGCCCGCGTCGTCGTCGCCGTCGGTCGCCTCGACGTCCGGGCCCGCCTCGTCCGGACCGCCGTCGTCGGCGTCCGGACCGCCGTCGACGTCGATGTCCGCACCGGTATCGCCCGGCCCGGTATCGTCCCCGCATCCCGCAACGAAGGCCGATACGAGCAGCAGCCCCCAACCGCGCGCCATGGTCATCGGCCACCTCCGGGGACAAGGGTAGAAGGAACGGGGGACCGGGGGAAGGGGGATGGGTCAATTGGGGTCGATGCTCTTGGCTCTTGGCTGCCGGCTGTTGGCCGGGTGGGTCAATTGGGTCGACGCTGTTGGCTGTTGGCGATGGGGCGGGGGGTCCGGGAATGATGTTGACGCCCACGGGTCGACTCGTATAGGCGGGGTGTCCATGAGCAAGTCCAGATACCGTTGTATCCATTGCGACCACCTGTTCGAGGTCGAGGGCGACGGGGAGGCGGGGACCGAGCTGCGGTGCCCGAAGTGCCATCGGGTGCACGACCAGGTGCCGGTGCCCGAGACGGCGGGCGTGCCGTGGTTCAAGCGCAACACGGTCGTCGGCGGGGCGGCGTTGGTGCTGCTGGCCGGTGCCGCGGTGCTGGTCTACGTGCTGCGCGCCGGCTCGGGCGGGGATGGCGAGCCGGAGCAACCGCGGATCCCCGCGGCGAGCAGCGCCGAGGTGCAGGCGCTGGTGGCGCGGGTGCCCGGAACCGCCGGCGCGGACCTCCTGCTGGGAAAGGCCGCGGGCACCGCCGCGGCCAGGGCCCGGGCGCTCGGCGCCGTGCTGCGCGCGCTGGTCGACCAGAAGCTGCTGGCGGTGCAGGACATCGAAGCGCCGATGGACCTCGCCGATCGGCCGCTGCTCGACCCGGTGCCGCTGCTCGAGCGGCTCGGGCAGGGCCCGCCGGTGGCCACGTCGCTCGAGGCGGCGCTCCTGGCGCTGCGCATGGCGCGCGCGACCGGCCTGGCGGCCGACGTGGTGCGTGTCGAACGGTACGGCCGGGCGAAGGTGCCGGCCGACCCGTCCGGGCTGTTCGGCCACTTCGCCGTGGCCGTCAAGGACGGCGCGACGACGGTGTACATCGATCCGCTGCAGCCGGACGGCGTGGCGGCCGAGGCGGCCGAGGCGGCGGTGGTTCCCGACGCGGCGTGCGGCGGGATCCTCGAGGCGTACCGGGGGCTCAAGGCGTTCCTGCCGCGACGCGACCGGCCGCGGCCCGACCGGATGGCCGCCTCCCAGCACCTCGACAAGGCCAAGTCGCTCGCCGGCGACCAGACCGCGGTGCGCATGGCGCTCGCCTTCACGTCGGTCCAGGAAGCCCCCGGCGACGCGTTCGCGCAGTGCGAGGCGGTGCTCAAGTCGGCCACGCCGTCGGAGCGCGTGGCGGTGGCCGAGGTGTACGCGACGCTGGGACGGACGGCGGAGGTCGAGCGGCTGTTGGCGGAGGCGGAGCAGGCGTACCCGGCGTGGGCGCGCATCCCGCTGGTCCGGGGACAGATCGCGCTGGGCCGCGCCGGGTTGCTGGCCATGGCCGCCATGGCGCGGGCACACCCGGGCGCGATGCCGCCACAGGCCGAGGCGCAGATGAAGGAGCAGCTCCAGCGGCTGGGGCTGTCCGAGTCGGATTCGCCGGAGGACCACTTCGTCGTCCTGCGCCGGCAGCTCGAGGCGGCCGAGAAGCTGGGCGGGGGGCGCGGCGTCGCCCGGCTGCGCGAGATGTACGCCATCGCCGCCTTCGACTACCACCTGGCCCAGGGGGATCTCGACGGCGCCCGCGCGCTGCTCGAGGAATCGGCGCGCGTCAACCCCGACTCCCCGGAAACCGCCCTGCCGCTGGCCGGCATCCTGCTGGCGACGGGGGACGAGGAAGGCGCGCGCCGGGTGCTCGAGCCCACCACGGAGAAGGCCGGCGGTACGCTCGAGCAGATGATGGGAGCGGCCCGGGCGCTGGGCGACCGGATCCGGCAGCAGCTGCAGCTCGCGACCAGCCCGCCGCAGCGGCCGTTCGACCTGTCGACGCCGGGGGCGATGGGCCTTCCCTCCACCGAGCCGTCGCTGCAGATGCCGAGCCTCGGCGGCTCGCGCCCCGGCGGCCTCGGCCAGGGCCTCCAGCTCCGCTTCTAGAACGTCGTCCCCACGAACTACTCGACAGGCAGCCGCGCGACGACGGCGGCGGTGATCCCCCGGATCGTCTCGGTGTAGTCGGTCTCGCACTGCGACCCGACGTAGGCATCCTCCCCGAGCAGTCGCGCCAGCCGCACCAGCCGCACCGGAGGCATCGCGATCCCCATCGAGGTGTTGCACGACGGAACCAGCGACGAGTCGTACTCGTCGAGCCGTTCTTGCATCTCTGGCAGCGCCAGACAGGCGTCCATCTCGTCTCCCGAGCCCCGGCACGGCGGCTCCCCGGGCGGGACACCGACGAGCAGCCCGACGAACAGGCGGTTCGAGCCCTCCGGGCGCAGCGCACGGAACGTCTCGAGGTAGGTTTCCACCGGAGTCAACCCGCAGGCGCCGAGGTCCTGCGTCACGACGCCCAGGCGAAGGTCGGTGACGCGGGGATGATCGAGCACCCCGTCGCCGTCGCCGTCGGTCGGATGGGCCAGCTCCTCCAGGAGCGACGGAAGACGCGCGTGCAGTGCGAGCTGCTCCTGGTCCGTGTAGCTGCTGTAGTCGACCAGGACCAGGATATCGACGGGCAGGGCGCCGGACGCGACCCCGTCCTCGGGAGCGTCCGAAGCCTCGGCCGAGTGGTCCGCGGCATCGCCGTCGCCGGGCTCCCCGGTGTTCTCCGAGCAGCCCGCCGACACCGCGCAGGCGGCGGTCACGGCCCATCCCGCCAGTCGCCCGACCACGCTGCCCGTCCGTCGCATTTCCGACGCTTCCTGTCGGAAAGGATGACACCGAAACCCCGTGGCCGCAATGTACGCCCGGCACCTGCGTCCGGCGCTCGACCAGCCGCCGAGAGCCGCGACCCGATCGGGCCAACCCGCCAACGGCCACCCACCGTCGCTCACCCGCCGAGAGCCAAGAGCGAAGACCCAATTGACGCACCCGGCCAACGGCCAGCAGCGAACAGCCAAGAGCGAAGACCCAATTGACGCTTACTCGTTCGTCGCCGTGGCGGAGCCTTCGCGGTAGCGGGCGCCGTTCTCGCCCAGGACCCAGTCGCGGAGGTTGCCGGGGACCCCGAGCAACCCGTTCTGGATGGCGTCGGCGAACATGGCGAGGAGGGGATTCTCGCCCATCGAGATCACGTTGACGTAGGTGATCAGCGACTTGCCCTCGCCGTAGGGAGCGACCTGCCAGTAGCCGCGGGTGTCGACCAGGTCGTGCGGCTGGTCCTCGATCATCGACCAGGAGACCTTGCGGCCCTCGTCATCGATCCGGTACAGCACGTAGAACGACAGGGAGATCCAGGAGTTGCCCTGGACCATGCGGACGACCTTGCGGTTGCCGCGGTCCGAGATCACCTCGACCGAGAGGGTCTTCGGGAAGACGCTTGGGAAGGCGCCGAAATCGTTCATCGCCCGCCAGACCACCTCGGGAGCCTGGTCGATGACGACGTAGGAGGTGCCACCGAGATACCCCTGGGTATCCTCGGAGGCGCGCAGCGGGTGACGGACCACCTCGCCGCGGTCCAGCGCCGCCTGCTCGTCGGCGTTGAAGGTGTCGGCCTTGGCGCCGGGGATCCACAGCGCCAGGAAGACCAGCAGGCCCAGGATCCACTTCGCCAACCGCATCGTCCGTTCCTCCAGGCGCGTCATGCTTGCAATGGACGTGCCACGGGACGGAGTCTTCACGGAAAAGCGATTCTCCGCGGCGGATCGAGGTCTTTCCCGCGGGGCGGTGTGGCGAGCCGACCACAGTGTGACGGATCGATCGGACGTCCGCGCCAGGGTGGCCCCTCCCGAGCCGAACTTGCCCGGCACCCCCCCGACTGCTATCGGTTCGTCCCGTGAGCTCTTCGCTCGCACGCGGCGCCGGAGTCGTTGGGGGCGCCACCCTGGTCAGTCGCCTGACCGGCCTGGCCCGGGACATGGTGATTGCGGCCTGGTTCGACCGGATGGCGACCGACGTGTTCTTCACGGCGTTCACCATCCCCAACGTCCTGCGCCGGCTGCTCGGCGAGGGCTCGCTGACCTCGGTGCTGGTCCCGGTCTACACGGAAGTGCAGGTCAAGGAGGGGGACGCCCCGGCGAAGCGCTTCGTCGCCTCGGCGCTCGGGACCGGCCTGGCGGTGCTGCTCGGCGTCACGCTGCTCGGGATCCTGCTCAGCCCGTGGATCGTGATGGCCTACGCCTGGGGCTTCCAGAACGACCCCGGGAAGTTCTCGCTGTGCGTGTCGTTGACGCGCTTCATGTGGCCGTACCTGGTGTTCATCGGGCTGTGCGCGATCGCGATGGGGGTGCTCAACGCGCATCGGCGGTTCTTCTGGCCGGCGTTCTCGCAGACGCTGTTCAACCTGTCGATGATCGGGGCGACGATCCTGGCGGCGGGGTGGCTCGAGTCGCAGGGGATCCATCCGATCTGGAGCCTGGCGATCGGGGTGCTGGTGGGCGGGGCGCTGCAGTTCGCCTCCCAGATCCTGCCGCTCCGGCGCATCGACCGGCTGCCGCGGCCCCGTCTGAAGAAGCACCCCCAGGTGACCAAGGTCGCGAAGCTGCTCGGTCCGAGCGTGATCGGGCTGGGGATCTACCAGCTCGACATCCTGCTCTCGCGGCTGTTCGCCTCGCTGCTCCCCGAGGGGTCGGTGACGTACCTGTACTACTGCATGCGGCTCGTGGAGCTGCCGCAGGCGGTGTTCGTGATGGCGATCGCGGCGGCGGCGCTGCCGGACCTGTCGCTGGCCAGCGCGAAGGGGGAGACGGGCGAGCTGAAGCGGACGTACGTGCGGTCGCTGACGATGTCGTCGTTCGTTTCGGTGCCGTCGGTGGTGGGTCTGGCGGTGCTGGCGGTGCCGGTGGTGGCGGTGCTGTTCCAGCGCGGCGCCTTCACCTGGGAGATGACCGGGCACACGGCCGACGCGCTGGTCTGGATCGCGCTGGGGATCCCGGGCGTGGCCGGCGTGCGCAACACCTCGCCGGTGTTCTACGCGCTGCAGGACACCAGGACGCCGGTGAAGATGTCGGCGCTGTCGCTGGTGCTGTACATCGGACTGTGCCTGGCGCTGATGTGGCGCTACCAGCACGTGGGGATCGCGGCGGCGATCGCCGTCGCGCCCTGGGCGCAGTTCCTGGCGCAGGTGGTGTTCCTGCGCCGCAAGATCGGCGTGCTCGGGCTGTGGCCGGCCCTCGACCAGCTGTGGCGGCACCTGGCCGCCGCGTGGGTGATGGCCGGCGCGTGCCTGCCGGTGGCGAGCCTCGGGCAATGGTCCGACGGCGCGTCGCTCTCCAACACGCTGGTGCTGGCGGCGACACTCCTCGTGGGCGTCGCCGCGTATTTCGGCGGCGCCTGGGTCTTCGGCGCGCGCGACGCCCGCGCGCTGCTCGACGCCCTGCGCCGCCGGCTCCGTCGGAGGACCGCATGAGCCGTGCCGGGCTGCAGATCGACGTGCTGGGCAACCTCAAGCGCCCCGGCGAGACCCCGGACCTCGCGCTCCCGGTGGTCGCCGTCGCCGGCCGGTCCAACGTCGGCAAGTCGACGCTGCTCAACGCGCTGCTCGGCCGCCACCGGCTGCTCCGCACGAGCCGCACGCCGGGGTGCACCCGGTCGATCCAGCTCGTGTCGGTGGCCTCGCGCGACGCGACGTTCGTGGTCGCCGACCTGCCCGGCTACGGCTACGCGGCACTGTCCCGCGAGCGACGCGACTCGTGGGGCCCGCTGATCGATGGATTCCTGCGCGGCAGCCGGCGGCTCGCCGCCGTGCTGATGCTGATCGATGTGCGCCGCGGCCCCCAACGCGAGGAACAGGACCTGCTCGACTTCCTCGACGGGCTCGGACTGCCGACGCTGGTGGTGCTGACCAAGTGCGACAAGCTGCCGCGCTCGAAAGGCCGCACGGCGGTCGAACGGATGAAGGGCCGGCTGGCGGGGCTCGAGACCTACCCCACCGCCGCCGCGGAGGGCGACGGACTCGACGCGCTGTGGCGGGCGATCGTGCGCTGCGTCCAGGCCGCCGGCACCGCCGCCGCCGGCACCACCCCGGCACCCCGGAACCCGCCCGCCACACAGGGAGGAACGACGAAGATGGCCGACGACCCGCATCGCGAGACGTTCCTGCGCGCACGAGAGGCCGCGCAGAAGGGCCGCCACGCGGAGGCGATCGCGCTGTGCATGGGGATCCTCGAGCAGGATCCCAAGCATCGCGGAGCGCTCGACCTGCTCGGCTTCGCCCACTTCTTCAAACAGGAGTACGCGACCGCCGAGCAGTGGTGCCGCAAGACGCTCGAGCACTACCCGGACCACGCCTACGGCCGCAAGGGACTCGGGCTGTGCCTGGCCCGCCAGGGAAAGCTCGACGAGGGGCTCGTGGAGCTGCACGAGGCGATGCGGCTCGAGCCGAAGTTCTTCGACCCGTACTGGGACACCGCGGTGGTGCTGCGCGACGCCGGCCGCTACGCGGAGGCCCTCGAGACGCTGCGGCGCGGGCTGAAGGAGCGCCCCGAGATGGCGACCCGGGCCCGCGTGTTCCTCGCCGACCTCGAGCGGAAAGCCGGGCAAGAGGACGAGCCGTAGGAACGACCGTCGAACGGGTCCCCGCAGCGCGCGACCACACGCCCCTACATGCTCTTCGGATCCTTGCCGGTATTTTGTCTCCCCTGATCGGATGTTCTAGCGTCGGGTCGCTCCGCGAGGACGGGGGCCGGGTCCGGACGAGACGCCGGCGCGGACGGGACAGGAGGTCGGCGATGGGTCTGCGCATCGGGTTCCTGCTGGCGGTCGTGATCTCGATGTCGGCGCTCGGCGGCACGGGGTGCCGCAAGGGCGCGGGCGAGGGGACGGACACGATCGTCCTGGCCGCGTACACGGTGCCCAAGGAGGCGTACGAGGAACAGTTGATCCCGGCATTCCGGAAGTACTGGAAGGAGAAGACCGGCCGGGACGTGGTGTTCCAGGCGTCGTACGTCGCTTCGGGGGCGCAGGCGCGGGCGATCGTCAACGGCCTGGAAGCCGACGTGGCGGCGCTGTCGCTCGAGGGCGACGTCGATCTGGTGACGAAGGCGGGCCTGATCAAGCACGACTGGAAGTCGAAGGGGCCGGCCGGCGGGATGGTCACCGCCTCGGTCGTGGCGCTCGGCGTGCGTCCCGGCAACCCGAAGGGAATCGAGGACTGGGAGGATCTGACGCGCGCGGACGTCGATGTGGTCACCCCCGATCCGGCGACGTCGGGCGGGGCGATGTGGAACGTCAACGCGATCTGGGGGGCCGCGCTGCGGCGGGCGAACGGGGACGAGGCGGCGGCGCTCGAGTTGCTCAAGCGGATCCGGGCGCGGATCAAGGCGCTGGACACGTCGGGACGCGAATCGATGGCGACGTTCGAGCGCGGGGTCGGCGACGTGGCGATCACCTACGAGAACGAGCTGCTGCTGCGGGCGCGCAAGGGTCGAAGCTACGACGTGGTGCTTCCGCCGGCGACGATCCGGATCGACAACCCGCTGGCGGTGGTCGATACCAACGTGGACCGGCACGGGAACCGCGAGGTGGTCGAGGCGTTCGTGGAGTTCCTGTGGCGCGAGGAGTCGCAGCGCGTCTTCGCCGACTACGGGTTCCGGCCGGTGGTGGCGGCGGTGGCGGCGGAGGTGGCGGACCGCTTCCCGCAGCCGCCCGAGCTGTTCACGGTCGGCGACCTGGGGGGCTGGGCGGCGATCCGCGAGAAGCTCTACTCGCAGGACGGGATCTGGGCGCGGGTCAACCGCGAGGTGGCGGGACGGTAGGGGCCGGGCGCGGGACGGGGCGGACGGGGCGGAAGGTCGAGGGACGGTGCCGATGAGGTTCGGCGGGCGTCTGGGGAAGCTGCTCAACGCGCCGGGGTTCCACCGGCCCGCGCTGCGCTCCCTGGCGCTCGGGTACCTGCTGATCCTGATCGTCCTCCCCGCGGGCGGGCTGGCTTGGTCGGCGCTGGCGCACGGTCCCGGCGCGCTGTGGAAGTACGTCACCCACCCCGAGGCGCTGGCGGCGCTGAAGCTGACGTTCGTCGTGGCGACGGCGGCGGCGCTGCTTTCGGCGGTCTTGGGGACGATCGCGGCGTTCGCGCTGGCGCGTTTCCGCGTTCCCGGCCGCACGGTGCTCGACGCCGTGGTCGACCTGCCGTTCGTCGTGCCGACCGCCGTCGGCGGCCTGATGGTCTTCGCGCTGTACGCGCCCACGGGGCCGCTGGCCGGCACGACCTCGGCGCTGGGGCTGGAGATCCTGTACGCCAAGCCGGGGATCGTGCTGGCGCTGATGTTCGTCACCTTCCCGTTCACGATCCGCGCGGTGCAGCCGCTGATCGAGGGGCTCGACGTGGCGGTCGAGGAGGCCGCCGCAACGCTCGGGGCGACCCGCCACCAGACCTTCCGCTGGATCGTCTGGCCGTCGATCGCGCGCGGCGTGGCCACCGGGGCGCTGCTGTCGTTCGCGCGGGCGCTGGGCGAGTTCGGGACGATCGTGATCGTCTCGGGGAACCTGCCGTACAAGACCAAGGTCGCCTCGGTCTACATCTACGGCGAGGTCGAATCCGGCCGTCCCGAGAGCGCGGCGGCGGTGTCGCTGGTGCTGGTGCTGCTGTCGGCCGGGCTGCTGCTGGTCTCCGACCGGCTGCTGCACCGCCGACGCCGCGGGAGCCGGGCGCCGGTGGTCGAGACCGGCACGGTCGGCGCGTCGACGGGGGCCCGCCGATGAGCGTCGCGCGGGACCTCACCACGCGCGGGGGCCGCGTCGTCGTGGCGACGACGACCTACCTGTACTTCGGGCTGATCCTGCTCCTGCCGCTCGGCTGGCTGGTCTACGAGGCGCTCGACTTCGGCCCCGCCACGCTGCTCGAGAAGCTCGGCTCGGACGCCGCCCTGCACGCCTTCTGGCTCACCGCCGTGATCGCGCTGGTGACCGCGGTGCTGAACGGCGTGTTCGGCATCGCGCTGGCGATCGTCTTCACCCGGCAGCGTTTCTGGGGCCGCTCGCTGGCCAACGCGCTGGTCGACATGCCGTTCGCGGTCTCGCCGGTGGTCGCCGGGCTGATGATCATCCTGGTCTACGGCCCGCACGGGCTGCTCGGGTTCTTCTTCGAGGGGCTGGGCATCCCGATGATCTTCGCGCTGCCGGGGATGGTGCTGGCCAGCGTGTTCGTCACCTTCCCGTTCGTGGTGCGCGAGCTGGTCCCGGTGCTGGAGCAGGCGGGGACGGAGATGGAGGAGGCGGCCCGGACGCTCGGGGCGCCGCCGTGGACGGTGTTCCGGGCGGTGACCTTCCCGACGATCCGCGGCGCGCTGGCCTACGGCCTGGCGCTCACCGTCGCCCGGTCGCTGGGCGAGTTCGGCGCGGTGCTGGTGGTCTCGGGCAACATCGTGCAGAAGACCCAGACCGCGCCGCTGTACGTGTTCCAGGCCTACGCGGACTTCGACATGCCGGCGGCCTTCGCCGCGTCGCTGGTGCTGATCCTCGTCGCGGTCCTGATGCTGGTGGTGCTCGGGGTCTGGCGCCGCCGCCGCGACCGGCTCGAGCGGCGGCGGGCGTGAGCGGGGGAGCGAGGCGGAGATGCGGATCGAAGTCCAGAACCTGTCGAAGGCCTTCTCGGGGGTGCAGGTGGTGCGCGACGTCTCGTTCACCGTCGAGGAGGGCCAGCTCGTGGCGCTGCTCGGACCCTCCGGCGGCGGCAAGAGCACGATCCTGCGCATCGTCGCGGGGCTCGAGGACCCCGACGCCGGGAGCGTCGTGCTGGGCGAGCGGCGCGTCGAGCGGGTCCCGGCGCGGGAGCGCGGGATCGGCTTCGTGTTCCAGCACTACGCGCTGTTCCCGCACATGACCGTCGGCGACAACATCGGCTTCGGCCTCAAGGTGCGCAAGGAGGACCCCGCGACGGTGGCGCAGCGGGTCGAGGAGATGATCGGGCTGGTGGGGCTGCAGGGGCTGGGGCAGCGGTTCCCGCACGAGCTGTCCGGCGGGCAGCGGCAGCGCGTGGCACTGGCCCGCGCCCTGGCGCCCTCCCCCCGCGTGCTGCTGCTCGACGAGCCGTTCGGCGCGGTGGACGCCAAGGTGCGCCACGACCTGCGGCTGTGGCTGCGGCGGCTGCACGACAACGTCGGCGTGACGAGCGTGTTCGTCACGCACGACCAGAGCGAGGCGCTGGAGATCGCCGACCGCGTGATCATCGTCAACCACGGCCGGCTGGAGCAGAACGACACGCCGGAGGACATCTGGCGCCGGCCGGCGAACGCGTTCGTCGCCGAGTTCGTCGGGGCGACCAACCGGATCGCCGGGCGCGTCGTCGGCGACGAGGTGGATGCCGGGTTCCTCCGACACCCGCGGCCGGCGGGCCTGGACGACGGCGCCGCGGTGCTGATCCTGGCGCGGCCCGCGGAGGTGATGCTGCACCCGGTGGGCGAGGACGAATCGCCGGCACGGGTCCAACGCGTCTCGTTCGTCGGACACTCGATGAAGGTCGAGATCGAAGTCCCCGACCACGGGGTGCTGACGGCCGAAATTCCCCCGGCCGTGGTGCGCGCGAAGGAGCTCGCGCCCGGACGGGCGGTCCGCGTGACGCTGTCGGCGGCGCAGGTCTTCCCCAGCGACGCGGCACCCCCGGGCACGGTCACCAGCGCGGCGCGGCGACAGCGCCGGCTGACCGCGCTGTTCTCCCGGTTCCGTCGCACCCGCTCCCGCGTCTAGAACGTCCTTCGTTTCGCGGGCATGGACGTGGGCGCGGGCACGGACGCCCGGCCGCCGCCGCCGAAGCGTGGACTTGCGCCGGTCCGGGAACAACGGCAGCCGCGGAGGGTTGACGGAGCATGACGTCGAAGCACCTGCGTTGGGCGATCGTGCTGCTGGCGAGCGGCGTCGTCGGCTGCGACCACGCGACGAAGTACGCGGCGGAGTCGCACCTCGAGGAGGCGGGGCCGGTAGTGGTGGTCCCGGGAGTGCTCGACCTGCGCTACGTGGAGAACCGCGACACCGCCTTCAGCCTGTTCCGGCTGCTTGGACTGCCGTCGCCGCCGGCGCTGCTGGCGGGGCTGCAGCTCGCCGGCCTGACGGCGCTCGGCGTGTTCTGGTGGCGGCGCAGGCGCACGGCGGGGCTGCTCGAGCACGCGGCCTGGTCGGTGACGGCGGCGGGGGCGCTGGGAAACCTCCTCGACCGCGTGCTCCGCGGCTACGTGGTCGATTTCATTCACCTGCACCACTGGCCGGTGTTCAACGTGGCCGACGCGGCCCTGCTGGTCGGCATGGGACTGCTGATCCTGGTCTTCGGCGTGTTCGGCCGGCCGGCGGCGACGTCCGCCGGACCGTCCGCCGACGGGCCACCACCCGGCTAGCACGTCTTGGACGCGCCGTTCCGCCGACGTTCGAGGTCGACTTCCGGCTCGACGACCGACTATCGTGCAGCGGATGGACGAGGCAGCGCGCTGCGAGCTGTGCGGACACCCGCTGGGCGCCGACGGAGGCGTCGACGCCGCCGGGACGAGACTCTGTACCCCTTGCCACAATGGCCGATTCGCCGACCGGCTGGTCGCCCGGGGGTTCCGCCTGCAGTGTCTGGCCCAGGCCTTCCATGCGGCCGGCGAGCACGGCGGCGGCCTGACCCGCCGGGTGATGGGCGCCCTCCCGTACGAGCTGGAGCTGACGGCGAACCTCTCGCCCGAGGACTGGCTGTCGAAGATCGGCAAGCTGTTCAAGAAGGAGCTGCAGGTCGGCGACCCCGAGTTCGACGCCGCGGTCTACGTGCGGACCGATCACCGCGAGGCGCTGGCCGGCGCCCTGCGGGATCCGGCCTTCCGGGCCGCGGTGCTCTACGCGGTCCGGACCACGGAGACCGCGATCGTGATCGAGGGCAACCGCGTAGAGCTCGAGAGCACCGCCGTGCCCGTGGAGCAGGTGCCGCAAGCGCTCCGGTGCGTCGCGCTGCTGCTGCACCACCTCGAGCGGCTCGCGCTGGCCCGCGGCCTCCGGCCGCAGCCCGGGCGGGTGGAGTATCCCGACCTGCGGCGGACGATCGAGCACCTCGAGTCCGCCCGCGGTTTCGGGGGGGACAACCGCTTCTGGCCGAAGGGGATCTTCCTCCAGGCCGCGACGCTCGACGATCTGCGCGGGCTGAAGCGCGTGCACGACCTGCAGGCGGACACGGGGCGGAAGCTGGAGCTCGTCCGGCTCCTGACCACGCACGTCGTCTCGGACGACCTCGGCCCGCTGGCGGAGCTCACGACGCTGCGCGTGCTGGAGCTGGACGACCTGCCGGCGGCGCATCGGCTCCCGCCGCTCGAGGCGCTGCGCGACCTGGCGGAGCTGTCGATCACCCGCTGCCCGCTGACCGATCTCGCGCCGCTGGCGGGGCTGGAGCGACTCGAGGAGCTGTGGCTGCGCGGGACGCCGGTGCGGGATCTGCGACCGGTGGCGTCCCTGACCGGTCTGCGAAAGCTCGACCTGCGCGGCACGGCGGTCGCCGACCTCGCGCCGCTGGCGGGACTGAAACAGCTCCGGCTGCTCTGGATCGAGGGGCTCGACCTGCCCGCCGGGCAGGTCGCGGCGTTGCGACACGCCCTGCCGGAACTCGAGCTCGATCCGTACTGACCACCTGCGCCATCGTTCTTGCGCGCCCGCCGTCCGCGTGCTGGAATTCCCGGGCGGGGAAGGAAAGGCGGTGCGACGTGCGGCGAACGACCCTTGGACTCCTGACGGCGGTGGCGGCCGTGCCGCTCGCGTCCGGCTGCGGCTCGTCCCAGGACGACTGCGGCACCTGCGACCCCGGCTTCATCTGCTACTACGGTACCTGCGTCCCCGACCTCGACGCGACCGGCGGTGACGCGGACGCCGACGCCGACGCCGATGCGGACGCCGACGCCGACGCCGACACGCCCCCGGACGTCCTCGACATCCCCGAGACCGAGACGCCGGTCGAGGTCGGGCCGGACATGCACGGCGACGGCGACGTGGTCGAGGTCCCGATCGATGTGCCGCCCGACGTTCCGCCGACGTGTCCGGACCCGGTGCGGCACGACGAGGACGGGGACGGCATCGATGACGCTTGCGACGTCTGCCCGACGATCCCGGACCCCGAGCAGCGCGACACCGACGGCGACGGCCTGGGCGACGCGTGCGAGGACCCCGAGCCGGGGCTCCTGTCCCACATCGACGCCTTCGCGGCGTTCGTCGACAACCGTCTCGCCCCGACCGCGCGGTGGAGCGAGCTGGGCGGCACCTGGACGGAGACGCCGGACGTGGTGACCGGCGCGTCGCGCCCCTACGGCGGCGACCGGTGGCTCGAGCTGCCGGCGGAGGCTCCGTACTCGGTGGAGGCGCGGTTCCGGCTGCGGGACGAGCCGTCGTCGAACGCGAACTACACGGGGCTGTTGTTCGGCGTGCAGCGGACCTCGACCGGCACCTCGACCACCTGGTGGGGCTGTTTCTTCGAGTGGGACGACCGGTCGCTCTCGCTGTGGCGGAACGACGGCCGCTCGCTCAGCGTCGTCGCCTCGGCCCGCGAGGCGGTGGAGGCGAACGGGACGACGCGCGACGTGCTGCGTCGGCTGCGTGCGACGTGGGACGGCCTGACGATCGTCTGCACGTTCGACAACGAGGAAGGCGGGCACGGCGAGCTGTCGCACCCGGTCGACCCGTTCACCGGCATGACGGTTCCGGGCGCGGGCGGCCTGCGGGTCTACAACGAGACGGCGGCGTTCGAGTCGTTCGTGCTGTACCGCTGACGGAGCGCGAGGACGCGCGCGGGCGCGTCAGAACGTGAGCAACCATCGCCCCGGGCGGCCTTGCAGGCTGCAGTGCGGTACCGAACCGCCCTTCAGGGCGCGGAACCACGGGACTTCTCGCCGCAGGCTGAAGCCTGCGGTTCGGTTCCGATGCCCGGCTTGCCGATTCCTGCCGACGCTCTCAGCCGGAGATCTCGGCGACGAGCTGCCCGGTCTGGACGGATTCGCCGACGGCGACGGCGACCTTGACGACCTTGCCGTCGAGCGGCGCGGCGATCGGGACGTTCATCTTCATCGCCTCGATCGTGACGATCGGGGCGCCGCGCTTGACGACGTCGCCGGCCTTGGCGTTGACCGCGATCACCTTGCCGGGCATCGGCGCCGCGACGGCGCGCGCGCCCGCGGTAACCGGCGCGGCGGGGGCCGGCGCCGGGGCGACCGGCGGGGGCGGCGGGGCCACGACGGGCGCGACCGTCGCCATCGGCACGGGGGCCGGGGCCGGCGCGGCCATCACCACCGGCGCGGGGGCCGCGTACGACGCCGCGGGGGCCCCGCCCTGCAGCAGGACGTCGTGCACCTTGCCGCCGACCTCGGCCCGGTACCGGCCGGGCCCGGTCTCCGTCAGGGTGACCTCCATCGGCTTGCCATCGATCATCATCTGGTAACGGCTCATCGTTGTTGCCTCCTACGCTCGTCGCAGCAGCCCGAGCGGGCCTGCCGCGTGGTGCGCCATCGCCGCTCGTCCCCAGAAACCGGCCTCGAATCCGTTCACGGACGACGTCGGGAGCTCGTACGGCGCGCCCGCGGCGGCCGCGCCCACGGCGAGCGCGACGCCCAGCGCCCGGTCCTCGGCCACCGCCGCGGCAATCGCCGCGCCGACGGCGAGCGCCTGGTCCTCGGCCACCGCCGCGGCGATCGCCGTGCCGACCAGCTCCTCCGTCCCCGTTGCGTCGTACCCGTACATCGTTCGCGTCCCCTACAGCGGGATGCTGTCGTTCTTCTTCGCCGGGATCGTTTCGCGCTTGGTGCGAACGGTCTCGAGCGCGTCGAGCAGGTGCTTGCGGGTCTCGGACGGGACGATCACGTCGTCGACCTGCAGCCGCGCGGCGGCGCGGTACGGATTGTAGAACTTGTCGCGGTACTGCTGGAGCAGCTCGGCCTGCTTGGCCTGCTTGTCGGCCGCGGCCGCCAGTTCCTTGCGGAAGATCAGCGGGATCGCCATCTCGGCGCCCATCACGGCGACCTCGGCGGTGGGCCAGGCGAAGACGCGGTCGGCGCCCTGGCTCTTGGCGCACATCGCGAGGTAGCTGCCGCCGTAGGCCTTCTTCACGATCACGGTGAGCTTCGGCACCGTGGCGGCGGAGTAGGCGTGGAGCAGCTTGGCGCCGTGGCGGATGATCCCGCCGTGCTCCTGGCCGACGCCCGGGAGGAAGCCCGGGACATCGACGAAGGTCACGACGGGGATGTTGAAGGCGTTGCAGAAGCGGATGTGGCGCGCGCCCTTGTCCGAGGCATCGATGTCGAGCGCGCCGGCCTTGAAGAGCGGCTGGTTGGCCAGGATGCCGACGACGCGACCGCCGAGGCGCGCGAAGCCGGTGAGGAAGTTCGTCGCGAACCGCTCGCCGACCTCGAAGAACGACCCGGGGTCGACCACCGGCAGGATCACCTGCTTCATGTCGAGCGGGGTGCGGGGGTCGTCGGGGACGACGGTGTCGAGCTGCGGGGCGGGGGCGGCGGACAAGCCGGTCGCCGGCTTGCGCGGCGGCTCCTCGAGGTTGTTCGACGGGAGATACGACAGCAGCTTGCGGGCGATGGCGTACGCCTCCGCCTCGTCGGCGGCCAGGAAGTGCGCCACGCCCGAGGTGGAGGTCTGGACCTCGGCGCCGCCGAGCGCCTCCTTGGTGACCTCCTCGCCCATCACGGCCTTGATCACGTCGGGGCCGGTGATGAACATCTGGGCGGTGCCCCGGACCATGATGATGAAGTCGCACAGCGCCGGGGAGTAGACGGCGCCGCCGGCGCAGGGTCCGGCGACGATCGCGAGCTGGGGCACGACGCCGGAGGCGATCGTGTTGCGGTAGAACAGCTCGCCGTAGCCGTTGAGCGAATCGACGCCTTCCTGGATCCGGGCGCCGCCGGAGTCCTCGATCAGGACCACCGGACAGCCGTAGCGCATCGCGTCGTCCATCGCCGAGCAGTACTTGCGGCAGTGGACCTCGGCCGCCGTGCCGGCGACGACCGTGAAGTCCTGGCTCGCGGCGAACACGGTGCGCCCTTCGACCTTGCCGCTGCCGATGACCACGCCGTCGCCCGGCAGCTCGCGGCCCGCCAGGCCGAAGTCCTGGCAACGGTGCTCGGCGAACAGCCCCTTCTCGGCGAACGTGCCGGGGTCGAACAGCTTGTCCAGCCGCTCGCGCGCCGTGAGCTTGTGCGACTCGTGCTGCTTGGCGATCGCCTCGGCGCCGCCGCCCGCCTCCAGGCGCTTGCGCAGCGTCTTGAGCTTCCCGATCCTGTCTTCCGCCATTCCGCCGTCCCCTTCGTTCCGTTCCGTCCTTCGTTCGCCCGGGCGGGCGCCCGCCCGCGGGCGCGCTTGCCCGTCCCGGCCCTGCGGGCCCGGGCGGGCGGCGCGGCGCCCCTACTTGTTGGCCTTGCGGTAGCCGAGCTGGTCCATCGCGATGATCATCTTCTGGATGTTCGCGGTGCCCTCGACGATCTGGTACAGCACGGCATCGCGGTAGTAGCGTGCCACGGGGTACTCGGGGGAATAGCCGTAGCTGCCGTAGATCTTCAGCGCGATGTGCGAGGCCTTCTGGGCCGTCTCGCCGGCGAAGTACTTGGCCATCGAGGTCTCGAGGGTGTTTCCGAGCTGGCCCTGGTCCTTCTGCCAGGCAGCCTTGTAGACCAACAGCCGCGCCGCCTCGACCTCGACGGTCATCTGCGCGATCAGCTCCTGGTTCATCTGGAACTGGCCGATCTCCTGGCCGAACTGCTTGCGCTCGGTGCAGTACTTGGTGACCGCGTCGAGGCACGCCTGGGCGACGCCGACGCCGCCGGCGGCGCAGGAGATGCGCGTGCGGTTCAGACACTCGAAGACGTAGGCGACCCCCCGGCCTTCCTTGTCGAGGAGGGCCGAGGCGGGGATGCGGGCGTCCTCGAAGACGATCTCGCCCGTGGGCGAGGAGCGGGTGCCCATCTTGTCGAGCGCCGGGCACTTGATGCCGGGGTTGTTCTTCAGCTCGACGATGAAGGCGCTCATCCCCTTCGCCTTCGCTTCCTTGTCGGTGTAGGCGTAGACCAGCGCCAGGTCGGCGAACTGGGCGTTGGAGATCCAGATCTTCGAGCCGTTGAGGACGTAGGAGTCGCCGTCCTTCCTGGCCGTGGTCTTGATCGCCATGACGTCGGAGGCGGCGTCGGGCTCGGTAATGGCGAAGCAGCCGATCAGCTCGCCCGAGCAGAGCCCGGGGAGGTATTTCTGCTTCTGCTCCTCGGTGCCGTGGAGCAGGATCGCCATGCCGGGCCCGGCGGTCTGCATGTTGAAGGCGACGCGCAGCGAGCTGGAGGCCCGGGCGATTTCCTCGGTGGCGATGACGAAGGCCAGCCAGCCCATGCCGGTGCCGCCGTACTGCTCGGGGATGATCGCACCGAACAGGCCCATCTCGCCCATCTTGCGGATCACGTTCTGGGGCCAGTGGTGGTCCTCGTCCCACTTGTCGGCGAACGGGGCGATCTCCTTCTCCGCGAACTTCCGCACCGCGTCGCGCAGGATCACAAGCTCGTCGCTCAGAGCGAATTCCATGGCTTCCTCCTCGTCGAGCCCCACCCTCGGGGGGGCGGCGGGGACCGTAGTCGCGGCCCGGCGAGGCTGTCAACAGGGAGGGGAAGGCGGAGCGGAGCGAGGCCGGAGCCGGCAAGAAGGTGGGCCGCCGCAGGAGGGCGTCAGACCTCCATCCGAAGCTTGCGGGCACCGGGGACGGGCGCGCGACGGCGGGCCTCGTCGAGGTGGTCGTCGATGCGCTGACGCAGCCGCTGGACCGCCTCCGAGACGCTGGGGCCCGAGGCCGAGCAGCCGGGGAGCTCGGGGGCGAACGCCTGGAACCAACCTGGGGTCCTTCCGGGACGGACGTGGACGGTGAGTGTCATGCCGGACCCCTATTGCTCGCGGCGTGCCACGTCCCGGAGCCGGCGGCGCCGGCGACCGGGGTCCGGAAGTACGGTGAAAACCGACGACCAGCCCCGGGATACTTGTTGACTTCGTACATCATCTGCCTGCACAGTTTCTACACATGGTGAAACCTCGCAGCGCATCGGCCGACCGGGCACTCCACGCCAGCGAGGTGGAGCTGCTCCAGCAGCGGATCATGGAGCTGGCGCTCGAGCGCACCGGGGCCCATCACGGCGGGCTGTTCCTGTGGGACGCTCGGGCCCGCGCCCTGGCGCTCGACTTCCACATGGTCGACGGCCTCGTCGTCACGCTGCCCGGCGTCCGGCTCCGGCGGCGCACCGACGGCCGGCCCAACGGCATCGCCTTCCACGTGCTGGACACCAACGAGCCGTACCTCTGCGTCGATTCCGCGACCGACCCGCTCTACGCCCGCTACTTCCTCGACGTCGGCTCGATCGCCGCCGTGCCGATCCCCTACCAGGGCCGGGCGATCGGGGTGCTCAGCGTCTCGGCGTGCGAGCCGCGCGCCTTCACCACGACGCACCTCGACGAGCTCGAGGCGCTGGCCGCCTCGGCCGCCACCTTCCTCCGCCGCGCGCAGCTCGACCGCGCCTCCCGCGAGCGGGGCGGCCGCCCGTACCTGATCAAGGGGCTGTGTCCGGAGTGGATCGAGGTCGAGCGGCGGATCGAGGCGGTGGCGCGGACCGACGCCCCGGTGCTGGTGCAGGGCGAGAGCGGCACGGGCAAGGAGCTGGTGGCGCACGCGATCCACTTCAACAGCCGGCGGGCCGAGGCGCCGCTGGTGACGGTCAACTGTGCGGCGCTCCCGGAGACGCTGTTCGAGAGCCTGCTGTTCGGCCACGTGCGCGGCGCGTTCACCGGCGCGGCGTTCGCCAAGCGCGGCGAGTTCCAGAAGGCCCACGGCGGCACGCTGTTCCTCGACGAGCTGGGCGAGCTGCCGCTGGGGCTGCAGGCCAAGGTCCTGCGCGCGCTCGACCAGGGCGAGGTGCAGCCCATCGGCAGCGACAAGGCGCCCGAGCGGGTCGATGTCCGGTTGATCTGCGCCACGAACCGCGACCTCCCGGCCGAGGTGCGCGCGGGGCGGTTCCGCCATGACCTGTTCTACCGGGTCGGCGTGATGACGCTCGTGCTGCCGCCCCTGCGGCGCTACAAGGACAACCTGCCGGTCCTGGCCGCCGTGTTCGCCCAGCAGGCGGCGCAGCGGCACGGCCGGCCGGCGAACCGGGTCTCCCCGGAGGCGCTGGCGCGGCTCGCGGCCTACGACTTCCCGGGCAACCTGCGCGAGCTGCGCAACGCGCTCGAGCACGCCGTGATCCTGGCCGCCGGCGAGGTGATCGAGGCGGCCGACCTGCCGCCGCTGGACGACGCCGCGGCGACCGTCCCGGGGCCCGCTCCCCCGTCGGATCCCGCCACGCTGCGCGCGCTGCGCGAGCAGTGGCTGGCCGGGCCCGAGCGGCGGTATCTCCTCGACCTGCTCGAGGCGTGCCGCGGCAACGTGCGGGCGGCCGCCCGCCGCGCGGGGGTCGACGCCGTGACGCTCTACCGCCTGCTGCGCAAGCGCGGGGTGGCGCGCCCGCGCTCCGTGCGCGAAGCCGAGGGGGACGGACCGGAATGGAAGCGTTGATCTTCCTGGTCGCGGTGGCCTCGATCTCGGTGTCCTTGTGGTCGATCTTCCGCAAGGAGCGCCCCCGGACCGGAGCGACGGTCGATTCGGCGACGGCCCGGGCGGCGGCGGAGCGGCTGGCCCAGGCGCTCCGGACCCGGGGCGGCGACGACCCGGCGCAGTTCGGCATCGTGCTCCTGCGCGACAACCTCTGGCTCGCCTCGCGCTTCGACGGCGTCCCGCTCGCGGGACGCTCCTGCGAGAAGAGCGCGCGCGGCCTGTTCCACGTGCACACCGGCCGGCACCGGGTCGAGACGCGGGTCGGCGACCGCGACGCGGTCCACGACTTCCTGGTCCGCGGGCGGGAGGTCTACATCCGACGCCTGGACCCCGAGCAATGCGCCTTCGTCCCGGTAGAGCCCGCGGTCCGGGCGCGGTTCCTCGAGCTGGCCGGATTCGGTCTCGACGAGGAGGGCGCGGCGATGCGCGGCGCGCTGTACGACTACCTCGGCGTGCGGATGCAGCGCGACTGGCCCGAGACGGCAGCGGTGCTCCCGGAGGTGCGCGCCGGGTTGGAGCAACTGCTGGCCCGGGTCGAGGCCGGTGAGCCGCCGGAGGATCTGCTGCCGGCCGCGCGGGCCCTCGGCGAGCGACTGATCGGACTGCCGCTCGGACTGCGGGCCCTGGGCGACCTCGCCGGCCTGGCGGGCGGCCGGATCTCGGGGACGGCGGCCAGGGAGGTGGTCGGCGGCAAGCCGCCGCGCCGGGCGCTCGGCGCCACCGAATTGGCGCTCGCCGTGCTGCCGAGCGAGCCCTCGCTGCTCGACCTGCGGGCCAACCTGCTGTCCGACGCCGGTCGACCGGAGGACGCCCTGCCGGTCGTCGAGGAGGCGCTGGCCGACCTGCAGCCCGGCGAGGAGGAGCCGGCGAAGAGGCTGCGCGCGACCCGGGCCGAGACGCTGGCGCGGATGGGGCGCCACGACGAGGCGCGGGCGGAGCTGGAGCTGCTGCTCCTCCGGTACCCGATCGACGCGCACGTGGCCGAGGTCATCGAGCAGGTGAAGCGGTTGCGGACCGTCCAGGACCGCGACAGCTAGAACGACCCCTTGAGTCCCAGTGCGGGGAGGATCGGCAGGCCGTGGACGTCGGTGCGCCGCGTGTAGTCGTGGTTGTAGCCCACGGCCTCCACGTTGTAGTGGAAGTAGACGTTCTGGACGTCGAGGTACACCGACAGCTTGAACACGTCCCAGTCGAACGTCTTGTCGACCCGCAGGTCGAGCTGATGGAACCAGGGCAGTCGCTGCGAGTTCGACGCTCCTTCGATCGGCAGGTACTGGTCGCAGTCGCCGTCGAAGATCGAGCCGACCACGGGGGTGTACGGGTAGCCCTGGGCGACGCGGAAGCGCAGGCCGACGTTCCAGCCCTTGCCGAGGTCGACCGACCCGAGCAGCGTCAGGTTGAGCCGCTGGTCGAACTCGGACGCCTTCCACGGCCCGCCCTCGTCCCGCCGCTCCGAGCGCAGGATCGTCACGGCGATCCAGCCGAAGAACCAGTCGTCCGGCTCGTAGCGCGCCAGGATCTCGGCGCCGTAGACGCGCCCGTACGAATCGTTGTCGAAGTTCTCGGCCACGAGCCGCCCGTCGCGCTCGACCTCGTCGCCGCTCTGGCGAATCAGCTGGTCGAGCTGCTTGTAGAACAGGTCGACCGAGATGTTGATGTGGTCGGTGAGGTCCTGCTCGACGCCGAGGCCGTACTGGTACGAGCGCTGGAGCGTGAGGTCCGGGTTCCCGGTGTCGTCGCTCGACTCCTGCGGCGAGGAGCCCTGGGAGTAGAGGCCGAGCCCGCCCTTGAGCGTGGTGCCCTCGAGGATCTGGTAGCGCACGTTGAGCCGCGGTTCGATCGCCGTGCGCTTGCCGTCGGTGTCGATGTCGAAGCGGATGCCGGGGATCAGCCGCAGCCCGTCCACGGGCCGCAGCTCGGTCTCGAGGAAGAAGCCGGGCCAGAAGTTCCAGCCCGTGCTGTCGACCTCGAGCTTCTCGTGGCCGCACAGCGGCGGGCCGCCGGTGGAGCCCATCCCGAACACGTCGGGGAGGCGGGCGCGCGCGCGGTACCACTGCATCCCGCTGTCGACTCCCAGCGTGACCTGCAGCGCCTCGCCCCAGCGGAACGTGAACTCCTCGCGGAGCTGGATCGGGGCCATGTGGTAGGTCACGTCGAACAGGTCGCCCATCTCGAACCGGATGATGTTGTACCCGACGGCCAGCATCATCCGGTTCTCCATCTCCGCCGAGATCCGCCGGTTCCACTCGGTCTGCAGCCGGTGGAAGCCGAGGCCCATCACCGCGGCGCCCTGGATCGTCGGGTCGCCCTGCACCGGCTCGCCGAACAGGAACGCGATCGAGTCGTCCGAGCCGTACAGGAAGAACCGCAGCCGGTCGTCGTCGGAGGGCTCCCAGTCCGCCAGCAGCTGGTAGTCCCAGTAGACCGGCGCGGCGGTGATCGACAGGTCCTCCTCGTCGACGAACAGCGGCAGGATCGCCGGCAGCGTGGCATCGATCCACGAGCGGCGGACCGACCCGGCGATCGAGGCGTTGGCGGCCAGCGGACCCTCGACCAGCGCCCCGCCGTCCACCAGGTTCAGGTCGACGTACCCGGTCCAGTGCTCGCGGTTCGGCACGCGCGGCGAGACCTCGATCACCCCGCCGAGGGCCCCGGTGTGACGCACCGAGTAGTTGCCGGGGTAGTAGTCGATGCGGTCCAGCAGGTCGCCGTTGACCGCCGAGCGGAAGGCGCCGAAGTGGTAGACCAGCGGGATGCTGACGCCGTCGAGGTAGTACAGCGTGTTGCCGGGGTTCGAGCCGCGGATCACCACCATCCCGCTGCCGAAGATCGGCCGGGCGATCCCGGGCATGTTCTGGATCGCGTTCAGCGCGTCGCCGGCCGAGCCCGGGGCGAGCGCCATCTCGCGCGTCTCGATCGTGCGACGCGTCACCTCGCGCGGAGGCCGCTGCGCCCGGATCACCGTCTCGAA
This sequence comes from Deltaproteobacteria bacterium, assembly GCA_016930215.1. Lineage (GTDB taxonomy): Bacteria > Myxococcota_A > Polyangia > DRWM01 > JAAZOP01 > JAAZOP01. The sequence goes on from JAFGHH010000090.1 coordinate 26,939, forward strand.
CGCCGTCGCCAGCCGCTCCTGCTCCAGCCGGTAGCGCACGACCGTCACCTGCCCGGGGACGATCTCCTCCTCCGACTCGAACGTCACGAACCCCGCCGCCGACACCCGCAGCCGGTAGCGTCCCGGCGACAGGTCGGTGACCGAGAAATGCCCGCGGGCGTCCGCGACCGCCACCACCGGCTCGACCAGCGTCTCGCCGGAAACCGACACGGCCGCCTCCTCGATCGAAACATCGTCCAGGTCGAGCACGTCGCCTTCGAGCGTGACGATCGGCTCCCCGAAATCCTCGGCCGGCGGCAGCTCGCCGGGGCCGGGGCCTTCGCCCGGACCCGGGCCGGGGCCCTGCGGTCCGATCGGCGCGCCTTCGGGGCCGGGCGCCTCGCCGGGGCCGGGGCCCTCCGCGCCCTCCTCGGGGAGCCGGAACACGTGGCGGTAGACGAACCGCGCCGGGATCGGCACGGCCCCGCGATACGCCGGCTCGAACGTCGAGCGACGGACGGCGTCGACCGCCGCCTCGTCAAAGCCGTGCCCCTGCGGCTCGAGCACCTCGACGTCGAGCACCCGGCCTTCGGCGTCGAGCGTCACGCGGCAGGGGACGGTCGCAACGAGGCCGGCGGCGAGCGCTTCGGGAGGGTAGGCCGCCTCCGCGGCGCGCACGAGGCGCGGCGGCTGCGCGGCGGCGGACGGTGCCGGCGGTTCCCCGGCGGTCGCGGGTTCCCCGGCGGCCGGCGCGGCCCCGGAGTCCGTGGCCGACTGGGCGCGCGCGGCCGTCGGCGTCGACAGCAAGGTCGTGACGCCGAGGAGCCAGGCCGAGCGCGCGGTCCGAGTGCGCATGCAGGAAATGGGGTACCAGATGCTCGCACCCGAATCCAGCCCGAAGAGGCGAAGCGTCTCGCCGGAAGTCGCGGGTCGGACGCCGCGAGCTTGATCGCCGCGCCGGCGCACGGCAACCTCCGGCTCGCGGGCCGGAACGACGACCGCCGGGCGGGGGCGGGCCGTCCCGACGGCCGGGAAAGGGAGCATCGGATGGAACAGCCCAGCATTCGTCGCGCGGTGGCTACGGACGTACCGGCCATCACCGAGCCAACGAGCAGGCCACCTCGTTCTGGAAACGGGTGGGCGGCCGCCCGGTGATGGGGATCTTCCGCCTCGAGGGCTCCTAGGAATCCAGGACGAAGCGGTAGGTGTAGTAGATCTGGTAGTCGACCGCCTCGCCGTCGGGGCCGAGCGCGGGGCGGAACTGGAACCGTTCCAGCGCCCGGCGGGCCGCCTCGCCGAGGCCGAAGCCGGGGTCCTCGAGCACGCGGACGCGGTAGACCGAGCCGTCCTTGCGGATCAGCACCAGCAACCGCACCGCCCCCTGGATCCCCTCGCGACGCGCCTCCTCGGGGTATTCGGCCCGCACCTCGTCGGCCACCTCGGGCGGCCGCGAGACGTCCTCGGCGGGGCGGAAGACCGGGGCCCGGGAGCCGGTGCCGGTACCGCCGGTGCCCTCCCCGCCCGAGCCCTGCGGCCTGCGCACGGCGACGGGAGGAGGAGGGGGCGGGGGAGGAGGCGTCTCGGGCGCCGTGACGTTTTCGGCGCCGACGACGATGACGCCGCTCTGGCCGTCGGGGTTGTCGGCGACGTTGGTGATCTCCCAGTCGGATTCGCCGGCGAAGGTGCCGTCGGAGATGTCGCCGAAGTCGATCGGCTCGGGCGGCGGCGCCGGCTTCTCGGGCTCGGGCGCCGGCTTCTCGGGCTCGGGCGCCGGCTTCTCGGGCTCCGCTTCCGGCTCCGGCTCCGCTTCCGGCTCCGCTTCCGGCTCCGGCTCCGGCTCGACCTGCTCGGGCTCGGGCGGCGGCGGCGGGGGCGGCGGCGGCGGGGGCGGCGGCTTGTCCTCCTCGATGTCGACCTCGACCTCGGACACGTTCTCCTTGTCGCGGCCGGCCTTGGCGTGCGACAGCGCGATGGCGGCGGCGCCGTGGAGCAGCAGGGCGATGGCGAGGCCGACGACGAGGTTGCGGTTCACGGGGCGGCTCCGCCGGCCGCGGCGACCGGCTGGTCGTCGGACTTGATGTTGAAGGCGAGCCGGGAGATGCCCTGCTTGCGGCAGAGGTCCATCAGCCGCATCACGCGGCGGTACTCGACGCCGCCGTCGGCGGCGATCACCGCGCGGACGTCGGGCTGCTCGGCCCGGACCTCGCGCAGGCGGAGGACGAGCCGGGATTCCTCGATCGGGCGGCCGTCGAGGTAGATCGTGCCGCGGGCGTCGAGCGAGATGGCGAGTGTGGTGACGACCTGCTCGCCGGTGGCGGCCTTGGGCAGGTCCATCGGGATCGACTTGGTGATGATGTAGGTCGCGGTGACGAGGAAGATGATCAGGATCACCAGCACGACGTCGACGAACGGCGTGATGTTGATGTCGGAGAGCAGCTCGTCGTCGTCGCGCACGGGGCCGGCCATCGTCCGCCTCCGTCAGTCCTTGGAGTCCGCGTCCCCGCCGGCCTTGGCGGCGGGGCGGGCCTTGAGGTACCCGAGCAACGTGTGGACGATGACCTGGGTGTCGTTGATCCGCACCTTGATCCGGCGCTGGAAGTAGTTGAAGGCGACGACCGCGGGAACGGCGACGAGCAGGCCGATCAGGGTGGCGACGAGCGCCTCGGCGATGGCGGACATGACGCTGGAGCTGGCGCCGGCCTGGAGGTTGCCGCCCAGGTTCCGGAAGGCCTGCATGATCCCGATCACGGTGCCGGCCAGACCGATGAACGGGGCGTTCGAGCCGACGGTGCCGAGGAACGCGAGGTAGCGGTCGAGCTCCTGGCGCTGGGCGACCTGGGCCGCCTGCATCGCTTCCTCGGCGGCGGCGGGCCCGTCGTGGTAGCGCGCGAGCCCGGCGCGCAGCACGACGGCCTCGACCGAGCGCAGCTCCTTGAGTGCCGCGCCCAGCTCATCGATGCGCGCTTCGGCGAGGTGGACGTCGACCAGCTTCGCCAGTGAAGCGGCATCGCCGCGCCGCTTGTAGAGCGCAATCGCCCGCTCGACCATGATCGTGATCGAGATCACGCTCAGGAACAGCAGCAGCCACAGCACCCATTCCGCGCCGAGCTCGGTGAAGCGATTGAGGGCTTCGGTGAGACTCATTCCTGCCTCCGGCGCTCGCGCCGCTCGCCGCCCCGGCTGCCCGTGCGGCGCCCCCCTCGAACCGCGGAGGCGGAACATACCACGAACGACCGGGCTTGGCACCCCGCGCGCGGACTCCCCCGGCACCGCGGCAGCTCCCGGCGCTTGACAGCCGGAGGTCGGTGATTAGCTTGCGGTTGGTTCGAGATTCGATGCTCCGGCGCCGGGGCAGCGGAAGACAAGGCAAACGAGATGGCGGGCCGTCGCGCCCGCGCAGAGGAGGTGCATCATGCTCGCTCGTTGGGAACCGTTCCGTGAGTTGGCCAGGGTGTTCGACGATCCGTTCTTCCGTTCGACGGCCGGCGATGCGTCGTGCCGCTGGTGCCCGGCGGTCGACGTCAGCGAGAGCGAGAAGGAGCTCGTGGTGTCGGCCGACCTGCCCGGCATCGACCCCAAGCAGGTCGAGATCACGGTGCAGGAGAACATCCTCACGCTGAGCGGGGAGCGCAAGGGAGAGTCGGAGTCGAAGGACGAGTCGTACCACCGCGTGGAGCGCGCGTACGGCTCGTTCCAGCGGAGCTTCGTGCTGCCGTCCACCGTGGACGAGACCAAGGTCTCGGCGGAGTACAAGGACGGCGTCCTGCGCGTCCACCTGCCGAAGCGCGAGGAGGCCAAGCCGCGCAAGATCGACGTCCGGCTCAGCTAGCGGTCCGCCGACGGGACCCGGTTGCAACGGCGACCGACCGGGTCCCGCATCCGCTCTCCCGTCGCACGCTTCCCTCCACCACGCACGTCCCTCCCCTTCCCGGGCCGGGCCGAGCCGACCCGGCCCGGGTCCGACCTTGCCGCCCCGCCGCTCGAACCGTATAGTTCGCATGCGGGGAACGACCGTCGCGGAGGTCCACCGGTCGGGCCGGCAGGAGGAGGCAGCCATGATCCGGAACGCCGTGCACGCGGGTCGAGGTGTCGTCGTCACGGGGCTGCTCTTGCTCCCGGTCCTCGGATGCTCGCCGGCCGACGACACCGTCGGGCCGACGGACGTGCGCCTCGACCGCGCCGACACGTCGGGCGACGGGATCGTCCTCGAGGGGCTGGACGGGGAGACCTGCGACCCGACGGCCTGCGCCGAGGCCTGCGCCTTGCTCGGCTACCCGATCGGCAACTGCGTCGACGGCGCCTGCTCCTGCGAGCACGGCGCGGCGGACGCCGATACGGACGACGGCGGCGGGGCCGACGGCGACGAGGACGACGGCGGCGGCGGGCCCGACGCGGACGCCGACGCGCCGCTGGTCTGCCCGCCGGACCCCGGCGACGGCTGCGGGCCGACCGAAATCTGCGGCAACGGCTCGGACGACAACTGCGACGGCCAGGTCGACGAGGGTTGTTCGTGCGTGGGCGGCGAGGTGCAGGCGTGCTTCGCGGGGCCGCCCGGCCGGCGCGGGATCGGCGGCTGCGTGGACGGTACGCAGATCTGTACCGGCTTCGAGTTCGGCTCGTGGGGCCCCTGCGAGGGGAGCATCCTGCCGGAGCCGGAGGTCTGCGACGGCAAGGACAACGACTGCGATACCTGCATCGACGACCTGGAGGAATGCCGGCCCTCGGTGATCTGCCCGACCGAGGACAACGCCCCGCCCCTCAACTGGTACGAGCTGCACTGCGACGACTTCTACCCGGACGGCGGGGCGGACTGCACCTGGGACGTCGTCGCGCCCGCCGGCTCGGCGACGGTCGCCGTCGAGGCGCCGGCGGCGGAGGACACGCGGGTCTACTTCGACATCTCCGGCGACTACGTGATCACCGTGACGATCGTCGACCCGTACGGCGTGACCCACCTGTGCACCTTCGTCGTGCACGTGCGCGGCCAGGGGATCCGGGTCGAGATGTGGTGGAACGAGGCCGAGGGCGGGGACAGCGTGTCGGACGTCGACCTGCACTTCCACCGCGACCGCAGCGGCAGCGGCTGGTTCAACGGGGACGACTGCTACTACGGGAACTGCGTGGTCAATCCGATCATCCCCTGGGTTTCGTACACCATCGCCTGGGGCTACCCGGACTCGCCGACCACCGCCTGCGCCCGCAGCCGCTGCCCGAACCCGCGGCTGGACATCGATGACGTCGAGGGGTGGGGTCCGGAAAACGCGAACATCGATGGCGCGCACGACGGCGACCTGTTCCGCGTGGCGGTCCACTACTACGACGACGACACCTGGGACGGCCCGGCGGACGTGATGGTGCGGGTCTACTGCGGCGGCACGCCGCGCGTCGTCTACGGCCCGGCGCGGATCAACAACGACGTCGCCGGGACCGGCGAGATCTGGCGCGTCGCCGACATCGTCGCCCGCGGGCCCACCGGCGACGACTGCGAGGTCACCAGCCTGGCCACCGGCTCCGCCTTCGACATCCGCCCCGACTCCTCCCGCTCCGGCTTCTGATCAGATGTGGAAGCTGATCCGCCCCAGCAGGTCGGTGTTGAACCCCCAGGACGTGTCCTCGCCCGCGTCGAAGTACAGGAACGAGAAGTCCAGCAGCAGGCCCACCGACATCCAGGAGACGAAGCGAACGTCGAGCGCCGCGCCGGCGCGGCCGATGAACCCGTTCGTCGTCACTTCCTCGCCCGGCACCGCCGCGTGGCGCGAGGCGTCGAGCGTCAGGCCGGGGGTGGTGAGGTACGAGTAGCCGACCCCGAACAGGAACGACGGGTCGGCGACCAGCTCGGTGCCGAGGATGTGCCAGCCGACGTGGAGCACGAGCTGCGTCAGATCCGCCTCGGCACCGCTGTCGAAGGTCAACCCCGACTGGCGGAAATCGACCCCGAGCTCGACGAAATCGACCAGCAGGACGCCGACCGAGCCGCCGGCCGCCCACCCCTCGCCCTTGTAGCTCTTCGTCATGTTGTCGATGACGTCCTGCTCGGAGTCCGGCAGGGTGTCGTAGTTGGCGGGGTTCAGCGCGCCGGAGTAGTCGAGGGCGGTCATGTCGAGGTACTCGAAGCCGCCGCCGCCACGGATGTAGATCTCGAACGCCGAGGCGCCGGCCGGGGCGGCGGTCCCCAGCACGACCAGCGCCGCCACCACTGTCGCGAGCCTGTTGCGCATCGAGCTGCTCCTTCCATCCACCGTCCGCGTCGCCGTCGCGCGCGGATCCGCTTCCTTCGTGTAGCATCCCGGTGGTTCCCGTTCAACCGGGAGGCGGCACGCCGTCGACTCCCCAACCGGCGGCGGTGTTCAACCTCGTGAACCGACAAGCGGAACGACGTGGCCGGTGTGGGACTCCGTGGCACATGAAGGGTACCTGCTCACCTGCACAGGACTCCACGTTTTTTGACCGTTCGCGGGAGGCGGCGTACACCTCTCGCAGGCAGGGGCGAGCGCCGCCCGCAGGCGGCAGGGCACGGAGGCGGGGATGGTGATCGATCGCGAGAAGATGGTGAAGGCGCTGCGCGACCGGCTCCACGAGGCATTCATGTCGCGCTACCAGGGCTCCGCCTACGCGCGGATCGCGCGGGCCACGGGCTACGCCGACGGCTACATGCAGGCGCTGCTCGACGCGGGCCTGGTAGGGGAGAAGGAGCTGCTGTCGGTCGTGGGGGAGGAGCGGCAGCGCGCGTTCCGCACCGAGAACCCGTTCCCGGTCGCCGCGGACGCGGCGTAGGCTTCCGGTCAGGTTCCCGCGGCGTAGTCCGAGCGATAGGCGACCTGCTCGGGCGTGAGCCTGTCGATCTCGATTCCGAGCGTTTCCAGCTTCAGCGCGGCCAGCTCCTGGTCCTGCTCGCGAGGCAGGTCGTGGACGTCCTTGGAGAGCCTGTCGCCCTCGCGGTGCAGGCGGACCAGCGCCAGCAGCTGGTTGGCGAAGCTCATGTCCATCACCTCCGACGGGTGCCCCTCGGCGGCGGCGAGGTTGACCAGGCGGCCCTGGGCCAGGAGATAGATCCGCCGTCCGTCCCTCATCCGGTACTCCTCGTTGTTCGGGCGGACCTCGCGGTGCGACTCGGCCAGCGCCTCGAGGTCCGGGATGCGGATCTCGCAGTCGTAGTGGCCGGTGTTGCAGACGATGGCGCCGTCCTTCATCACGCGGAAGTGGCGTTCGGTGAGGACGTCTTTCATGCCGGTGGCGGTGATGAAGACGTCGCCGAGCTTCGCGGCCTCGTCCATCGGCAGCACCTGGAAGCCCTCGAGGCGGGCCTTGAGGGCCTGGATCGGGTCGACCTCGGTGACCACCACCAGGCAGCCCATGCCGCGGGCGCGCATCGCGGTGCCGCGACCGCAGTGGCCGAAGCCGGCGACGACGAAGGTCTTGCCGGCCAGCAGGACGGCGGTCGAGCGGACGATGCCGTCGATCGAGGACTGGCCGGTGCCGTAGACGTTGTCGAAGTCCCACTTGGTCTCGGCGTCGTTGACGGCGATCACGGGGTACAACAGCTTGCCGGCCTTGCCCATCGCGCGCAGGCGATGCACGCCGGTGGTCGTCTCCTCGGTGCCGCCGCGGATGCCCCGGGCCAGCTCCGGGTGCCGGTTGTGGACCGAGAAGATCAGGTCCGCGCCGTCGTCGAGGGTCAACGTCGGTTTGAAGTCGAGCGAGCGATCGATGCACCAGTAGAACTCCTCGACCGACAGGCCGCGCCAGGCGTAGATGCTGGCGCCTTCGTCGGCGAGGCAGGCCGCGACGTCGTCCTGGGTCGACAGCGGGTTGCAGCCCGACCACGACACCTCGGCGCCGGCCGCGCGCAGGGTGCGCACGAGCACTCCGGTCTCCTTGGTGACGTGCAAGCAACCGGCGATGCGGGCGTTCTTGAGCGGCTGCTCGCGCGCGAAGCGCTCGCGCAGCCGCATCAGCACCGGCATCCGGGACTCGGCCCACTCGAGCTTGAGCCGGCCCTGGGGAGCGAGGGACAAATCGGCGACCTTGAACTTCATCGGAGCCTCCTGCGGCGGGCGCGGAGCGCCCCGGCCGCGACCGGCGAGGGATAGCCCAGATCGGAGGGCGGTTCAATCGGGAGAAGTCGAGGCGTCGAGAGCTCGGCGGCGGGCGGGTGAAGGCCGACCGTGCCGAGAGTCAGCGGAACGCGAGCGGCACCACGATGCGCTCGGTGCGCGTCGTTCCGTCGGCCCCCTCCAGCAGCACATCGACCAGCGCCGCGGGTTCGGGCGCGGGCCGCCAATCGAGCGTCTCGAGCCGGGCGTGGCCGCCGGCGGGCGGCGCGACCAGACGCTCGACGAGCTCGCCGTCGGCGGCGACGAACAGCGTCCCGGCGGTCCGGCCGTCCACGCCGCGCGTGACGACGTGGCGCGTGCCGGCGGCGGACCGCTCCAGCCACACCCAGTCGCGCACCCCGTCACCGTCGAGGTCCGGCAGCAGGCGGTACCCGCGGCTCCACCGCTCGGCCGGGGCGACGGCATCGCCCGCGGCGTCGAGCAACGACCGTGTCCGGCCGGCAGGCAACCGGACGCCGTCGGGCGTCTCCAGCAGCGCGAGGCGCGGGACGGCCGCGGCAACGAGGCCCGCGGCCGGGTCGAGGCAGCGGACCGACTCGACCAGCTCGCCCTCGACCCCGGCGGCCAGCAAGCCGGCCTCGCGCCGGACGGTCAGGTCCCTCAGGTCGACGTACGGGCAATCGACGGCCAGCAACAGCGCGACGATGCGGTCGAGCCGCGGGTCGCCGAGCGAGGCGAAGTGACCGTCGCCGCGCGGCGCGGTGCGCCAGGCCCGGGGCACGCCGTCGCCGCCGCTCCAGGCGCGCAGCAGCAGGCACGGGTCGGCCGGGGGCTCGTCGTAGCATCCCTCGGCGACCCCCGGCGGGGGCGGGCCGCAATCCGGATCCGCCGCCGGAGCCGGCTCCAGCGGATCCGGACAGACCTCGTGCCAGCGCAGCGACACCAGCTCCACGACCCCCTCGCCCTCCAGGTCAACGACCGCCACCGCATCGGCCGGCTCGAGCGCCTCCCACAGCAGCTCGACGCGCGGGGGACGCGCTTCCGCGACGACGCCCCAGGCGGCGGGGAGCGGCCCCGCAAGGTCCCCGCGGGGCTCCGCCGCCTGCTCGGCAAGGATGGTCCACTCGCCTCTCTCCTCCGCGCCTGCCGGCCACAACGGGACCGGCGGCTCGGCCCCGGCGAAGCGCAGCGCGGGTGCCTCCGCAAGCGGACGGGCGGGGTCGAACAGCAACCAGGCGCCCGGGGAGCCGTCGAGCGCACGGACGGCCACCAGCGCCAGCGGGCCGACCTCGTCGGTCTGCGGCAGCGGCAGGACGGAGACCGGCTCCCAGCCGGCGGCGACGAAGGCCTCGGGGTCGAGCCACGGCAGATCCGAGCCGGCGGCGCGTTGCGGCTCGGCCGCGCCGGGTCCCTCGGGGGGCCCGGGCACGGACACCGCGGGAGGCTCGACCGGGGTCGTCCCGGAACCCGGAGGACAGGCGGTTCCCGACAGGACGAGGCAGACGGAAGACAGCCATCGACAGAGGAGTGCTCGCGACATCGGCCTGGTCTCCTCGCCGGCCCAACGGCGACCGACGCGAGACGAGCCTAGTACAGCCCCGCACAAGTTCGTAGGGGGATCCGCAACGGATTCCCCGGCCGGCGGGGCGTCCGGCGGCGCCGCCCGGCCCGCACGGCAGAGCCGCCGCCGGACGTGCAGTTGCCGCGGCCCGGCGCACCGTGCTATCGGTGCCGGACCTCCGGAGCGACTCCCCCGGGGGATGATGAAGGAGAGCGGCATGCGTGCAGCACGTTGGCTGGTCCTGGTAGTGGCGGTCGTCGGCCTGGGATGCGGCAAGAAGGGACCCGCGCCGGCCGGAGCGGCGCCGGAAAGCGGCCAGTACCTGCCGGCGGAGGCGGCAGGCTACTTCGAGCTGGACGTCAAGGCGCTGATGGCCTCGTCGCTGATCCAGCCGTTGCGCGACAAGATGCTGGAGCAGGTGCCGCCGGCATGCCGACCGCTGGTCGACCGCACGGAGCGGCTCGTGCTGGCTCTGTACGGCTCGCCGGATGCGCTCCTGGGCGGGATGTTCGGCGCGAGGGACGAGGAGTACGGGGACGAGCCGGGCGAGGGCGAGGGGCGGGCCGAAGAGCCGGCATCACCGATGCCGGACATGGCGCTGCTGCTCAAGGGCCCCGCCGCCGCCGACCTCCGGAGCTGCCTCGATGGACTGGCCAAGGAGGGAGACCAGCCGGTCCGCGAGGAGGAGCGCAACGGCCGCAAGATACTGTTCGGCGGCCGGGGCGAGCAGTTCGCACTGGTCTCACCCACGGACACCGTTCACGTGATGTGCACGGTGCCGCGGCTGGACGCCGTGCTGGCGACCATGGCGGGCGGCCCCTCGATCGAGGGCAGCGAGCTGCTGAAGACGATGGCGACGATGTCGTCCGGGGCGATCGTCGGGGCGTTGCTGATCCCCGAGTCGGTCGCGGCGATGATGACCGAAGGATTCGCAATGTTCGCCGGAGACAAGCCGGTTCCGGCGCCCCGCTCGGCCGCCTTGTCGATCGGTCTGGGCGACGCGGTCACGGTTGCGGCGGCGATGACCTTCACGGACGAAGCGGGAGCGCAGGGACTGCTCGACATCGCCAACGGCTTGATCGGCGCGGCGAAGGCCGCGATGGCCATGGCGGGGGCCGACAACCCCGAGGCGGCGCCGTACAAGCGGATGCTCGACAGCCTGTCCCTCTCCCGCAGCGGCGCGACCCTCACCGGCCGGATCTCCATCTCCGGCGACCTGCTGAAGATGCTCCTGTAGACCGGCGCGGCGAACCCCAGAGACCTCCCGACCGACATCGCGTACCGACGCAACCGAACCACACCGACCGTCCAGGCACGTATTCGTGCACCAAAACACCGTACACAATTCGACGGTTGACGAATCGTTCGTGGTCGAATAGTTTCGATACGAATCGCACATCGACATCAAGTTCGACCAACCGGAGGGAGAAGATGACCGAAGGAATCGAGGAGAGCATCTTGCGTTCGCTCCGACGAATCGTGCGCGGGATCGATCTCTACAGCCGTCAGCTGGCAACGCGGTACTCCCTCACGGGACCGCAGCTCGTGTGTCTGCGGCAGCTCTCGAAGGCGGGAGCGGTCTCGGCCGGGGAGCTTGCGGAGTCGGTGTCGGTGAGCAAGCCGACGGCCAGCGGGATCCTGGACCGGCTCGATCTGCGGGGCCTGGTGCGGCGCGTGCGAGACGAGGCGGACCGGCGGCGGGTGATCGTCGATCTGACGGCGGCGGGAGCGGAGCTGGTGCGGACGGCACCGACACCGCTGCAGCAGCGGTTGGCGGAGCGGTTGGGAAAACTGCCGTCCGCGGAGCAGGAGGAGATCGACCGGGTTCTGCGGCGGATCGTGGAGATGATGGAGGCACAGGCGCTGGACGCGGCGCCGATGCTGACCGTGGGGCCGTTGACGGCGGACGCGAGCGTCGAGAGCGGCGGGGCGCCGGGAGTGGAATCGATCGACGTCGAGCGGACCCGGCGCGTGGAGGGTTCCTGATGGAGCGACGCAGGATGAAGGCCGTGAGGTCCGACGAGAAGCTCGCGGTGACACCATTCGTTCTGGCCACGGACCTGGACGGCACGCTCTTGGGAGGTCGGGAGGACGACCGGTCCCGGCTCTTCTCGTTGTTACGCGCGCGGTCACCGGAGCAACTGCTGATCTTCGTGTCCGGCCGGGGGCTGGAGACCGTTCTGCCGGTGCTCAACGACCCGTTGGTGCCGCGTCCGGACTATGTGATCGCGGACGTCGGGGCCACGGTGGTGCATGGGACGGACCTGGCTCCGGTCGACCCGATCCTGTCCGGGATTGCGGGCGCGTGGCCCGGCACGCACCAGGTGCTCACGGCGCTCGCGCGGTTCCCCGAGCTGCAGCGACAGACCGTGCCGCAGGAGCGCCGCTGCTCGTTCTTCCTCGACCCGGCGTTGCGCCTGGACCCGGACCTGCTGCGCACCGTGAAGGCGCTCGATTGCGACCTCGTACGCTCGGCAGGACGCTACCTCGACGTCCTGCCGCACGGCGTGTCGAAGGGCTCGACGTTGCGCGCCCTGCTGCGGCACCTGGCGCTCGACGCCGCCTGCGTGGTGACCGCCGGCGACACGCTCAACGACCTGTCGATGCTGGAGGCGGAGTGGCGTTCGGTCGTGGTCGGCGGTGCGGAGGAGGCGTTGACCGAGCGGCTGCGGGACCGGGAGGGGGTGTACCACGCTCGGGCACCGGGGGCGGGCGGCATCCTGGAAGGGCTCGAGCGGCTCGGGGTCCTGGCGAGCCGGCAGCCGGACCGGCCGGTCGAACACTCGGGGGCGGACCCGGACGTCGGTTCGCAGTTGGTGATGGTCTACCACCGGCTGCCGTACGACGAGGTGCGGGACGGCGCACGGACGACCCGACGTCGGCCGCGGAGTCCGAACGGCATCCTGCCGACGCTGCTCGGGTTCTTCGCCGGGGGGCGCCCGGGCCACTGGGTGGCATGGTCGCACCAGGAGAGCCGGGCGCCGGAGGGGTTCGAGAGCGAGGTGCCGGTGGACCGGGAGCACTATCCGCGGCTGACGGCAGCACGCGTGGCGTTGACCCGGCAGGACGTCGACCTGTTCTACAAGCGGTTCTCCAAGGAGGCCTTCTGGCCGATCATCTTCTCGTTTCCCGGCCGGGTCGTGTTCCACCACGACCACTGGGCGCACTTCGTGGAGGTCAACCGGCTGTTCGCCGAGCGGGCGGCGGCGGTGGCCGGGCCGGGGGCGATTGTCTGGGTCCACGACTACAACCTGTGGCTGGTGCCCGGGCATCTGAGGCAGCTGCGCCCCGACCTGCGCATCGGCTTCTTCCACCACACGGCGTTCCCGCCCTCGGACGTGTTCAACATCATCCCCTGGTACCGGGAGATCGTGGGCAGTCTGGTGCAGTGCGACTACATCGGCTTCCACATCCCGCGGTACGTGGAGAACTTCGCGGACGTGGTACGGTCGCGGGGACCGGCCCGCACGCTGGCCCGCGAGTCGTGTGCACCCCGCTTCGTGACGTACGGCTGCGCGCTGGGCGTGGACGTGATGACGACGGCGCTCGAGGTCAACGGACGGCGGGTCGGGCTGGGCGCGCACCCGGTCGGGATCGACGTGCGGCGGATCCGCGAGCTGCTGGAGCGGCCGGAGGCGCGGGAGCGCATGCGGGAGATCCGGACGGGGCTGCGCGGGCGGCGCTGCGTTCTGTCGATCGCCCGCCTCGACTACGTCAAGGGACCGCTGGAGAAGCTGGCCGCGTTCGAGCGGCTGCTCGAGCGGCATCCGGAATTGCACGGCGAGGTCGAGCTGGTGAAGGTGGTGACGCCGGCGGCCCCCGGCATGGAAACCTACCGCGCGACCAGCGAGAAGGTCGACCAGGCGGTCGGGCGGATCAACGGCCGTTTCGGGCGGATCGATTGGACCCCCGTGCGCTACTTCAAGCGCGCGCTGCCGTTCGACGAGGTGCTGGCGTACTACGCGGTGGCCGACGTGGCCTGGATCACGCCGTTGCGCGACGGCCTGAACCTGGTGGCCAAGGAGTACGTCGCCGCCAAGGGCGTCACGGACGACCACGGCGTACTGGTGCTGTCGGAGTTCGCCGGGGCGGCGGTCGAGCTGTTCGGTGCGCTGCTGACGAACCCCTACGACACGGAGCGGATGGAGGAGGACCTGCTGCGCGCCCTGACGATGTCGAGCGAGGAGCGCCGGGAGCGGACTCGTCGCCTGTTCGACATCGTGCGGGTGCACGACATCCACCGCTGGGGCCGGGAGTTCCTCCGGGCGGTCGCGGGCGACTGAGCGATGACCCCGGCGCTCTCGCTCCACGCCGGCGACTGGCTCCTGATCGGCGGCTATCTCCTGCTCACCCTCGTGGTGGGCATCCTGGTCAAGGGTCGGTCGGAATCGAGCAAGGAGAGCTACTTCCTCGCCGACCGTTCGCTCCCCTGGTGGTGGGCCGGGATGTCGATCGCCGCGACCACCTTCGCCGCCGACACGCCGCTGGCGGTCACCGGGATCGTGGCCGACCGGGGCCTGTCCGGCAACTGGATCTGGCTCTCGTGGATCGGCGTCCACGCCGGCGTGGTGGTCTACTTCGCGAGCCGCTGGAGCCGAAGCGGCGTGCTGACCGACGCCGAGCTGGTCGAGCTGCGCTACTCGGGCCGCGCGGCGCTCGGTCTGCGCACCTTCCGCGCCGTGCTCTACGGCGTGGTCTACAACGCGATCATCCTGGGCTGGGTCCTGCGGGCGATGGTCAAGATCGTGACGCCGTTCTTCCACTGGGACGTCTGGCTGCCGGGCCCGCTGGAGTGGCTGGGCCGCATCTGGCCCGCGGACTCCGCACTCGGCTCGCCCTCCGAGGGACTGACGATCGTGGCGCTGCTCGCGGTGGTCGGGACGTACTCGACGCTGGGCGGCATCCGCGGCGTGATCCTCACCGACCTGCTGCAGCTCGGCATGGCCCTGCTGGGCAGCGTCTGGCTCGCCCTCGCCGCCTGGGACGCCGTCGGCGGCGGCGACGCCCTGCGCGCGGGCCTGGGGCGGCTGTACGGCGCGGACCACGCCTACCTCGACCTGTTCCCGAGCCTCGGCTCGGGCTGGCTGGCCGCGGCCGGGCTGGGCGCCTTCACCTTCGGGGCGTACCTGCTGGTCCAGTCCTACGCCAACGTCCCGGCCGACGGCGGCGGTTACCTGATGCAGCGACTCAACACGACGCGGACGCCCAACGAATCGCGCCGCGCGGCGCTGCTGTTCCTGGTGCTGCAGTACGTGGTCCGCACCGTCCCCTGGTTCGTCGTCGCCGTCGCCGCGCTGGTGCTGGTCCCGCTGGGCGCCGAATCCCAGGCGCTGGGCGGCGCCGGCGCGGCGGTCGGCGCCGACCGCGAGCTGGCCTACCCCGTGCTGATGGGCCACCTGCTGCCGCCGGTGGCCCTCGGACTGCTCGTGACCAGCCTGCTGGCCGCGTTCATGAGCACCGTCGACACGCACCTCAACTGGGGCGCGTCCTACGTCGTCAACGACCTGTACCTCCGGCTGCGGCCCGGAGCGTCCGCGCGGCGGCAGGTGCGCGTCGCCCGGCTGGCGGTCGCCGGCTTCGCGGCGCTGGCCGTGCTGGTCAGTTTCCGGATCGACAGCATCGAGCAGGCCTGGAAGTGGGTCGCCGCGCTCGGTGCCGCGCTCGGCGTACCGACGGCCCTGCGCTGGCTGTGGTGGCGCGTCAACGCCGCCGGCGAGCTCGGCGCGATGGCGACCGGGCTCGGCACGGCCCTCGGGCTCTCGTTCACCGACCTGCCCTACGAGGTCTCGCTGGTCCTGACGTCCGGCGCCAGCGTCGTCGGACTCGGCGCCGGAATGCTCCTCGGGCGACCTACCGACCCGGAGCGGCTGCGACGGTTCGTCGAACGCGTGCAGCCGCGCGGGTTCTGGCCGGGCCGCCGACCGACGACGGCGTGGCGCGAGCTGGGCGGCGTCGCGCTCCGCTGGGCGGCCGTCGTGGCCGGCAGCGTGGGCCTGATGGCCGCCGTCCACCGCATCGTGTTCCTCGGACAGGCCTGGATCGCGCTGGCGCTGGCGGCGGGCGGCACGCCGCTGCTCTGGTGGGGCGCCCGCCGCGGGCGCGGGGACTGACGCCGCCTACGGCGGCGGGGTGACCCTGCGCAGACCCGCCGGCGTGTCCGGGTCCAGGCCGTGCGTCACCGCGACCTCGAGACAGGTCAGCTGCGAGACGAAGGCCAGCATCGCGGTCCGCGCCCACCGATCGTCCGGCAACGGCAACGGCAGCGCCGCCTCCTCGGAGTGATCGACGCCCAGCGCGAGCAGCGGCACGCGGCGGGCGAGCAAGGTCGCTTCCACCGCCCGCTTGCTCGCCAGCGGCTCGTCGATCTCGGAGAACAGCACGACCCGGTCGCGGTCGTCGCAGCCTCCGATCGGGCCGTGGAGGAACTCGGCGGTCGAGTGGGCGAAGGACGGCAGGTCGGTCGTCTGCTGGAACTTGAGGGCGGCGTCGAGCGCCCCGGCGATCGAGAATCCCCGCGACACCCAGCTGACGGTCCGCGCGCCGGCGAGGAAGCGGGCCACGGGTTCGGCCAGGTCCGCGGCCAGCACCATGTCCATCGCGTCCGCCGTCTGCAACGCCGCCTTGCGGATCGGGTAGCCGCACAGGGCGGCCGCCGCGAACAGCTGGGCGCAGAAGCTCTTGGTGGCCGGGGCGGCGCGCTCCGGTCCCGCCTCCAGCGCCAGCACGTCGTGCGCGGCCCGCGCGACGTGCGTCTCGACGTCCGCCGATTCCGTCACGGCGACGACACGCGCCCCGCGACCCCGCAACCAGGCGGCGGCCTGGGCCACATCGGTGCTGCGTCCGGACGCGGAGAACGCCAGGACGGCGGCGTCGGACCAATCCGCCGCGGGCAGCGGCTGGGTCGCCAGCCAGGGCCGGAACTCCACGGGATGGCGCCCCGTGCGCAGGGCCCAGAGGTAGGTCGCGAACGTCGCCGCGTTGCCCGAGCTCCCCCGACCCAGCACGACCAGGGTGCCGCGCCCGGCGAGTGCCCCGCGGCGGAGCCGCAACGCCTCGCCTTCCCAGCCCTCCGCCCGGGCCCGCAGCATCCCCGGCTGCTCGCGGATCTCCCGCGCCATCGCCTCGCCCGCCATCCTCAGCCCCCCTCCCTCGCCGCCGGCGGCCGGATGTGCGCGCCCCGGTCGGCCGATGCCGGCCGGGCGCGCCAGTAGAACTCGCACGGGCGACCGTCCAGCGTGCGGCGACCGACGGCCTCCCGCATTCCGGGCGTCCCGCCGAACAGCGGCGAGAGCTGCGTGCGGTAGCACTCGAGCAGCGCCGCCTTTCTCGCAGCGCGGAACGGCAGAGCCAGGCGCGCCACCGGGACGCGCCGCAGCCGCGACAGCGCCTGGATCGGGTGGTCGCCTTCCCACGGACTCACGCCCCGACCGATCACGTAGGGGAAGTCCTCGTACCACAGGAACTGCAGGTCGGCCGCAAGGCGCAGGGCGACGCGTCCCGTGATGGCATGATCGACGTGCTGGCCGATGCCCAGCGGCACGACCAGCAGGACCCGGCCCAGCCCCAGGCACAGCCTCCGCAACAGCAGGTACAGCTCCTCGACGAACGCCGCGTCATCGATGCGCGGCTCCACCCACCGTTCCCTCGGATGCCGGTAGACCAGCTCGCCGGTCAGCGGGCTGCGTCGGTACACGCCGTCGGCGAAGCCCAGATGCACGTAGTCCGAGCCCAGCATCCGCATCGCGGCCACGTCCTCGGCCCGGCGCTTCCGCGGGCTGACGTAGCCGCGCCGCTGCGTCGACTTGCCCGACCCCTCGGGCGACGGCCGGGCGGGCGGATTGCCGCAGCAGACGCTGACCACCAGCCGCGGGACGCCCATCGCACGCAGGGCCAGCAGCAGTCCTCCGCAGCTCAGGGCCGCGTCGTCCAGATGCGGCGAGAGCACGATCACCCGCTCGAGGTCCCGCCACTCGAACGCATCCCGGAGTTTCCCGGTCTTCATTCCACCTCCGCCGACACCGTCCCAACGACGGCCCGCGCCCGAGCCAGCAGTGCCGCCGCGGTCTCGCGCGACGGCACCAGCGGATTCGCCGCCATCGCTTCCAGGACCTCGTCCGGCTCCCCGGACGCCGCGGCCCGGGCGGCGGCGCGCTGGTACGCCTCCAGCCGCCCGGCCAGCAACTTGAAGGCCGGAGGCAGACCGCCCGCCCGCGGCACGCGACCCGCGGCGCCCAGCAGCACCGGCAGCTCGACCACGGTATCCTCCGCGAACGCGGGCATCGCCCCCCGGTTCGGCACGTTCAGCACGACGGGGCACGGCGACGGACTCCCCAGGGCCGTCAGCACCCGCACCGCCAGATCGCCGAAGCCCGTGCTGCCCCGGTACAAGCGCAGCCGCGGCCGCTCGCGCGCCGCTTCCTGGGCGAAATGCGCGTAGTACTCGTCCAGCCGCGCGACGATCGCGTCGGTCCTGGGGCCGCCGCGGCGGGCGCAGGCGACGAGCTCCGCCGGGGCTTCGTAGTAGGCGAGGTACGAGTTGGGCCACCAGCCCGGACACCGGGCCGCCATCCGCCGGGCGACGGCGAATCGCAGCCGGTGTTCCTCGTCGAACCACGGCGGCGGCTCCGCCGGCGCGTCCGCGGGCAGCCCCCGGAACGGCTCGCCCCCGAACGCCACGTCCGAGTACCACGTCGCGTGGTTCAGGCCGGCGCAGGCGAACGTCCACGGGACGCCGGGACGACCGAGCGCGACGCCGAGCGCCTGGAGATCCTCGTCCGACTGGTCGCACAGCCCGAGAACGTCGGCGAACCCCGCGTCCACGAGCGCCTGCGTCACGATGTTGGTCGGGTTGGTGTAGTTCAGCAGCACCGCCGACGGGGCCTGCCGCTGCATCGCGCGCGCCACCCGCAGCGCTTCGGGGACCGAGCGGAGGGCGTAGAGCAGTCCACCGGGACCGACCGTCTCCTGCCCGGGGATGTCGAACTCGAGCGGCAGCGTCTCGTCCAGCCGGCGCCCGGCGAATCCGCCGGGCCGGGTGCTGTTCAGGACCGCATCCACACCGTCCACCGCCGCCTCGAGGGTCTCGACCGCGTGCACGTCGAACGGCGCGCCCGCGGCCCGTGCCAGCTTCGCTCCGAGCCGCGCCACGACCTCGAGCCTCCCCGGAGCGAGGTCGTACAGGCGGACCTCGGTCAGCGCCAGCTCCGCCCCGCGGTCCACCAGGGCCTGCAGGAGGCCCGGCGCGTAGGCGCTGCCGCCACCGAGGAGCGCCAGCTTGCGGATCACCGGAACCTCCGGAGGTCGGCGAAGGCCGACGCGTCCTCGGCCAGTCCGCCCCGGCGGCCGAGGACTCGCTCGGCGGACCGGCAGCCCAGCGCGACGGCGCGGGACGGCGACAGGCCTCGCAGCAGCCCGACGAGGAGTCCGGCGCAGAACGCGTCGCCGGCGCCCGTCGGATCCACGACCGCGGTCTTCCGAGCACGGCCTCGCACCGTCCGGCCGAGCAGCATTCCGCGGGCGCCCCGGGCGCCGTCGGTCACGACGACGCTCGTCGCCGCTCCGGCCAGGCGCTCGGGAGCCCGCCGCGCATCCCCGCAGGCCAACTCGGCCTCGCGGCGGCTCAGCACGAGCAGATCCCACGGGACGTCCGTCCGGCGCGCCAGCCGCCGCAACTCGGCGGGCGCCCAGCTTCCCGCCACGCTCACGCCGGCGCCGGCGACCCGCGCCCGCGCCAGCGGACCCGCCAGCAGACGCGCTTCGACCAGCCCGGCCGCATGGATCCACCGGGCCCGGGGCAGACCGGGGCAGGCCTGGAGGGTCGGAAGGCGCGCGGCGCTGAGGAACGTCCGCTCGCCCCGCCCGGAGAACACCAGCGATACCGCCGGATCCCCCTCGACCGGCCAGGTCGCCGCCGGCAGGCCGATCCGCCGCTCGAGCATCCGCAGCGCCGCGCCGGTCGGGCCGTCTCCCGCCGGATGGGCCACGCGGGCGTCCACGCCGAGGGCCCGCGCGACGGATGCCGTGTTGAGCGCGCCGCCGGCCGTGGCCCGGACGCTCGCGACGAAGCGCTCCTCGCCCGGCCGTGGAAACCGGAACCGCGGCAGGTGCAGCTCGAAGTACGCCAGGCCCACGACGACCAGCTCGGGCCCGACAGCATGCCGGCGAGCGTCCGGCCCGTCCGCCCGTCCTCGATGCACCGCTCCGAGCGAACGCGATCCCATCTCCTTCCGAGTACCACACGCGATCCCGACGGTCCACCGGCGAGTGCCGGGCAGGCGACGAAGGACGACCTCTCTCGGCGGTCATCCGGCACGCGGACCGATGCGGCGCGGCTTGCGCCCGCCGGCACGCGCGGTACGATGCGGGCATGCGACCACGACCCGGACCCGGGAACCTCCGCGACGCGCCCGCGGCTCGTCGCCCGCTCCGTCGCATCACGGCGGCGCTGACGCTCGCCGCCCTCGCCGGCTGCGTGCCGCAGGGAACGAACGGCCCGCGGGCCGCGGACGGGGTCGCCGGGCGGCTGATCGTCACCTTCGAGGACGGACTGTCGGAGGCGTTCCGGCTGGTGCGGGCGGAGGTGGCGCGGGACGGCGTGCCGCTGTGGAACTGCCACGACCCCGAACGGTCGCTCGACGTCCGCGAGCCGATCCTGATTCACGACGGCCCGGTGGGACCCGGCGCGCACCGACTGTCGGTGTCGCTCGAGTATCGGGGCCGGGGCCACGGCGTGTTCTCGTACCTCTCGCAGTACACGTTCCGGGTCGCGTCCGCGCACGAGTTCGGCATCCCGCCGTCGGGAACGCTCGCGCTGCGGGTCGCGTCCTGGGAGCGGGGAGACCCGAACACGCCGCTCGAGGAGCGTCCGCAGGTGCGCTTCGAGGAGCAGCCGTTCCTGCTGTGGGCAGTGCAGTCGCGGACGGGCTGCCCGTGGGCGGACGACCCGCCCTGACCGGCGGTCGCGAGCGCAGCGGTGCGCTCAGGAACCCGAGCGCACCGGCCGGCCGTCCTTGCAGAGGATGATCGAGTAGGCCGTGTCCGAGTGGTACTCGTAGGTGCGATCCGCCGCCTCGAGCAGGATCAGGAAGCCCGGCGTGTTCTCCCGACGGTACTGCATCTCGGGATCGGGACAGTCCAGGCTGGTGTCGCCCCATTCGACCTCCTCCACCGAGACGATGCGGATCTCGTCGGTGGAGCCGAGGGCCATCCGCTGCTGCAGGTTTCGCAGGGCCCGGTCGACCAGCCCCTGGGCGGCGGGCGGGACGGGGGCATCACGCGGAGCGACCGGCGCGGCCTCGGCGCCGCCGTCGCCGAGCGGGCCGGCGTCCTCTCCCTCCGGCACGGGCGGCGGCATCGGCCGCGGGAACGGCGCCGGCCCGCTGCTGCACGATACCGTCCACCCGAACAGCACGGTCGCGATCCAGGCCCGTCGTGTCATCGCGCTCCCCTCTCCCTCCGCGGCTACGGCGCGCGCTCGAGGCGCACGGCCAGGTCGCAGAAGCGCCAGCCCACGGGACTGACGTCGCGGTATTCGCTCTCGTCCGCGCCCAGCTCGAGCCACCAGCCGTTCGACGTGAGCGCCACGTCGAAGTACGGGATGTCGCCGACCTGGGTCAACACGACCGTGCCGCCGACGGACAGCTCGAGCGTCTGGGTGCGGGCCTCGGCGTCGAGGACCATCCGAACGCGGTAGGCCTCGCCGACGGTCCAGGGGCAGGCGTCGCGGAACGAAGTGTAGGAGGTCCAACCCTCACCCGGCGGGCGCTCCTCGAGGTCGACGCGGGCGAAGAACACCGACCGCGGGCGCAGCCCGGCGACGGAGGCGTCGATCTGGGCGGCGTGGCCGAGGATGTAGCGCTCGCGCGAGAGGCTCGCGTTGCGGAACAGGCCGCTGAGGATGTGGTTCAGGACGCCGCGCGCGTAGAGCTCCTCGCGCCAGCCGCCGTGCACCGTCGTGTACTCGATCTCGATGCGCCGATAGGCCACACCACGCTCGCCGAAGTCGTACCGTTGCTTGTCGCCGGCCGTCTCGACGGTGAAGAAGCAGCCGTCGACGCGGATCGGCTCCTCGACCGCACCTCCGTCGTCGGCGGGGACGTCCGGGACGACGTCGGGAACGACGTCGCCGGTCCCGGAGTCGTCGTCCGGCGGGACGTCCGCGGGCACGTCCGGGACGACGTCGGGGGACGTCTCGGCTTCGCTCGGCGACGCGTCGCCCGGATCCGCCTCCCGAACCGCGTCATCGACCTCGGGGACGACCTCGGCATCGGCCGCGTCGGGCGCGTCGGGCGGCACGGGGGCTCCCTCGTCTCCGCAGGCGGAACAGAGGACGGCCAGCGCAGCGAGCACCGACGGCAGCCGGTGCGAACGCCGGCAGTGGTCCCGGGGCCCGCGGGAGCGGGACGACCGAGGGTCGGACATCGAGTCCCTCCTGTCTGGACAACGATACCGGACGCCGGCGTGCCGGTCCACCCGGGCGGTCCGATCCCGGCCGGGCGCCCTGGCGCGACCGGAGACGTGCGGGTATCGTTCGGGCCGATGCGCACGGCACGGCACATCCGGGGCGGGGTCGGTTTGGCCGCGACGATCGGGTTCGCACTCGCGGTGCTCGCCGGATGCCGCCCGCCGCAGGCGGCGTTCCGCACGGTGGTGCTCGGGGACGGTCCGCGGACGCTGCCGATGGTCGATGGCACCGTGCGCGGGACCCCCGTGCCGCTGCTTCTCGACACCGGTGCCGAGTGGCACTTCCTCGCGGACTCCACGGCGTGGGGCTGCGGCGTCGAGACGGACGAGAGCGACGGCGTGGGGTCGGACGGGATCGGCCAGCCGGTCTACGCCGACCGGGCGCGGGAGCCCGAGCTCCGCGTCCCCGGCTTGTCCGAGGACCGCCTGGGCACCACGGCCGTCGTGCACAGCCCGGCGCTGCGGTTCGGGAGGTTCTGGGGCGGGCTGGCGCCGCAACGGCTGGTGCGGTCCGCGGAACGCGTGACGCTCGACTTCCGCGCCGGTCGCCTGGCCATCGCGCCGGAGGACGAGCCGTGGCCGGCGACGGCGACGGAGCGCTCGGCCGGCGGGACGCTGGAGGCCTGCCGGTTCGACGATGGCTCGAGCGATCGGGGCTGGAACTACCTGGTCGCGGCGACGGTCGAGGGGCGTCCGGCGCGGCTGGTGGTCGACAGCGGGGCCAGCGGAACGACGCTCTTCGCGGACGCCGCCGCCGGACGGGAGCTGGCCGCGCAGGCGGAGCTCGACGACCTGCTGGACGAGATCGACCGCGAGCTCGGGGACGCCCCGTCGGGAAACGAGCCGCCGCGCACATCCGAGGTGTGGCAGATCTGGGTCGGCGGCGAGGGCCGGGCGGTCGAGATCGCCGACGTGGCCGTCGAGCTCGGCGACTGGCGGCGGACGATCCCCTTGTCGGTGACGGAGCGCGTCGACGCGCCTCCCTGCTCCGGCGACGGCGTGCTCGGCTTCGACGTGCTGCGGTTCTGCGAGCTGTCGCTGGGGCTGGAGGACGGGCAGTGGCGCTGCTCGGACGACCCGCCGGCGCCGGCGGCGCCGGCGGCGGCCGTGCCGGTGCGGCTGACGGCGGTCGAGGCCACGGCGGCCTGCGGCGCGACGGCGGAGGAGTTGCGCCCGGAGGTGCACGGCGGCGAGCTCCCGATGACCTACCCGTCGCTGCTCGACGCGTTCGCCGTGCTGTACGAGGACGTGGAGGCCCACGCCCGGCGGATCGAGCAGGACTGCGCGGACCGGGGCTGGGCGACGGCGCGGGTCCGCCGGCCGCCGCTGGCGCGGGCCACGGACGAGCTGCGGGTGCTGTTCGAGACCGACGAGGGGCCGCGCTACCGGGTGGGCGCCGTGACGATCCGGATCCTCGACGCGCGCGAAGAGGAAGTGCGGCGCATGGAGCCGGACGAGCTGCCGTGGTGGCGCCAACGGCCGGGCGTCTGGTACTCGGAGACCGAGTGGACGCACGACCGCTTCGACCTGTGGGACGCGCTCGAGCCGCCGCTCGGACGGATCCAGGTCTACCGCTACGAGGTCCTGCCCGACGAGGCGGCGGGAACCGTCGAGCTGAGGATGGAAGCAGTGCTCGCGGAACCGGAGGACGAACCCGACGAATCGTTCCGGTGACGCAGCGGGCGCGCGGCCGCAGCGCGCACCGCTACTGGATGCGCCAGGAGCGCTCGGTGCTGGTCGGGATGCCCGGGGGAATGCTCGCGCCGCGCGCGAC
>JAFGHH010000558.1 GCA_016930215.1 Deltaproteobacteria bacterium
CAGGGTCTCCACCCGGCGGGTCCGGCCGAACCGCCGGCCCAGCTTGCGCAGCATCGCGCAGGTCGCCTCGAGGCCGATCGGCAGCTCGACGTCGAGCACCTCGCCCTCCCAGTCGAACAGCGCGGCGTCGAACCCGAGCGGGAAGGCGACCAGCGGAGCCCGGCGGGGGAGCGGCCGGTCGGGCAGGGTGCCGGCGGCGAAGGGCCAGGCGGCCGGCGCAGGGATGTCGGCGAGCCTCCACAGGCGCAGCAGCTCCTCGACATTGCCGGTCTCGTCGCCTTCCCGCCGGAAGGGGAGGAAGCCGCCGACGAGCGGCGTCCGGGATCCGCCGCCGGCGCGGCGCAGCGCGGTGAAGACCGCCGCCTGCGTTCTCCGGATGCCGTCGATCCAGTCCTCGTCCAGGGAATCGCGCCCGACGAAGAGCAGGCGGTTGCGCAGCTTGTTCTTCCGTTCGGTCAGCAGGCCCTCGACATCCGTGTTGGCCAGCAGGGACAGGAAGCTCGGGAAGACGAGGATCGGCTCCCGCGGGTGGCGGCGTGCCACGAAGTCGATCATCTCGGAGAGCGTCTGTTCGGTGCCCTGGACCAGCGTCCTCGTCTTCCACAGGGGGGCGAAGACGCGCCGGTCGCGGGTGTACGGGCCGGTGCCGGACAGGCAGGTCCACCAGTCGTGGGTCCGGTCGAAGATCCAGGCGCGCTCCTGCTCGCAGCGCGGTGCGTCGAGCACGGCGCGGCCGTGCGAAAGGGCGTTGAGGGCCAGCAGCGCGCCGTCGAGGTACTTCGGTGTGAGCTTCATGTGCGTCGCCCCCCGCCGGCCGCGGCCTGGTTCCAGGTGCGCGGGAATTCGCTTTCGGCCAGCCGGACGAGCCGCGTGATGGAGCGAACCGCGCCGGCGAGGCCCGGCTGGAAATCCCGTGGCTCGAAGAACATCTTGCCGGCCTCGAGGACGCGCCGGTCGGGAGGGAATTCGGTGAAGCAGAGCCGGGCGTCGATGTCCCGCAGGACGGAGGGCAAGTCGTCCACGGGTTCGCGGATCACGCGGACGTTCTCCGCGAGGAGCGGATCGGCCTTCACGGCGCGCCGGAGCCGCCTTCCGGCGCCTTCGCCTTCCGCGCCGCCGAGCACGACGACCGTCGTGGTGAAGCCGAACTCGGCGAGCATCCGCAGCAGGTCCAGGCCGTGGAGCTCGAGCGGATCCAGGAGGTACGTTGCGTCCGCGGGGCGGACGACGATGCAGGCCCCGTGGCCGCGTGCGCGTTCCCGCCAACCGGCGAACGAAGCCTCGTGGGGGCTCCACAGCTCCGCGGCGTCGGCCGCCGGGTCCTTCCGGCCGGCCAGCGCGGCGAGGCCGCGATAGAAGCCGACGGTCGCGGACTTTCCGAAGGGCGGCGACAGCCGGTGGAACTTCATGTCGCCGAACCGCTCGGCCGCGCGCGAGAACTCGAACCCGTACGAGCGGGCCGGGTTGAGGACGGTGCAGGCCGCGCGGGTGAAGTCGAGCGCCTGCTGCGAGCGGAACGACGGCACGAGCAGGGCGTTGAGCCGCAGTCCGAGGCGCGGCAGCACCGCCCGCAGCTCGTCCGCCAGGTCGGACTCGGCGGGCGCGTAGCCGACCAGGTTGATCCGGCCGGGTTCCGGGGCGCGAGCCCGGTCTGCGATGCGCATCAGCATCTCCCAGGTGCGGTCCATCTCGACGAAGTCCTCGAGCATCTGGTTGATCACGACCACCGGTTTCGAACAGTCGCGCTCGACGGCTGCGGCCAGACCCTCGTAGTCGAGGCCGGTGACGTCGCCGACGCAAGTCCCCATGAGTGCGACGATCCGGGTTCCCTTCCGGGAGGCTGCCTTTCGCAGCGCTTGCAGGAGACCGGCTTCGTCTCCCAGGATGGTTTCCGCCTGGGGCGGCTCCAGCCATTCCATCGCGCGGCCGCAGGCGCAGGTGGGGAGCGGCGTGAGCCGCGAGTAGATGTAGCGGAAATGCTCGCAGCCCTTGAGCCAGGGCAGCTTGGTCGTGCACTCCCGCTCCGTGTGGACGACGAGGGCCAGGCCCTCGTCCGCGTCGAGGAGCGTTCCGAGGGTTTCCTGGGTGCCGATGCGGCGGAGGAACGGTTCGAGGAAGAAGGCATGTTCGGCCACCTCGTCGAGGTTCTCGCGGATGGTCTCGTCCGGCAGGTCGCGGACGCCTTCGCCGGCCGTGTCGGTGCACCGGTCGCCGCGCGCGTCCCGTTCCGCGGGTGCGCCTTTCGCTCCGGCCAGCGGTTGTCCCGGGCGGAACGAGCGGTGGAGGGCGTAGTAGAGGTAGTTCTCCACCCGGTGGGGGAGCGTCGCCGTCGTGCCGGGGTCCCGGCCGTCCGACGCGATGCGGACCGCGAGCGGTCCGATGCGCCGCCAGCCGTCGCCGCGCGCCTCGTGGGCCGGCCGGACGCGGAAGACGACCCGTCCGGCCCGTGCTTCGAAGACCAAATCGGCGGCGTTGCGTCCCCGTGCGTCGCAGCCGGCGAACAGGAAGGGCCCCCAGGCGGTCCTCCCGGCCAGCAGGAACGGCGAGAGGTGGAGGCGGGCGAAGTCGGCGCCGAGCGTCACCGGCGCGTCGGCGTTCCGCCAGGCCGACAGCAGGTCGAGCGACAGTGGGAAGTCCATCCGGAGGCCGGCGAGCCGCCGGAGCCGGTCGGCGGGGGGACCGTCGGCCGCGCCGCGCACGAAGAAGCAGCCGCCCGCTCCCTTCACGGTCCGCCCGCCCGGGCGGCGCCAGGGGCTGTGGAAGACGTCGACCGTTCGCTCGCCGTCGTGGAGGCGATAGAGGAGCGAGCCGTCCCGCAACGGGACCGCGGCTTCGGCGTCCGCCCGCTCGGCCAGCAGGGCGAACAGGTCGATGAGCTGGACCGGTTGTCCTTCGTCCTTCACCGGCTCATCCCCAGAACATCTTCTCGAACCGCTCGTCGTCCAGCGGTCGCGGAGGCGGGCAGTCGCCGGGAAGGAGGGCGAGCATGGTGTCCGCCAGCTTCCGGAAGACTCCGTCCAGGTCGCTGCCCTCGGCGAAGACCGACACCGGCAGGGCCTTCTTCTCGGCCTGGCGGATGCGGTCGTCGTTCGGCACGACCCCGATCACCCGGGAGCCGATCGCGGAAGCGAATTGCTCGATCGTCGCGACCCCGTCGGGCTTCTGCAGTGCGTTGGCCAGCAACCCGACGAGATAGGTGCCGTGGCGGCCGTAGCGCTTGACCGCGCGGGAGATGTTGTTGGCGGCGTAGAGGGACAGGGGCGTTTCGGACGTGACGATCACGACGCCGCCGGCGAGGCCCTTCATCATCGGGGTGGCGAAGCCGCCGCAGACCACGTCACCCAGGACGTCCATCAGGACCGCGTCGAACTGCTCGAGGAGCCGGTGTTCGCGGATCAGCTTGAAGGTGGTGGCGATGCCGAGCCCGGCACAACCGACGCCGGACTCGGGGCCGCCGGCCTCCATGCACCGGATGCCGCGCAGACCCTCGAACAGCACCTCCCGCAGCGGCGTCGCGGCCCGGGCCAAGCCGACGTTCTGGAGCAGGTCCATGACCGTCCGGAGTCTGCGGCCGCCGACCAGCGAGCGCGTGGAGTCGCGCTTGGGGTCGCAGCCGATCTGCAGGGTCCGCAGGCCGCGACGGGCGAGCTGGACCGCGAGGTTGGTCGTCACCGTGGACTTCCCGCTTCCGCCCTTGCCGTAGACGGCGAAGTGGCGGACGACCCGGGGGGCCGGTCGAGCGGCGGGCTTGCGCCTAGCGGGCATGGTCCAGCTCCAGCGGGCGGCCGGTGATCTCGCGGGACAGATGGTCGGCGAGGTCCCACGAGCCGGCGCCGCGGTCGACCTGCGCGAGGAGGCGGTCGACGACCTTGGGGCGGCGGCGGAAGTAGTCGGCGAACGGCCGCCGATCCGGCGCAGGATCGACCAGATCCCGGAGCAGGTTCAGCGCCTGGCACAGGACGCCGATCCGCAGGCCCTCGTCCGCGGAGATCGACGGGGTCGCGATGCAGGCGTACGGCGGCCGCTCCAGGTGTACCAGCCCGAGGCGGCGGCGGTTTCGGTACAGCCGGGTGCCGCGCAGGAGACAGAGCTGGAAGATCTGCAGTCGGTAGTAGCCGAGGGCGAGCAGCCGCCGCAGGGAATCGAGGAACTCGGGTCCGGTCTGTCCGGGCAGCGGGAAGATCAGCTCCAGGAAGACGCGCTCCCGGACCTGGGGCGGCGCCTGCTCGAGCACACCGAGCCACGGAATCGACCAGCCGCGTCCGATCGCCTCCAGGCAGGCAGGGCTGGTCGACTGCACGCCCACGAGGACATGATGGGAGCGCAGCGCCGCCATGACCGCGGGAAGGCGGGGGTCCGTCAAGTAGCGCGGGTTGATGAAGAAGTTGATGCCGAAGCCGTCCCGTCGCGCCCGGACCATGCGCGTGAGCCGGTCGAAGAAGTCGCGGTCCCGCGTGTGCACCTCGAGCAGGTCGTAGTCGAAGAGGGTGAGGCCGCGGAGGGGCGAAGCGGTCAGCGCCTCCAGCTCGGAGAGGATCCGGTCGCGGCTCTTGCGTCGCATCGGTTGGCGCGCCCACAGGCACATCGCGCAGTCGTACGGGCAGCCGCGGGTGGTGAGGTAGAAGCCGCGTCCGTCGAGCAGCGGGCGGTTGGCCGCGTGGAAGTCGGGGATCTCGTCGGGCGCGGCGAGCTCGGCGCCGGCCGGGTCGTGCACGAACCGGCCGCGCTCGACGAACGAGACGCCGCCGATGCCGCGCAGCGAGCGGCCGCGGGCCAGCGCCTGGAGCACGCGGCGCAGCGGGATTTCGCCGTCCCCTTCCACGAGCACGTCGAACCCGGGGAACCTCCGGGCGAACTCGCGCCGGTCCGAGACCTCGGGACCGCCCGCCACGAACACGGCCCGCGGGAGGAACTCCCGGAAGACCCGCGCCAGGGCCTGGCCGGCCTCCACGTTCCACAGGTAGAGGCTGAAGGCGACCACGTCCGGGCGTCGGGCGACGACGTCCTGCACGACGTCGATGTTCTGTTCGACGGCGAGGCCCAGGTTGTAGGGCACGTGCCGGCGCAGGTCGACGATCTCGAACTCGTACCGCGCGGAGATCTCGGGGCGGCTCTCCAGGTAGGACTTGAGCAGGAACAGCGCGTTGGCGTGGAACAGCGGCGAGGCCAGGTCGGCCGGGCGGCCCGTGTGGAGAACGACCAGCGCCACCTTCCGCTTCTTCATCGCCGGTCGTCTTTCCCTTCCGACGGCACGTCGAACCGGGCCCGACCCACCGTGTAGCACCCGTCAGACACGCTTGGCAACGGGAGTACGGAGCGCGAGGTGGAGACGCAGCCGGTTGGCGATGGTGTCGACCAGGGCCAGCGCGCCGCGGAAGCCGAGGTACGGTCGGTCGTACAGCGCGTGGGCGTCGTAGGCCGGGAAGCCGAACTCGACGACGGCGAAGTCGCGGCCCGCCGCCGCCTCGATGCAGGAGGCGTTGGTCACCAGGCAGTCGAGCCGATCCGGCGCGAGCCGCTCGTCGAGGAACCGGAGGAGGGCGGCCGCCCGGGGCTCGACCAGCAGCTCCGCGGAATCGGCCGGCGCGGCGCGCGAGGGTTCGGCCAGGTGATGGCGGCAGGCGGTGACGACCGAGAATTCCAGCCGGCCACCGAGCAGCTCGATCGTCTCCCGGAATCCGGGACGCAGGTACGGGTCGCCGATGTAGCCGAACCGCCGCTCCTGGAACAGGAACGGCCCGACCCACTCCAGCGGCGGGACCACCGCGGCCAGCTCGGAGTCGATCCACCGTTGCGCTTGCGGGGTCCGCCGGCAGGCCTCGGCCACCTGCCGGACGAACCGCTCGGACGCCGGCAGCCCGAACGGCAGCTCGGCCTCGACCAGCCGCGCGCCGAGCCGGTCGGCGAGCGTCCGGGCGGCCTTGCGGCCGTAGGGCAGGGAGACGATCGTCGAGGCGCGGGCGACGGCCTGCAGCTCGGCGCAGCTCCCGCCGGAGAGCCAGAGGGAGACCGGGTCGAGGTCCAGGCCGCGCAGCAGGCGTTGGAGCTCCCGGACGTTGCCGCGGCAGTCGGCCTCGTTGCGGTCGTGGAGCAGGCCGACCAGCGCCACCCCGTTCCGACTCGGCCGGCACTTGGGCAGCTCGAGCTGCGCGGCGAGGGCGGCCAGGCTTTCCTGGTAGCCGCCGAGCCAATCGGTGGACAGCGAGCGACCGGGGATCGAGACGACCGGCCGGCCGATCCGGCCGGCGGCCCGGCGGCACAGGCGGGCGTAGTCGGTGGCGAGCACGGTGGCGAGCGGGAGCGACGTGAGCAGGGTGCAGCCGACGCCGTCGGTCGCGCCGATCCGTGCGAGCAGGTCGACCAGCGCGTCCTCGCGGGCGTGCATCACGCCGGCGGGCTCGAGGGCGGTGTTGACCACCTTGTGTTTTCCGCCGACCGAGGTCAACTCGGCGAGGTAGTCGTGGTTCCCCTGGAGGAACTGGGTGCGCATCAGCGCGCAGTCGGGTCCGTCGACCACCAGGTACGCATCGCGGATTGCGTTGCACGCCAGGTAGGTGCCGACGCTGAACGAGAGCAGGTGGCGCGGCGAGAACTCCCGTTCCAGGACGAGTTGCGCGTCGTGTGCCCGGCGGCTGTCGCGGCGGCCGGACCGCGCCGGGCCGGTCGAGCCGCGCTTGCGGTGGGCGGCGTCCCGTTTCGGTCGAGTCACTTCAGTCCTCCGCCGGCGGCATCCTGCGCCGGCCCAGGTCGTCGCGGGCCAGGAAGCGGGCGTAGCGCCGGGCGAACGGGACGCGGCAGGCGTCCAGCAGCCGGCGGGCCGTGCGCAGCGCGCCCTCCGGCCCCTTCTCGAACTGCCGGAGCGAGATCCGGTTCTTCCCCGCCTCGGTCAGCCGCCAGTCAAACGTGTGGTTGCCGACCACCGCCGCGGCCGGGCTGTCGCGCAGCGCGCGCCGCAGGCCGTCGAGGTCGTCGAACCCGGCGATCCGGCAGCGCGCGCGGCACGCGGGCGGGACCTGCGCCTCGATGCGGGCGTGCAGCGCGTCGAGCGCTTCGTTCCGTGCGTGGATCCAGACCTCCAGCCCGAAGCCGAGGTCGGCGAGGACGGCGAGCAGCGGGACGCCGTTGGTGAGCCCGGGGTCCTCCAGGCACTCGACGTCGCGCGGCCGTACGACGAGGCCCACCGCGAGTTCCCGGGCCTGCGCGGTCAGCCGCCGCCACTCGCCGCGCAGCGGCGCGAACCGTCGCGCCCACGCCTCCCGGGCTCGCGACCGTCGTCCCGCGGCGTCGGCGACGGCGGCGAGCCAGCGCCGGGTCCCTGCGATCCCGTACGGGCTCGGCGCGTCGAGCGACGGAATCGGATGCTCGGCGGCGAGGCGGCGGTAGGAGTCCTCCCAGAACCGGTTGGTCCGGTGGAACACGTTGAGCGACGCGCGGGGGAAGCGCTCGACGTCCTCCGGTCGCACGACCGGCAGGAGCACCGCGTTGACCCGGAGGCCGACGTCTTCGAGCAGGCGCGTCAGCTCGTCGAGGGTCCGGTCGTGCGGGAATCCGATCAGGTTGACCAGGTCGGGCCGTCGCCGGACGCGCGCGGCCGGGCGTCGCTCGGAAACCAGGGCGCTCGGCATGTCGTCGTCGCGGTCCGGCGCGGCGCGGTTGTGGGACACCACGGACACCGCGGCGCGCCGGCGGTAGAGCCGGAGGACCGAGATCGCGTCCTCGCCGGTCGTCGCCGGCAGGCAGGTGTTGCTGAAGACGATCGGCTTGCCGGCATCGACCTCCAGGACGGCGTCGAGCACCCGGCGGATCCGGTCGCCGCAGCCCAGGATCACCGATCGCTCGTCCAGGTCGGTGCACAGGATCGTCTCCTGCTGCTTGACTGCCGTCCCGCTCCGCTCACGCTGGGCGATCCACGGGAAGTCGACCAGGTTGAGGTTCGCCGCGCACTCGCGCGGCATGAAGCTGAGGCACTCGAGGTCCGAGTGGGAGATGCGGACGAGCGGGTTGCTGGCTTCGATCGCCTCGTAGGGCATCAGGTCCATCGTGTCGCGGCCCAGGAAGTCGGCGAACGTGGTCTCCGGGTCCCAGGTGCCGAGCAGCACCTTCTCGCCGCCGCCTTGCGTCGCGTCGCCGCGCGCGCCGCCGTCCGGCGCTCCGGTCGCGGCCGTCTCCGCCGCCTCGGGCAGCTCGACCACATCCGGCGCCGACAGCAGCGGCTCGAGAAGCCGCTCGAGCGGCGCGGCGCCCAGCCGGGCGAACGCCGCGCGCAGCGGCGGCTCGAGTCCCTCGGGCAGCGACCCGCGGTACCACAGGTCGACCCGACCGTTGGACAGGAACGGACGACGTTCACCCGCGCCGGCGCTCGCCTCCAGGACCAGCTCGACCGTTGCGTCTCCGGGCGCCCGCAGGGCCAGCTCCAGGCGGTCGATGAGCCAGCGGGCCCGGGTGACCGCGAACCGGTCGTCGCCGTCGAAGGCCAGCCAACGGTCGAGCAGCCGCCGACCGGCCGGTCCCAGCTCGACCCTGCGCCGGGAGGCAACGCCGCTCGCGGCGCGGCGAGCCGCGTCGGGACCCGCCTCCGCCGGGCGGACCGGCTCGAGCTCCCCGAAACCGAACCGCTCGGCGTACGACCGCGGGACGCCGCGGCACCGCGTCCGGTGGACGCAGGCGCGACAGGCGTTCCCCTGGACCCACCAGCGGTCGCGGTCCGCGTCCGGGCCTTCGTGTGCGTAGCCCACCTCGCCCCCGACGGGCAGGTCCGGCCTGCGCGCCAGGAGGCAGACCGGCACGACCGCGTGGCTGGCACTCGGCGCGAGGCGGACGACCGCGCCGAGCGGTTCGGCGCGCCGGTGGGCCTCCGCGACCGCGTCGAGCAGTTCCCCGAACCGCACGAGCAGGTGTCCGACCTCGCGCTGTTCGGGAATGCCCAGCACGCTGAAGTGCAACGGCGGCGGGCGCGGGCCCAGCGCCCGCGCCAGCAGCTCCGGGAGTCGGGGGACGTGGGCGAGGTTGAGCCGGCTCACCACGCAGTTCAGTTCGACGGTAGCGCCGGCGTCGAGCAGCCGGCGGATGCCAAGCAGGGCGGCCGGGAGTTGGCCGCGCGTTGCCGTGCAGGCGTCGTAGATCCCCGGGTCCAGCGCGTGCAGGCCGACCAGGACGCGCAGGCGGTCGGAGACGGGAAGGCGAAGGGCTGCGGTGCGCGACCCCAGCGGCACGGCGTTGGTCTGCAGCTCGACGAGCCGGATGCCGGGCCGCTCGAGCAGGCGCGTCAGCAACTCGGGCAGGTCCGGGCGCAGGCACGGTTCCCCGCCGGTCAGGATGACGGACGCCCCCGGAAGCAATTCGGCGATCCGGTCGGCCGCCCGCAGCAGGTCGCGCGACGAGGGGTCGGCTTCGGACCGCGGGTCGGCCGCCTGGCAGAAAGGGCACCGCTGGTTGCAGCGCGTCGTCAGCCGCAACGTGAGCCCGTGGAGCCACTCGCCGCCGCGAAGCGTCCGTTCGGCGGTGAGGAACGGGAACGCGCGCCGCAGCGCCGCGTACGACCGTTCGTACGACCGATCGACGCCCCTCGTCGTGCGCGGTCGTCGGGGCGGCTTCGCGCTCGCTTTCGGTCGGGTCGTGACGCGGGCCAAGTCCTCTCCTTCGGCGGCATGGTCCGTCACGCCGCCGACCGGGTCAAGCGCGCCGGCGCGCCCGGGGCGGCGCGGCGCGGTTCCGTGGAGCGCGGGCGATCGGCTCGAGCCCCGCGGCGCCGAACAGGCGGAGCTGGTCGGTGCGCAGGCCGAGGCAGTCCTTGCGGACCGCGCACTTCCCGCACGGCTCGACCGGGTACTCGCCGCCCTCCATCGGGGATTCCTGCGCCAGGAAGGGGGCGTTTCCGGGGACCACCACCAGCAACCGGTACTTCGCGGAGTGCAGGTAGCGGTCGTGGTCCTCGGCCGCCAGCGAGCAGGGGGGAGTGTGCAGGCTGGTCGCGGCGAGGCCGCGGGCCTCGGCGCGAGCGAAGGCCTTGCGCAGCGGCGTGCGCAGCCCGCCCAGGGGCGGGACCAGCCGGGTCACGGCGTCGTCGTCGGGCGCGCCGTGCAGCGAGACGAGCCAGAAGGTGAGCCGTTCGACGCCGCGCCGGGCGAGGTCCTCGACGAGCCCGGGCAAGTGCGGCAGGAGCGGGGTCGTGAGCAGCACGTCGGCTTCCAGCCGCAGGCCCGCCTCGCGAACGTTGGCGGCGGCACGCCCGACGAGCTCCCAGGCGCCCTCGCGGCGGAGCATGCCGTCGTGCGACTTGGCGTCCCAGCCCTTGACCGACAGGGCGACCTCGGTCAGGCCGGCCTGGCGGAGGGCGGCGACGTAGTCGGGATAGGCGAGCCGCAGGCCGTTGGTCTGCAGTCGCACTTGGCGGTAGCCGAGGCTCCGGGCGCGTTCGATCGCGCGGGCCAGCCCCTCGTGGAGGGTCGGCTCGCCGCCGCCCAGCCAGACCTTCGTGGCGCCCAGCTTCCGTCCCCGCTCGAGCCAGGTGGCCAGCTCTTCGTTCGAGAGCCGGACCTGGGGGTCGAGGAAGCCCGACGAGCAGACACGGCAGCGGCAGTTGCAGGCGAAGCCCATCACCAGCTCGAGCCAATCGACGCGGCCGGCCAGGCGGGCGAGCGGATCGGTCGGCTTCCGCATCGGTCGTCAGCTCTCCCGCGCGCGCGGGCGTCCGGGTCGCCGAGGCGCGGGCGTCCCGCCGTCGCCGGGGCCGTCGTCGCGGAGGCAGGCGGCCACGAACGCGGGGCCGGCGGCGAACTCGCGGTCGCCGTACAGGTCGAGGTATTTCTGCCAGACGCCCTCGCAGGAATCGCGGAGCGCGCAGGTCCGGCAGGTCGGGACCAGGCTCTTGAACTCGAGCCTCCGGCGCTGCCAGTTGAAGCGGGCGGCGCGGGCGGCCATGGTCTTGCGCTGGTGGCGCCACGTCACGCTCACGTCGGTGACCAGGTCCCAACCCTCGCCGACGTAGCGGCGTCGCAGCTTCGGGTTCCCCAGGACCGCGCGCGGGTATTTGCAGAACGGGAGGTCGCCGAAGTTGAGCGCCAGGTGGAACAACGACTCGTTGAGCCGCACCACGCGCAGGACGTTCGGGGTGACCAGCGAGAAGCGCGGGACCCACGTCTTGTTGCCTTCGGCGAGGCGGCAGGGACGAATGAGGTTGAAGCGAACGCTCCCGATACCGAGCCCCGCCACGAAGCGCACGAAGCGGTCCAGGTGTTCGACGTTCCTGCGGTGCAGCACCGTATTGAGCGACACGCCGTCCGGCAGGCGCCCGTGGCGTTCGGCGGCGACGAGGTTCCGGAGTGCCAGGACCTTGCGTTCGAACGAGCCCGGTCGCCGCGTGATGTGATCCTCGACCGTCCTGCAGTGCGAGTGGATCGACACGGCGACGCGGGTCACGCCGGCGTCGAGCAAGCGCTCGAGGAGGTCGGCGTCGGCCAGGCGGGTCCCGTTGGTGCAGAGCGCGATTCGGGAGAACCCCAGCTCTCGCGCCGCGCGGACGATGCGTTCCAGATGGGGGTAGAGCGTCGGCTCGCCGCCCAGGAAGCCGACCGACTCGGCGCCCTCGCGACGTCGCATCCGGATCTCGGCCTCGACCATGGCCGCGTCGGCCCA
The DNA here is from genome assembly GCA_016930215.1 of Deltaproteobacteria bacterium. Taxonomy (GTDB): domain Bacteria; phylum Myxococcota_A; class Polyangia; order DRWM01; family JAAZOP01; genus JAAZOP01. The sequence goes on from JAFGHH010000558.1 coordinate 11,635, forward strand.
GCGCAGCTCCTCGGGCAGCGGGTCGCCGTTGGAGCAGAAGCGGCAGCGGAGGTTGCAGGCCTTGCCGATGTTGACGTCGACGTTACGCACGGCGGGCCGCTCCCCGCGGGACGCGGGCTCCCGGCTTCCGGCGGCCGGAGCCGCCGGGCGGCGCCGGGTCCCGGAAGTCGTCCGAGATCAGCGTCCGGAGCTCGAACCCCGGCCGACGGGTGTGCGCGACGGCCGCGCGCACGCCGGCGACGAAGTCCGAGTGGCGGCACATGATCCGTGCGCCGTGCGGGTCCCGCGGGTTCGGCCGGTCGTCGGGCCGGACCTCGGCCAGCCGCAGGCAGACGCAGGAGAAGCGGTGCCGGTCGACGTACAGCCGACACAGCGCCTCGCCGAAGACCTTCGACACGCCGTACAGCGAGTCCGGCCGGGGAGACTCCAGCCCTTCGAGGAAGGCGACCTTGCGGGCCGCGGTCAGGAACGGGCGCTTCCGGCACAGGTCCAGGAAGGCCGCCCGGTGGCCGCCGATCGCCGACAGCGAACTGCCGAAGACGATGCGGCGGACGCCGGCGCGACGGGCGGCCTCCAGCAGGTGGAGGGTGCCCAGCACGTTGGTCGGGACGATCACGTCGGCGCGGTCGTCGGCGAACGGGTAGGCCGCGAGGTGGACGATCGCATCGATGCCGGCCAGCGCGTCGCCGATCGAATCGGGCCGGCCGAGGTCGGCGCGGATCGTCGGGACGCCGGGCACGCGCGAGCGGTTGAGCGCGACCAGCTCGAAGTCGGCGGCCAGCGCCCGGCGCAGGATGCCTCCCAGCCGGCCGGACATGCCGGTCACGCACAGCTTCTCGGTCATCGGCCCGGCCTCTCGCGTCGCATCGCCATCCGAAAGACTAGGGCCGGTCACGCAGCGGGTCAACGCGCCGTCCGTTCGAGCGTCCTGCCGAGGAGTCGGGCCAGTTGCTGCACTCCCTGCTGCTTCTCGGGCGTGTCGAGCGGCGTGCTGTCGGCGAACCACAGCTTCAGCGGGCCCTGCTCGACGAACGCCGGGCCCGGCGCGTCGGCCGGCGCCAGGCGCAGCTCGAGGCGTTCGTCGCGGCGGCGCAGCTCGAGCGTCAGCTCGAACGGGCCGTCACCGGCGCGGGGCGCCCAGGAGTGGAGCCGCCAGCCGGGCAGCGGCGAGCGGGCGGAGGCGAGCAGGCGGGCGAGCCGGGCGGGCAGGCTCGGGGCCTCGATGCGCAGCAATCGCCCCAGCGGCGTCTCGGTGCGGCGGATTCCGGTCGCGACCGGCCGCGTCTTTTCGGAGCGGGGGGCGCGGCGCGCAGCGCGCGGCGGTGGGGCCGGCAGGCCGCGGCGGATGCGCTCGAGCAGGTCGGCCGGGTCCTCGATCGGCGGGTCGCGGGTCGCGGCGTCGAGCTTCTCGAGCAGGAAGTCGAGCACGTGCGGCCAGCGGTCGGGGCGCGACTGGAAGAGCTCGAGCGTCCGGCGGGCCAGTGCGTCGGCGGGTCGGGCCCCGGGCTCCTGGGCCGCGGTGAGACGCCAGACCAGCTCGTAGAAGACGGCGGTACGCGGGTCGAGGAAGCGCCAGGGCAGCTCGCGCTGGCGCGGATCGCCGACGCAGCGGCCGTCCCAGAAGAAGAAGCCGTCGAAGCTGTCGACCAGCGCGCCGTCGCGTGCGGCCAACCGGGCGATGGCGGTCTCGGGGAGGATCTGCAGCTTGGAGCGGAGCCGTCGCCACTCCATGCCGATCTCGGGAAAGGTGAAGTTCCGCAGTCGGCGGTAGTTGACCGCGACGTCGTCCAGCGTGGTCCAGGGGGTGAACAGGATCATGCCGAAGCTCTCGAAGCTGAAGGTCTCGGGAAACGCGCCGGCCCATCGTCGGATCTGCGCGACCACCCGGTCGACCTGCTCGGGCGAGATGCCTTTGTTGAATCGTTCGTTCTCGCGGGCCGAGAAGTTCTCGATGCCCGGATTGTAGATCCGCAGCCGGTGGCCGGCGCGGGCCAGGCCGGGCAGCTTGGCGGTCACCTGGTCGGCGACCCGCAGCAGCTCGTCGACGCGGTAGGAGAAGAGGAACCGGCTCGGGGGAAGGTCGGCGTCGAGCACCGCCTGCACGAAGTCGCCGAAGCCCAGCGCAACGCGTGCGGCGCGGATCAGGTAGGTGTCGCCCGAGAAGCGGTCGAGGGTCGCGGCGGCGGTGCGGCACTGGCGCAGGGCCAGCTCGACCGGCGGGGTTTTCAGGCGGTAGACCAGCTCGCGCTTGCGGCAGAAGGCGCAGCCGATCGCGCCCGGCCCGGGCGGCAGCTCGAGGCCGGCGTAGTACGGGTTGCGGGCCAACGGCCGGCCGTACAGGCAGACCGGGCCGGCGATCACCGCGACGTACGGCCGGGGCGGCTCGGCTCGACCGCGCGGCGGCGGGATCAGCCGGTTGTCGTACTGCGGCTCGACGGCGTCGAGCAGCCATCGCCCCTCCCAGGCATTCGTCGGCAAGCCGAGGCGGCGCGGCAGCCAGTCGGCCGGGCAGTACAACGAGCGCACGTCGGGGTCGTCCCAGATCGATACCTGCTTCGTTCGCGGGAACGTCCGGGCGAGGCGGCGCTGCAGACCGCCATCGATCGCCTCGGAGAAGATCAGGTGGGTCGGACGAAGCTCCCGGATCGTCGCGAACAGGCTCCGCGTCTCGGCCGGCGACGGCCGGACGGTGTGCCGGTCGAGGTGGCCGGAGGTGTCGCGGGAGTACAGGCCGGCGAAGCGCCAGGCGGCCTCGAGCCCCAGCGCCCGAGCCTGGCCCAGCCAGAACGGGAACATCTCGCTCTTGTCCCGGCCGTACGGGTCGTCGAACAGGAACTCCACCAGCAGCAGCCGGAGTCGACCGGCCCGGGTTCGCGGCGCGACACGACGTCCCACGCGGGAACGTTGGACCGGGAACGACATGCGGGTCAAGGCCGCGCCTCGGGCACGACGCACGCTCACGGTCCGGTTCGGACGCAGCGGAAGTTGCAGGGGAACGGCTTGTCGCCGGTGCCCACGTGGCCGCTGCTGAAGTTCACCTGCCAGATGCTCGGAGGGTCGAAGACCCAGGGCGTCGACGACCAGTACCAGCCGACGGTCGTGGCCGGGAACGCGAGCGGATCGATCGCCGGGGAGCGTACGTGCGTGTCCAGGAGGCTGGCCAGCTCCCTGACGTCGGGCAGCCGCCAATCGTCGAAGCCGCCCCAGTCGAGCGTCTCGCAGAAGGCGGAGGCGCGGTCCCAGGTGTCGAACGTCGCCTCGCCGATCGTGCAGTTCCGTCCGCTCCGGCCGGCGGTGCAACCTTGCCACAGCAGTGCGGTCACGGTGTCGGCGACCACCGGCTGTCCGGGCGTCGGCTCGTCGCGCCGGAACCGCCGCCAGGACGTCTCGCCCGCCGGGCCGGACGGAGAGCCGCCGCGGACGCACCGGACCCGGTAGCGCTGGTCGCGGTCCGAGTAGCTCTGGTGGCCGGAGGCGAAGTGGACGACCCAGGCGATCGTCGAGCCGGCGGCGTAGAGGGACAAGGACCAGAAGTAGTCGGACGTGGCCGGGAAGACGGTCGGGTCGACGGCAGGCGCGAACCTGTCGTAGTCGATGATGGACAGGAGCTCGTCGGGCGCCGGCAGGCGCCAGTCGTCGTGCCCGGCCCAGGTCAGGCCGTCGCACACGACGAGGGCCTCGGCGTGGGTCTCCTCGCGCGCGGTCCCGGTGGAGCAGTCGGCTCCGGACAGCCCGGCGGGGCAGCCCTGCCACACGAGGCCGGTGACCTCGTCGGTCACCAGCGGCTCGCGGCCGCCCGTGCGGACGAAGGCGACGTGTCCCGCGGCGGGCGGCAGCCGGTAGTGCGGCCCGGGGGAGTTGCAGCGGGCGGAGCCGCAGGTACCCGGCGAGCGGCAGGCGCCCGCCACGCAGATGTCGTGGGAGAAGTCGGGCTCGGTCGCGAGCCTGCACGGGGAGTGGTCCGGCTTGACATGCCAGTTGCAGCCCGAGTCCTCGACGCAGTCGTAGGCCGGCAGGCGCCGTGCGCACTGGTCGTCGAGCCACGCCGGCGCGGTGCGGGTGCAGAAGGCGTCGTCCCACCCCGCGCCGTCGCAGTCCCAGTCGGTCGCGGAGCAGTCGAGACTCAGGGCCCCGGGATGGACCCAGCCGTCGGCGTCGTTGCAGTCGCCCTGGTCCTCGCGGAAGCCGTCCCGGTCGGCGTCGTCGGGTGGCCGCAGCGCAGCGGAGGACCGGCCGGAGGCGAAGGCGCCGGGCGAGAAGTGGACGCCCGCGCGGACGAACACCGCGTAGCAGGACTCCACGCCGTCGGCGACCTCGTCGTCGGTCCAGCTCCGGCGGTCCCCGGGGGCGCCGGCCGCGAGGTCCACGCGGCGCTCGAACCCGGTCGCGTCGGGCGCCTCGGCACATGCTCCGGCGAAGCGGAAGACGCGCACGAAGTCGACTGCCTCCGACTCCGGCTCGCGCCAGGTGAGCTCGAGGCGTCCGCCCAGGCCGGGGTCGCTCACCGTCAGTTCCGTCACGGGCAGGACGCCGACGTGCACCCGTGCCTTCCCGTCGAAGGACCTGCGCGACGTCGCACCGCCGAGGAAGGCCGTGTAGAAGTAGGTGTGTCCCGACGCAACGCCGGAGTCGAAGATCGTCGTGCGGAACGGCCCACGATGGACCGTGACTGCCCGACGGTCGCCGGGGCCGTCCGGGAACGCGTCCTCCCTCCGCAGAATCAGCATGTCCCCGGCGGCGTCGGCGCCGGGCGGCTCCAGGGTCAGCCGCACCAGCGCGCCGGTGCCCAGGTCCTCCGCCTCGAACGGGCGACGGGCGCCCTGCGACGGCCCGTCCGTCGGGATCGCCGCGTCCGGGACCGGAGCGGGCGTCGGCGCGTCGGACGGCGTCTTGCAGGCGGCGGCGAGCGCGGCGAGGGCGGCCAGGCCGCGCAGGCACGTCCCACGGGTCGGTGCGCGGCGTCCGTTCATGGCGTCGCGCTCCGCACGCACCGGACGTAGCAGGGCAGCGTCCGGTCGAAGTTGGCCACGTGGCCGCTCGAGAAGTTCACGTGCCAGGCGTGGGTCGAGGGTCCGCCGGCGTAGGGCAGGGCGGCCCAGTACCATCCGACCGGGGTGCCCGGGAACGCCTCCGGGTCGATGGCGGGCGACCTCCGTCCCGCGTCGAGGATGCTGTCCAACTCCTTTGGGTCGGGCAGTCGCCAGTCGTCGGCTCCGGCCCACACGAGAGCCTCGCAGCGCGCGCGGGCCGCGCTCCAGTCGAGCATCGTCGCCTGCCCGGTCGAGCAGTCCGTGTCGGCGAGTCCCGCCGCGCAGCCCTGCCATGCCAACCCGGTCACGATGTCGGCAACCACCGGCTGGCCCGGTGCCGGTTCCGCGCGCCGGAAGCGCTTCCATCCGGCCGGTCCTGGAGCCGGCGCCGCGCCGTCGCGCACGCAGCGGACGAACTGGCGCGCCTCCCGGTGCGAAAGGGAGAGGTTGCCCGAGTTGAAGTAGACGGACCAGACCAGGAGCGAGCCGGCGACGTAGGACGACGACGACCAGAAGTAGTCCGACGTTTCCGGGAAGGCCGCCGTGTCGGCCGCCGGCCCGACCCTCGCGTGATCGATGACCGACATCAACTCGTACCGGTCCGGCAGGCGCCAGTCGTCGCGACCGCCCCACATCAGACCGTCGCACCAGGCCAGGGCCGCGCGCCAGTCGAGGGAGGCGCGTTCGCCGGTCCCGCAGTCGGACCCGGCGGTTCCGGCCGGGCAGCCCTGCCAGACGAGTCCGGTGACGGGGTCGGTGACGACGGGCTCGGTGTCGCCGGTCCGGGCGAAGTCGTGGCGGCCGGCGGCGGGAGGCAGGCGGAAGTGCGGCCCGGGGGAGTTGCAGGTCGCGTCTCCGCAGGTGCCCGGCGAGCGGCACGCCCCGGCGACGCAGATGTCGTACGCATAGTCCGGCTCCGTCGCGACCGAGCAGGGCGTGAGGTCCGGGAGGACGTTCCAGTCGCAGCCCGCTCCCGCGAGGCACGAATACGCCGGCGACCTGCGGGAACACTGCTCGTCGAGCCAGGCCGGCGCGGAGGATCGGCAGAACGAGTCCTCCCATCCGGCGCCGTCGCAGTTCCAGTCCGTCGCCGAGCAGTCCAGGCTCGCGGCGCCGGGGTGGACCCGCGCGTCGGCGTCGTCGCAGTCGCCCTGGTCCTCGCGATACCCGTCCCCATCGTCGTCGACCGGAGGACGCGTCGCCGCCGCGTCGGAAACGGCGGACGTCGGCGTCGAATCCGTGGAGCTGCCCCGGGTGAAGGCGCCGGGCGAGTACAGGTAGTTGGCGCTCGACCGGGTGAAGACCGCGTAGCAGTAGGTCAGGTCGTCCACGACCTGGTCGTCGGTCCAAGCCTGGGTCCGGCCGTGGCCGGCGATCGCCAGGTCGATGCGGCGGTCGAACGCCGTGGGGTCCGGGTCTTCCGGGCAGGCATCGACGAACCGCAGGATGCGGACGAGGTCGGTCGCACCGCACGGCGGAGTGGTCCACGAGAGCTCGAGCCGGCGACCACGGCCGGGGTCGGTGACGCGGAGCCCCGTCACCGGCAGGGGTCCGAGCCGGATCTCGGCGGTTGGTCCCCTGCGCCAGCCTCGGTCGCCGCCGGAGAAGAAGACGGCGTATCGGGAAACGCGCTGCGGCGTCGCGTCCGCGTCGAAGTACTCGACCAGCGGCGGCCCGCGGTAGACCGTCGCCGCCTTCGGGTCGGCGAGGCCTTCCGGAAACCCGTCGTCGCGGCGCAGGACGGCGACCTCGACCGGAGGCGGCGACGGCGCCGGCAACTCGACCGTCAACCGGACGACGCGGCCCACGCCCAGGTCGGTCGCCGAGAGGGTGCCGAGGCGCTCGTCCGGTGTGGCGGGAGAGGTCGTGCCGCAGGAGGCGAGGACCAGGGCGGTGCAGACGCCGGGCAGGCACCGCCTTGCCGTGGTCGGTCGACGCCCGGTGCGCGGGAAGCCCGGCATGCGACCCGTTGTACGGTAGCGGGTGCGGGGGTGCAAGGCCGGCCGCATCGCGGCCGGCCGCGGAAACCGCCCGACGACGACGACGACGACCACGACCAGGTTCACGGGGACTTCGTGGTCGTCGCGGCCGGCTCAGCCGACGAGGCGGTAGTACAGGTTGGCCTTGGCGCCGCGGCCGTATGGGAAGGTGATGCTGGTCAGGGCCAGCGGGTGCCGCGAGAAGAGGGCCGCAAGCGGCCCGAGGTCGGGGGGGTGCTTCGTCCGGGCGAGCGCGGCGGCGGCGTCGCCGATCGTCAGGTCGTTCTGCAGGCAATTCACGTTCGCCTCGACGAACGTCGGCGGGCGGCGGCGCGCCGCCGGCGTCACGCGCGCGATCGACAGGACGTCCTCCCACGCGCGGAGCCGCCGCAGACGGGTCGCGACCGGATAGAAGGTCCCGGGCTGGAAGCGGCGCACGAACCCGGGGGCTGCCACGCGCGGCTCCAGGAAGTACAGCTTCGCCGTCGCGACGCCGCGGGGGCCGAAGTCGAACGCCGCGATCGACAGCCGGGCCGCGTCGGCGCGCAACGCGCGGTTCCAGCCGGGTCCCGCGAGGTGCGCGAGCAACTCCTCCTTCGCCTCGGCCATCCCCTGCTCGAGGCGGAAGTAGATCTTGAGCCGCATCCGGCCGCCGGTCTCCGTGTCGAGCCCGAAGAGGAGCTGGCGCACGAGCGGCGGGGCGGCGAGCCGGAGGATCCGTTCCGCCGGTTTCGCCGCGCGGGGCTCGACCAGCGCGGTCCAGTCCAGAAGCGTCCGGGCGTCGTCGGTCCAGCGATCCGGCAGCCCGTCGTGGAAGCTGTAGCTGAAGCGGTAGAGGCTCCAGCGTTTCCCGTCCCACGACGCCGAGGGCTCGAAGGTGTTGGCGCAGGTCCGCTGCAACTCCTCCAGGTGCGCCCACATCCGCTCCTCGAGGGCGGCGAGGCGCGGGTCGGTGATCCCGGCGGTGCGGCGGAGGTCGTCGAACAGGACGGCGAACAGGGCGGTCTCGACGCCCCGCCGCTCGCGAAAGCACTCCTCGACGTCGGGCTCGCGGCGCGAGGTCGCGCGGGTGCACAGGTCGCGGTCCGCGCAGCTCGCGCACCGGGCGTGCAGCCAGCCGGGCAGGCGGGACAACGGCGGGACGGGAAGGGCCTCCTCCTCGCGCGTCGCCGCGCGGCGATGGGCGGCGCCCGGTTGGAGGACCGCCCGCGCCTCGCGCTCGAACAGCTCCCGCACGCGCGGCGGCAGGTGCGCCGCCTGCTCCCGCGCCGACTCGACGTCCATGGCGGACACGACGCGCAGTACCCGGTCGTAGAGCCGGACCGTGGAAGCCGGCCCGAGGCAGGGCCAGAGGTGGCCGTTGAGCAGGTCGAGGTCCTTGCCGGCCAGGTGTTCCTCGTGGCGGTCGTACTCGCGCGTCCCGGGCGTCGGGGTGAGCGGGAACGGCATCGGCTTGCCGCCGCAGCGCAGGATCAGCAGGTGGGTGCGGAACAGGGCGCCGAGGTCCTCGTCGCGCAGGCCGA
>JAFGHH010000559.1 GCA_016930215.1 Deltaproteobacteria bacterium
CGACGGCATCGATAACGACGGCGACGGGCTCGTCGACCTTGCCGACCCGGACTGTCGGGACCCGGGGGGCGACTCGGAGCAGCCGGAGGGGCCCGACGGCGGGGACGCCGATGCCGAGCCGGACGGCGACGGAACGGAGACGACGACCGACCACGCCGACGACGGGGAGGTGACCGGGGAGGACGGCGATGCCCCCCCTTGCACGACGGGGTGTTGGACGGGGGAGGCGTGCGTCGAGGGAACCGAGGTGACCGCGTGCGGCGTGGGCGGCGCGGCGTGCGTGAACTGCGACGACGGCCTGGACTGCACGGAGGACGCGTGCACGGCCGGAGGATGCAGCCGCGCGGCGGCCCCCGACGGCACGAGCTGCTCGGACCCGGCGGGCGGCGTGTGCCTGGGCGGCGGCTGCGCCCGCCGGTGGACCGGCGAGGTCACGCTCGGCGGTTTCGGCTCGGCCGTCGCTCTCGGTCCGGACATCGACGGCGACGGCGCGCCGGACTCGGTCGTCGGCGCACCCCGGGACGCCGCATTCGCCGGTCGCGTGCGGCTGTACTCCGGCACCGCCCCGACACCCGGCGCCTCGTGGACCGGAACCGCGGACGCCGAGCTCGGTACCGCCGTGGCCGCCGCCGACACGGACGGCGACACGCTCGGCGACTGGCTGGCCGGCGCGCCGCAGGCCCGGGAGATCGGCGATGCGGTCGTCGGTGCCGCCTGGCTGCAGCTCGGCTCCCCGCCGCCCTTTCCCGCGGCCCACGTGTTCTACGGGGACGCGAGCGGGACGCTGTTCGGCAGCGCGGTGGCGGTCGGTCCCGACCTGGGCGGCGCGCCGGGCCGCTGCGACCTCGCCGTGGGCGCGCCGCTGTCCACGACCGCGTCGGCCGCGGGGCGCGTGCTGCTGTACGACGGGCCGAGCCGCGTCCTGCTGCGGACCCTCGAGGGAGAGACCGACTGCGAGGCGTTCGGGGTCGCCGTGGCCGTCGGCGACGACGTCGACGACCCGCCCGACGCCCTGGGCGAGGTGCTGGTCGGCGCTCCCGACTGGAGCGCCGGCGCGAACCGCGCCGGACGCGCCTACCTGTTCTCGTCCCGTCTCGGCCGGGCGCTCTGGACCCTCGAGGGCGACGCTCCGAACGTCCAGCTCGGTTCGGCCGTGGCGCTGGGCGGCGACCTGGACGGCGACGGCCGCGCCGACGCCGTCGTCGCGGCAGCGGTCGACGGGCCCGGCCGGGTCCACGTGGTGGACGGCAGGACGACGACGCCGCTGTGGTCCGGCGAGCCGCTCGAAGGAACCTCGGACGGCGACGGGTTCGGCGCGGCGGCGGCGATGGGGCCGGACGCCACCGGCGACGGTCGGCCGGACCTGGCGATCGGGGCGCCGGGGTTCGACACGAGCCGAGGCCGCGTGTATCTGGTGTCCGGCGCGGACGGCTCGGTGGTGCGGACGTTCGACGGCGAGCGGCGGGGGGACCGGTTCGGGACGTCGGTGTCGCTCGGCCCGGACGTCGACGGCGACGGGCTGGCCGACGTACTGGTCGGTGCGCCGTTCTTCGACGGCCCCGCCGGGCTGGCCGACGCGGGCGCGGTCTACCTGCTGCTGTCCGGCGGCCGGATGCCCTAGCTGCGGGCTTCCCAGGCGTACTTCTCGCCGTTGACGATCCAGTTCGTGTGGCTCACGACGAACACGCCGCCGCTCTGGATCGCGATCCCGGTGGCGGGCGTCGAGTTCTGCATGAACGCCCCGACTCCGGCGATGCCCGGCAGCACGTCGACCGTGTAGGCGATCATCGACTTGCCGCTCTTGGGACGGATGATGTGCAGCCCCCGGATGTTGGCCAACCCGGTGTTGACCGTCTTGGCCGAACCGCTGCCGGTGTAGGTTCCTGTGGCGACCGCCATGCGACTCCTCCCTTCCGTGTCCCAGCCTCGCACGTTCGACGAACGGGCGGATTGTGCGTCGACGGCAGGGTGGCGTGTCAAGGGTCCGCCGACCGCCCGGTTGGCAGGAACCGCCCCCTGTGGTAGGCCGGGGTCCCGGACGCACGACCGAGGTGGACGGGAGGAGCGACGAGTTGACCGCACACCACTGGACCCGCTGTGAACGGACCGAGATCGTGACGCAGATGGATGCCGCGCGCCGCGGCGTCGTGACCGAGGAAGTGGCGTTCGCCGCGGAGCGCGAGCGGCTCGCGCCGGAGCGCCTGCGCGACCTCGTGGCGGCCGGGCGTGCGATCGTGCCCGCGAACGTGCGCCACCGCAGCCTCGAGCCGTCCGCCATCGGCGCCGACCTGCTGTGCAAGATCAACGCGAACCTCGGCAACTCCTCGGCCGTCTCCGACATCGCCGCCGAGCGCGCGAAGCTCGAGATGGCCGTGCGGATGGGGGCCGACGCGGTGATGGACCTCTCGACCGGGGGCGACATCGACGCCATCCGCCGTGCGGTCGTCGAGGCTTCGACCGTGCCGGTCGGCTCGGTGCCCGTCTACAACCTGATCGCCGCCGAGTCCGACCTGACCCGGCTGACGGCCGGGGACTTCCTCGAAGCCGTGGAGCGGCACGCGGCCGACGGCATCGATTTCGTCACGGTGCACGTCGGCCTGCTGCAGCGGCACCTGCCGTTGGTGCGGCCGCGCGTCACCGGCATCGTCAGCCGGGGCGGCGCGATCATGGCCCAGTGGATGCTGACCCACGGCGCGGAGAACCCGCTCTACGACCGGTTCGACGACCTGCTGGCGCTGTGCCGACGCTACGACCTGGCCCTGTCGCTCGGCGACGGCCTGCGGCCCGGGTGCGGCGCGGACGCCAACGACGCCGCGCAGTTCGCGGAGCTGGACGTGCTCGGCGAGCTGGTGTTCCGGGCCCGGGAGCGCCAGGTGCAGGTGATGGTCGAGGGGCCGGGGCACGTGCCGCTGCACCTGATCCCGGAGAACGTCGAGCGGCAGCGACGGGTCTGCGACGGCGCCCCGTTCTACGTGCTCGGCCCGCTCGTCACCGACGTCGCCGCCGGCTACGACCACATCGCCTCGGCGATCGGCGGCGCGCTGGCGGCGCTGCACGGGGTGGCGATGCTGTGCTACGTCACGCCCCGCGAGCATCTCGGCCTCCCCGACCTGGAGGACGTGCGGGTGGGCGTCGTGGCGCACCGGCTGGCGGCGCACGCCGCCGACGTCGCCCTGGGCCGCCCCGGAGCGCGCGAGCGCGACCGCGCGATGTCGGAGGCCCGCTATCGTTTCGACTGGGAGGGGATGTACCGCCACGCGCTCGACCCGGACACCGCGCGTCGGCTGCGCGCGGAACGCCAGTCCGGCTGCGAGCTGCCCGACGACTGCTGCTCGATGTGCGGTCCGAAGTTCTGCGCGATGCGCCTGTCGCGGGAGCTGGAGAAGCTCGGGGGCCGTTGACACCCGCCGCACGGGGATGGTACGAAACCGCCCGGCCGCGCGGGAGCCCCGGCCGGGTTCCGGGACGCGGGTTGGCGCCGTAGCCAAGTGGTAAGGCAGAGGTCTGCAAAACCTCCATCAGGGGTTCGATCCCCCTCGGCGCCTCGAACCGGAACCTCCCGCAACGGCTAGAAGATGATCGGGACGGCGTCCGCCTCCGCCGGCGGCTCGGCCGACGCGGCATCCGCAGCCGGCGGCGCGCCGACCGTCACGGGCTGGCCGCTCTCGGCCCCGGCGCGAATGCGGTCGGCCATCTCCTGGACCTCGGGGCTGAGCGGCTTGTGCTCCGGCACCGGGTCGCCGTCGCACCACTCGTACTCGGGCACGAACAGGCCGTCCGTGCACTGTTCCGGCGGCACGCCGTCCTCGCGGCAGATCGATTCGTGCGCCAGCTTGAGCACCTCGGCCCGGGTCCCGCGGCCGCGGAACGTGCGCAGCTTGAGCGGCACGCCCTCGAGCGGACCGGTGCCGGGTCCCCAGTCGGGCCGGCGGAGCGCCACCCGGCAGCGCCTCAGCTCCCCCGTCCCGGGCACCGGGGGCGTCGGTCTGCTGAGCACCGGGGCGACGAGCGGGGCGCCGTCCGGGTTGGTGAGCAGGATCGAGCCGCCGGCGTCCCGCGGCTTGGCGCCCGGGTCCTTCTTCCCGCAGCCGATGCCGAGCGCGGGGAGCGCGAGGGCGGCGAACATCCACGTCCAGGTCCTACGACGCATGCGCTGTCTCCTCCTTCGCCTCTCGTCGGCCGGAACTATAACATCCCGCGGGCCCGGAGTGTTCCCCGGCGTTGTTTGGGCTGGACAACGCGGTCCCGGCGAGGCTAGCCTGCCGGGCTGAACGGACATTCATTCCGGGTGGAGGAGGCGACACAATGGGCCAGTACAGCAAGTTCGAATCGCCGGGGCTGTCGTACCTGCTCGAGCCGTGCGGCTCGACGCCGGTCTTCGCGCCCGAGTACTTCGACGACGACCAGCGGATGATCCAGCAGACGGCGCTCGACTTCGTCGCCAAGGACGTCCAGCCCAAGGACGCGGCGATCGAGGCGAAGGAGCCGGGGGTGCTGCCGGGGCTGCTCAAGCAGGCGGGCGCGCTCGGGCTGCTGTCGGTGGACGTCCCCGAGGAACACGGCGGCCTCGGCGGCGACAAGACCACCTCGAACATCGTCGCGGAGGCGCTGGTCGGCCAGGGCTCGTTCATGGTCGGCCACGCCACGCATACGGGCATCGGCACGCTGCCGATCGTCTACTTCGGCACGCCGGAGCAGAAGGCCAAGTATCTGCCGCGGCTCGCCACCGGCGAGCTGCTCGGCTGCTACGGCCTGACCGAGGCCGGCTCGGGCTCCGACGCGCTCAGCGCCAAGTGCCGGGCGACGCTCTCCCCCGACGGCAAGCAGTGGGTTCTGAACGGCGAGAAGATGTTCATCACGAACACCGGCTTCGCCGACCTGGCGACGGTGTTCGCCAAGATCGACGGCGAGAAGTTCACCGGTTTCATCGTCGAGATGAACACGCCGGGCGTGTCCTCGGGTGCCGAGGAGCACAAGATGGGCATCCACGGGTCCTCGACCCGCTCGCTGATCCTCGAGGACGCCCGGATTCCCAAGGAGAACCTGCTGGGCAAGGCGGGCGAGGGCCACAAGATCGCGTTCAACATCCTCAACCTCGGCCGGCTCAAGCTCGGCCTGGCCTGCGCCGGCTACTGCAAGTTCGTGCTCCGCGAATCGGCGCTGTACGCCGCGCAGCGCAAGCAGTTCGGCCTCCCGATCGCGAAGTTCCACGCGATCCGGGAGAAGCTGGCGCTGATGTTCGCGCGGACCTTCGCGGTCGAGTCGATGGGCTACCGCACGACGGGGGCGATCGATGCGCGCATCGCCCACATCGACAAGCACGCCCCGGACGCCGCGGACCGCGTGGTCAAGGCGATCGAGGAGTTCGCGGTCGAGGCTTCGATCCTGAAGGTCGCCGGCTCCGAGGCGCTGTGGTACTGCGCCGACGAGGGGGTGCAGATCCACGGCGGCTACGGGTACATCGCGGAGTACGCCGTGGAGCGGGTCTACCGCGACTGCCGCGTCAACCGGATCTTCGAGGGTACGAACGAGATCAACCGGTTGCTGGTGCCCGGCACGATCCTCAAGCGCGCGATGAAGAACCAGTTCGATCTGATGGGTGCCGTCGGGCGCATCGCCGCCGAAGCCAAGGACCCCTCGAAGCTGCCGCAGCCCGGGTCCGGACCCCTGGCCGAGGAGGCCCACCTGGTCGACCTGCTCAAGCGCGGCGTGCTCTACGCCTGTAACTACGCCGTCCAGCGGCACATGGCCGACCTGCAGAAGCAGCAGATGGTGCTGATGGCGATGGCCGACACGATGATGGAGGCCTACGCCGTCGATTCGATGGTCGCCCGCGCCCGCCAGCTCGCCCGCGAGGGCGGCGCCGACAAGGCGCGCATCGCCGCGCTGCTCACCCAGGTCTACCTGGCCGGCGCCCAGCGGGCGGTGCGGGTCCGCGCCGAGGAGTTGCTGGTCAACGTCTCGGACGACGCGGACCTTCCCGGCCGCCTCGAGGAGCTCGGGCGGTTCTTCCCGCTCTACCGTTTCCGCACCAATCCCGCGAAGCTCGCGCTGTCCGAGCACCTGCTGGAGCGCGAGCGCTACGTCCTCGACTGACCGTTCGCCGCAGATCGGGGTCGGCCGGCGCGCCGTGCCGCCGGCGGCGCCGGGCGGGACGTCGAGCGATGCCGGGGCGACCCGCACGCCGGGCTTGACTTGCCGGTGATCGTAACTAGTTTCACGGACACGGGGGACTCGCACGGACGGGACGAGAGGCAGACGATGACGCGCATCCCGATCATCGACAAGCGGTCCGCAAGCCGGCCGGAGGCCCCGACGACGGCGCCGACCACCGCGGCGGAACCGGCGGCGGCACCCGCGGCCGACCAGACCGGCGCCGCACCGGCGGAGGAAGCCCGCGACCGACGGCTCGTCGCCGTCGAGGCCGAGCGGGACGAGTGGCGGGAGCGGGCCCTGCGTCTCGCCGCCGAGCTCGACAACCTGCGCAAGCTTGTCGACCAGCGCGTCGACAACGAGGTCTTCCGCCGCGAGCAGGAGCGCCTGACGCGGTGGCTGGAGCTCGGCGACGTCCTGGACCGCGCCCTCCGGCAGGCCGCGACGGCGACGCCCGAGTGGCGGCGCGGCCTGGAGGACGTCGTCCGGACCTTCGACGAGCTGCTGACGCGGGCGGGCGCGGTGCGGATCGATACCACCGGCCCGTTCGACCCGGCGGTGCACGAGGCGCTCGCGGTGGTCCCGGACCCCACGCGGGAGAACGGCGCCATTGCGGCGGTGGAGCGCGCCGGCTGGATGCTGGGGGACCGGCTGCTGCGCGCCGCCGGCGTGGTCGTGGTGCGCAACAGACCGGCGTAGGAGCGGACGAGGTCGCGCGATGGAATTCGTCGACTACTACAAGGTGCTGGAGGTCCCGCGCGACGCGAAGCCCGAGGAGATCACGAAGGCCTACCGGCGCCTCGCCCGGAAGCACCATCCGGACGTCTGCAAGGACCCCGGGGCGGAGGAGCAGTTCAAGCGCATCAACGAGGCGCACCAGGTGCTGTCCGACCCCGAGAAGCGCAAACGCTACGACCTCCTCGGACCCGACTGGCGCGACGGCCAGCCGTTCCAGCCCCCGCCCGGGTGGACGCAGGGGGCGCCGTTCGAGTATCGGACCTACGGGGGCGGCGGGGGCGGCGGCGGCGACTGGAGCGACTTCTTCGAGGCGTTCTTCGGGGGCGGCGGCGCGCGACCGCGCGGCGGGGGACGCCGGTCGGCCGGTCGCGGCCCCCGCGTCCACGTCGCCACGAGCGGTTTCCCCGGCGGCGCCGCCGAGCCGCTCGACCCCGACCTGGAAGACCTGATGGGCGGCATGTTCGGCGGCACGCGCGGCCGGCCGCGCGCTCGCCGGGGCGGCGACATCGAGGGCGAGCTGGAGTTGTCGCTGGAGGACGCCCTGCGCGGCGGCACCCGCACGGTGCAGCTCGCCGACGGCGAGGGTTCGTGCCGCACCTACGAGATCCGCATCCCGGCCGGCGTGCACGACGGCGCCCGCATCCGGCTCGGCGGACGCGGCCGGCCCGGCCGCTCCGGCGCGGAGGCCGGCGACCTGCTGCTCACCATCCGGCTCCGGCCCCACGCCGACTTCCGCCGCGACGGCGACGAGCTGGTGGTGGCCGTCCCCGTCGCCCCCTGGGAGGCCGCGCTCGGGGCCTCCGTCCGCGTCCGCACTCCCGACGGTCCGGTGGAGATGAAGCTCCCCCCGGGCCGTTCGAGCGGCGATCGGCTGCGGCTGCGAGGCAAGGGGCTGCCGTTGCGAGACGGCGGGCGCGGCGACCTGCTGGCCGAGGTCCGGATCGTGCTGCCGGCGCGGCTCGACGAGCGGGAGCGCAAGCTGTTCGAGCAGCTCCGCGAGGCTTCGGAGTTCAAGCCCCGCGGGGAGTAGCCCCGACGGACGTCCGGCGGCGACCCGGGACGCGCCGTGTCCCGCCGCGCCGGGCGGCGACCAGGACGCGCGGGAAGCCTACGGCGGCGGGGCGCAGGGGGTCGGCGGATCCAGCACGAGGAAGTCGGTCGCGTTGTCGTTGGTGTCGCGACCGGCGGGACGACGCTGCAGCGAGCCTTCGCGCGTGTTGCTGTCGGCCGGAGCCGGGAGTCCCTCCCCCCACCCCGCGACGGGGCCTTCGTACGAGACGCCGTCCACGACCACCAGCGTGGTCCCGTCGTCGTGCAGCAGGGCCAAGGCGTCGCCCACCCCGCTCGAGGTGCCCGTCCCGCCGTTCTGGATCAGGTTGTCGCCGCCGCCCAGGAGCCGTTCCGAGGAGCATCCCCCGGGCAAGGTGGCCCGCAACGCATCCGAGCCCACGACGTGGAACCCGCCGGCCGGAATCTCGAGGCACGTCAGCACGTGCGTGTCTTCGACGACGCCCGTCCCGCTCACCCCGTTGGCGAACTGCAGCTCCAGTCCGGCGCACGAGACGGCCGCCGCGCCGTAGTTGTACAGTTCCACGAACTCGGTGCTGTCCGCCCCGACGATGTCGTAATCGATTTCGCTGATCACCAGCGTCGGCGTCGTCGGCCCGGTATCCGTCCCGTCGGCGTCGCCCGGCGCGTCGGCGGAGTCGGAGCCTTCGTCCTCGACCACGTCCGGCAGCTCGTCGGTCGTGTCCGGGGCGTCGATGCCGTCCGGGACGTCGTCCGCATCGACATCGATCGCGTCGCTGGCGTCCCCGTCCGATTCCCCGAGGTCCTCGTCGCCGCCGTCCTCCTCCACGAAGTCCGCCTCGAGCCCCTCGTCGACGCCGTCCGGGACGTCCTCCACGGCATCGACGTCGGAGACCACGTCCGCGTCGGCGTCGTCGGGAACGTCGGCATCGGCGTCGGCATCACCGGTCCCGCCGGCGACGACCGCGAGCCGGACCGTCCGCCGCTCGCCGGCCGCCAGGACGATCTCGGCGCAGCCGGTGCCGAACAGGTCCAACCCTTCCGTGTCGCGATAGGCCTCGACGTACAGCGTGCGCGCGCCGGCGGGGATCGAGAGCGTGACCTGGAGCACGGTCGTACGGACGAGCCCCGAGGTGGCGACGGGGGCCAGGGCCGGTTGCGGGACGCGGGGGCCGACGCAACCCTGGACGGCGAGGTCGAAGGCGACGACGCGCAGCGCGCGGGCCTCCTCCCGCAGGCCGGTCCCGGTGAGCAGTGCGGCGACGGTGCCGGTCCCCTCCTCCCCGAACCGTTCGGTGCAACCCGACGGAAGCACGACCAGCGCGGCGGCCAGGGCGATCCCGAGGACTTCGACGGTCCGGGGAAGAGGGCTCGGCTGTCCGCCGGGAGCGGTCATGCGGCGAGCACTATGCCACGGTCGGCAAACGGTGGCCAGTCGCGCCGACCGGCGCGAGACCGCGCGGGCCGCGCCCGGGGCCGCGGGCCGGCGGCGCCCGGGGCGGTTCCGGGGCCGCTGTCGAGCGGTTCGGGGTGCATTGACGATCCGATCGGCGTCCCGTAGGCTATTCGGTGCGGCGTTGCCTGCAAACGTTGCCAAGGAGTCCGTCATGTCGAGAAACTGCGCCCCGTGGCTTCCCATCGTGCTCCTGCTCTCCTCCTGCTCCTCCGGAAACGACGACAGCTCCGGCTCGTGCATCCCCGCCGACTGCCTGGCGCA
>JAFGHH010000009.1 GCA_016930215.1 Deltaproteobacteria bacterium
AGGCCGACGGAATCCCAGGTCCTTCCTCGTCGGTGGTCCCGCGCCCCGCACGATCGGCGACCCGCGCCATGCTGCGAGCGTCTACACCGGGACGCCGCCGCCGCGCGCGGCGGTTGCGGGTAGGCGGTCCGGCGCCGCGCGTCACGCGGGTCGCCCCGGTCGACCGGCGTGGCACGGAGTGGCACGCCGATCCCGGGATTCTCGTCTGATTTCCGGGACGGCGACTCGGCATGGGGCTGGCAGCGGCCGGTCGGGATCCGCTTCGGGCCGGCCTGGCGCGGCGATTCGCCAGGGGGAGGAATCGATGGTGGGCAGCACGTTCGCACGTCGGGCCGGTCTGGTGGCGGCGCTGGTGGCGTTCGTCGTCGGCTGCGGGATGGAGTCGGAGGCCGGGGACGACCTGACGACCGACTACGGTGGGTGGGACGCGGCGTCCGACAGCCGGTGGGAGTCGTGGGCGGCCGACGCGGACGCCGATGCGGACGCCGGCGCGGACGCGGCGTGGGAAACGTCGGTCGACGGCTGGTCCGATTCGATGGTGGAGCCGGACGTCGAGGAGCCGGAGGACGCGGCGGAGGCGACCGACGTCGACGACGCGGAGGTCTTCGACGTCTGCGCGGAGGAGCGGACCGAGCCGCAGGTGCTGTACCTCTCGGCCGACGATTCGAACTCGCAGGCCTCGGCGGTGATCGCCCGCCGGCTGATCCGGGACGGAGCGCTGGTGCCGTCGCGGTTCGTCCGGACCTACGAGTTCCTCAACTACTACGACATCCACTACGACTTCCCGGTGCGCTCGCACGTCAACGTCGTGCCGCAGATGCGGGCGGACCTCGACCGCGAGGGGCGGGCGACGATGCAGATCGGCGTGCAGGGGCACGAGCAGACGGACGAGCTGCGGCGGCCGATGTCGATCACCTTCTGCCTCGATACCTCGGGTTCGATGAGAGGGACGCCGATCGAGCTGGAGCGCGAGGTGGTGCGGGCGATTGCGTCCAGCCTGCGGGAGGGGGACGTCGTCTCGGCGGTGAAGTGGGACGACTCGCGCGCGGTGATCCTCGACTCGCACCACGTGACGGGCCCGGACGACCCGACCGTGCTGGTGATGGCGGCGAGCCTGGCCGACGGGGGCAGCACGAACCTGGAGGCCGGGCTGGCGATGGCCTACGAGCTGGCGGCCCGCAACTACCGCGCCGGGACGCTGAACCGCCTGGTGCTGGTGAGCGACGGGCAGGCGAACACCGGGGTCACCGCCGAGGAGTTGATCGCGGTGCATGCGAGCGACGCCGAGCGCGAGGGGATCTACCTCGTCGGCGTGGGGACCGGCGACGGCTACAACGACACGCTGATGGACACCGTGACGGACAAGGGCAAGGGAGCCTACGTGTTCATTGACAGCGCGGCGGAGGCGCGGCGCCAGTTCGTCGACCACTTCTACGCGAACATGGAGATTGCCGTGATGGACGTGCGGGTCGAGCTGACGCTGCCGCCCCAGCTGCGGATGGAGGAGTTCCACGGCGAGGACATCTCGACGGTGCCCGAGGAGGTCGACCCGCAGCACCTGGCACCGAACGACGCGATGGTCTTCCACCAGTACCTGCGGCGCTGCCCGGGCCTCGGCGACGCCGACCCGATCCGCGTGGTTGCGGAGTACACCGACCCGGCCACCCGCGAGCGCCGCTCGGACGCCGTGGACACCACCGTCGCCGGGCTGCTCGAGGGTCCGGGGATGCAGCTGTTCAAGGGGAACGCGATCGTCGTGTATGCCGAGGGGCTGAAGGACGTCTACGACTTGCGGCGCGCCGGGAACGCCGTGGAGGCGCAGGCCGAGTGTGACGCGGTGCGGGGCGAGGTCCAGACGGCCGCGGACCTGCTCCACGACCCGGAGTTGGACGAGATCGCGGGGCTGATCACCGCCTACTGCGGGAGCCTGGTGTCGCGGCACGACGTCTGGTAGCCGACCTTCGCTGCTCGCCCGCCGCGCCGACCATCCCAGCTCCGTTCCGCGTCCACGATCCGAAGCCTGTCTCGGTCCTCCTGCCTCGTCCAGTCGTGAGTCTTCCCCAAACCTGCGTCCCGCTCTTCGGCGGCGCACGCCTGGGCCTGGAGAACCGGTTCTGGCTGAACGTCCTGGAGGACGAGGCCGAGTTCACGTTCGGCTGGTTCCCCGCGTTCGCTGCGGAAAAGGGCCTCTGACGGCTGGGCGGGAATCAGCGGAGCTGGATCAGGTAGAGGTCCTCGATATCGGTGTTGTCGTCGCTCGCCAGCAGGTTCGCAAGGGTCGTGAAGGCGACGAAGCGGCCGTCGCGGGACATCGCAGCGTGCAACGTGCCCGCAGGCAGCTCGTCGTAGCGGACGTCGACACCGACCCGGATCGTGGTGTTCGCGGTCCGGTCCCGGAGGAAGAGGTCGCGCACGCCGTTCGTGTCGTCGGCGACGAGATTGGACGCGTCGGACGCGAAGAGGACGTAGCGACCGTCGTCGGACATCGTCACGATCAGGCTCTGGGCGTCTGCCTGGGCCCCTTCCGTGGAGACGCTGACGCGCGAGGTCGTCTGCGCCGCGATGTCCCGCACGAACACGTCGTAGACGCCGTTCGTGTCCGGGGTTTCCGTGGCGAGCACGGTGATGGCGCAGCGCGACTCGAACGCGGCGAGGCTGCCGTCGGCGGAGATGGTCGGGGATCCGCTGTTCGCGTTCTGGAACGCGCCTTCGCAGGTGGCCGTCCCTCCCGAATGGCGGCTGACCCGGGTGAGCACGCGGCTGGTCCGGTCCTTCACGTAGGAGTGGAAGTTCTGGACGGTGAGGTCGGGGGTGTCCAGGTTCCGCGCGGGCGAGTTGAACCCGAGGTACCGGCCGGTGGAGGACAGCGTCGGCCCGAAGGCATTGGACCCCCAGTAGAAGGTGCCGTTGCCGTCGATCGAGTTGAGGCTGTCCAGGGTTGCCGTGCCGGTCGCGACTTCCAGGACGTAGATGTCGTATTCCGTCTCGGGGTCGGCAGGAAGCAACTGGCGTCGCGTCGCATAGGCGACGAACGCGCCGTTGCCCGAGATGGCAACCCCGCCGGAGGCGAGCTCCTGGTTGCACGTCGCGCAGCGGCCGCTGGCGAGCGTCAGGCCGGTGCCGGCGGTGTACAGGTAGACGTCGCCGGCGGCGGTCCCGGCCGGGTCGACCAGGTTCGTCGCCGCGGTGTTGAACACCACGCGGGTGCCGTCGTTGGAGACGCCGACGGCCCGGGTGTTCCCGTTTCCCTCCTCCGAGGCGGTCTGGCTGAGCCGGAGGGTCGTGCCGGCCGCGACGTCGCGGAGGAAGACGTCGACGAAGCCGGCGGTGTCGTTGGCCACCAGATCCGTCGCGGCGGAGGCGAAGGCGACGTGCGCCCCGGTGCCGTCGACGGCCGCGAGGGTCGTGGCTCCGTCGCTCCCCGCACCGTCGGCGGCGACGCTGATGTGGGTCAGGTGCGCCCGATCCTCGATGGGAATCACGGCATCCGCGACCGGAAGGCGGTGGTAGCCCGTGTCGCGGCTGGCCAGGGCATGCGCGACCCGCCCGGCATGGTCGCCCTCGCGGTCGAAGTCGTGGACGGCACGGACGTCCACGATCTGGGCCGTACTCCAGTCGGTCGGTTCGAACACCAGCGACGACGGCGCGATCGTGAGCTGCGGATCGGCGGTCAACGTGACCGTCACGGGGGTGCACGGCTCGGCCGCGAGGGCCAGCGTGTAGGTCACCGCGTCGCCCCCTTCCACGGCGACGGCGGACGCCGCCCCGACGACGAGGTCGGCCTCGTCACCGGTCGGCACCGGGCACGGATCGAGCTCCACGCACGAACCGGCCACGCACGCCTGGGTCGCGGTGCAGACCGCGCCCGCACCGGCGCCGGAACAGTCGCCCGAGGCGCCGCAGTAGGAGGGGTTGCTCTCCGGATCGATGCAGGCCCCGCCGCAGGCGACGAGTCCCGTGGAACAACTCGCCCGGCAGACACCCGTCCCGTCGCAGATCTCGCCCTCGGCGCAGGCCGCGCCGGCCTCGGCGCCGGTGCAGTCGCCCGTGGCTCCGCAGAACTGCCGGTCCACGAGCGGATCGACGCAGGCCTCGTCGCAGACGAGCTGGCCCGCCGGGCAGGAGGTGGCGCAGGCGCCGTCGACGCAGACCTCGCCGTCGGCGCAGGCCGCGCCGGCCTCGGCGCCGGTGCAGTCACCCGAGGCACCGCAGTAGGCGCGGTCGGTGTCGGGGTCGACGCAGCTGCCGCCGCATTCGATCTGGGGGCCGGGGCAGGAGGTGGCGCAGGCGCCGTCGACGCAGACCTCGCCGTCGGCGCAGGCCGCGCCGGCCTCGGTGCCGG
>JAFGHH010000091.1 GCA_016930215.1 Deltaproteobacteria bacterium
CTCCTCGCGGCCGGCGGCAGCGGAAGGCCGGCCGGTTGGAATACTAGCAAAGGGTGGGCCTGCGCGTCGAGGGGTCGTTTCCTGCGCGTTCCGGGGGGTGGAGGTTCACAGGCAGGCGCCGCGGCGGCAGGCCTCGCCGACGGCGCAGGCGACGCCGCAGGTGCCGCAGTTCGCGCGGTCGATGTCGAGCCTGGTGCAGCCGCCGGGGCACCAATCGTAGTCCGGGTCGCAGACGCAGAGGCCGAGGACGCAGTCGCCGTGGGGTCCGCAGGCGACGCCGCAGGCGCCGCAGTGGTCGGGGGAGGTGGCGGGGTCGAAGCAGGCGCCGTCGCACCACAGGCCGCCGTCCGGGCAGTCGGCGTCCGGACCGACGTCGGGCGGTGCGGCATCGGACGGGGGAGCGACCTCGTGGATCTCGAGCGTGCAGCCGGCGGCGAGGAGGGTTGCGAGCGCGGCGGCGGGGAGCCGGGGGTTTGGGTGTTTCACGGTGCGGCGGTCCCGGCCCGCTCGACGGCGTCGCGCGCCTCGGCGGCGAAGGCGCCGGTGGGGAACTCGGCCAGGTAGCCGGAGTAGCAGGCGCGCAGGCGTTCGGCGGAGCCGTCCCGGGCGCGCAGGCGGCACCAGGCGACCCAGGCGTCCTCGCGGAGGGAGCCGCGGCGATGCTGTGCCAGGTAGCGTTCGTAGGCCCGTTCGGCCTCGGCCGGCTTGCCGGCGCGCTGTGCGGCGCGCCCGAGGTCGATCAGGGCGTGTCCGGCGCGGGTCGAGCCTGGGGCGGCGTCGGCGACCTTCTGCAGCAGGGCGATGGCGCGGTCGAGCTCGCCGCGCGCGAGGGCGCGTTCGGCCTCGCGGTACCACCGTTCCGCGGCATCGGCCGCGGCGGCGGGCGGGGGCGAGGTATCCGCCGCCGTGCCGTCCGTTTCCGGGGACGTCGAGGGGCGTTCGGCTTCGGCCGGGTCGGGGGTTGCGACGGCGGCGGGTCGATTCGGCTCGGGGAGCAGTTCCTCGAGCGACAGGCGCCAAGCGGAGCCGAGCGGCGTGGGAACGGCGGCGTCGGGTTCGAGCTGCGTGCCGCCGTAGAGGTGCAGTTCCTGGTCGTCGCGGCGAACGACGACGTGCCCGTCGAGGGTTGCGACGCGGGTGCCTTGCGAGGCATCGGCGGCGACGGCGAAGCGGGTCCCGGCGACGCGAACGGTCGCGTCGGGGGTGACGACGGTGAAGGGCAGCGGTCCGTCGCTCGGGTCGACCTGGACCCAGACGACGCCCGAGCCCAGCACGAGTTCGGAGGCGGAGGCCGTGTGGACGCGTGCGGACGCTTCGGCGACGACGTAGACGCGTTCGGCGGGCCGGAGGATGCGGTAGCCCGTCGGTTGGGGCGCGGGCGGGAGTCCGGCCTGGAGGGAGCCGGCGTCGTCGCCGGTGACGGCGGCCGGACCGGCCAGGAGCCACGCGGTGCCGAGGCCGCCGACGAGGGCTGCGGCGGCGGCGGCGGCCGCGGCGAGGCGCAGCGTGCGGCGGCGGCGGCTGCGCCGCCGGACGACGTCCCAATCGACGCGACGTCCGGCGGCATCCTGCACGGCGAGGGAGCGCGCGGCATCGCAGAGCGCGTCGAGGTCCGGGCCGCTGTTTCCCGGAAGGGTATCGGTCGGAGTCATCGCCGCACCTCCTCGGACTCGTGCCGCGCGTCGACGTAGGCGCGCAGGGCGTCGCGGGCGCGGCAGACGCGGGTATGGACGGCGCCGGCGGTGGTGCGGGTGAGCCGCGCGACTTCTTCCGCGGGAAGGTCCTCGACCACGCGGAGGAGGAACGTCTCTCGGAGGAGCGGCGAGAGGGTGTCGAGCGCCTCGTAGAGCAGCTGGGCCCGTTCGCGCGACAGTGTCTCGGCTTCCGGCGTGCCGGAGCGGGGCGGTCCGCCGGCGACGGCGAGGGTCTCCTGGGCGTTGCGGCCGTGGCGGGTGCGGCGCCAGTAGCGCCGGGCGACGTTGAGAGCGATGCCGGTGATCCAGGGGCCGATGGGGCGCGAGCGATCGTAGCGTCGCCAGCTCGCCAGCGCCTCGACCATCGTCTGCTGGGCGACGTCATCGACGAACTCGGCGCGTCCGAGCAGGACGTGGACGCGCCGGTACAGTTCGGGTGCGTGGGCCTGGAGCAGTTCGACGAACTCGTCGTGGGAGACGGTCGTGTCTCCGGAGAAGGCTTCGAGGATCCGGTCGAGGGCCGACATCTCGTCCTATCTTGCCTTGTTTCGGCCGCGACTTACAGTCCCGCCAGATCGAAGCCGACCCACACGCCGGCGCGCCAGCGGAGTTGTCCGAGGGCCAGGACGGGGGCGTCGTGGTAATCGATCTGGACGGCGCGCGGGGTGAGGTCCAGTCCTGCTTCGAGGCCGACGGAGCACCAGGGGACGATGCGGTAGCCTCCGACGACGAGCAGTCCCGCGCCGCCCCGCCAGCCGCTCGGGTGGAGCGCCTCGCCGGAGACCATCCAGTATTCGGCGATGGCCTGTAGCGCCGCTCGAAATTCCCACGATTCCCAGAGGATGTCGGCGCCGACGCCGAGTCGGATCGGGATCGTGTCGATGGCCACGTCGGAGTGCCCGCGGGCGGTGAGGCGTTGCCAGCCGAGCTCGACGTGGGTCCACAGGTTCCAGTTCCAGCGCAGGCCGAAGCGGGCGAGGAGCCAGAAGGCGAGGTCCTCGCCCTGGGCGTCGCCCCAGGCATCGCCGGCGCCGAGGAGGGCGAGTTCGAGGGGCAGTTCGATGGGATCGTCGTCGGGCGGCGGTCGCGGGGGAGGCGGGAGTCGGACGGCCTGGGCGAACGGGGCGGCGGCCTGTTCGGCCAGGAAGCCGACCTGCAGCGACAGCTCGCGCACCCGCTCGGCGCCGTCGGCGGTCCGGCCCGGCGGCACGAGGCGTTCGTGGACGGTTCCGTCGGGGGCGGAGAGGACGAGGCGCGTGCCGTCGGGGGATTCGGCGACGTCGAGGATCCACAGGCCGTCGCCGGGGGCGGCGTCGGGGCGCAGTTCGACCGGACCGAGGACGCGCAGCCGGACGCCTTCGACGAGGGCGTCGGGGGCGACGTTGCCGGTGGTGCGCACGGCGAGCGCATCGGCGGAGGCCGTGGCGGGGCCGGCGAGCAGGGCGGCGGCGGCGGGAAGCGCGAGCCACGGCCGGTGGTGGGGAGGGCGCATCGCGGGATCGGTATCACGATGCGGGTCGGAGGGCGACCCCCCCGCCGCGGCGCGCGGGGCTGGATCCTTTGGCCGATTCGCACGTATGCTCGGTCCGCCATGGCACCCGTGAGGATCGTGTTGGCGTTCTCGGTGGGCCTGCTGGCGGCGCGGCCGGCGGCGGCCGGGACGGAGGATCGGGCGTTCGTCGACCTGGCGTTCCACACGTTGGGTCCCGGCATCCCGGTGGAGGGCGACGGGCTGGCGCTCGGGGCGTCGGTCGCGGCGTTGCTCCAGGAGGACGAGGGCGACTTCGTCTGGTACCTGCGTCCGGGACTGACCTGGGCCCGGACGATCGGGGGTTGGGGCGACGACGCGCGGACGTTCGACGTGGTGGGGCTGACGGTGTCGGCCGGCTTCGGGATCCCGGACCTGGGGGACGTGATCCCGTACGTGGAGCTCGGCATCGACCCGGTCGGCACGTGGTCGTTGTCGCCGTACGAGGTGTGGGACTGGGGGTTGGGGCTGCACGCGTCGTTCGGTGCGATGTTCGAGCTGGGGAGTTGGTTCACGTTGCGGCCGGCGGTGGGTTGGGCTTCGTACCTGTTCACGGACCTCGACCGGCCGATGGGTGGCCTGTGGTGCACGTTGGCCTTCGGCTTCGACCTCGACCCGCCGGTGGACTACGACGACGACTACGACGACGAGCCGGACGACTTCTCGATCTCGTCCTCGACGGTCTACCCGAGCGCGGGTCAGCCTGGTGGTGCGACGATCTACATCTCGCGGGCGTCGGGGTTCACGGATTCGATCGACGTGTGGGCGGAGCCGCCGCCGGGGGTGGTAGCGATCGCGCTGCCGGACACGACGGCGGGGGCGGACCACTGGCGGCTGCTGGTGACGGCGCCGGCGGGGCAGTGCGGGGAGCAATCGATCCTGGTGCGGGCCCGAGGGGGCGAGGTGGAGAGGACGCAGTCGGTCTGGGTGGCGCCGAGCTGCGGCGGTGGGGGTGCGCCGTGAGCCGCGGGGTGGTGGGGTTGTGGGTGTTGGCGGCGCTCGCCTGGTCGCGGCCGGCGGCGGGCGATTCGTTCGTGTTGGCGGCGGAGTTCGGGGAGCAGTACGTGTACCTCTCGCCGTGGGAGCAGGGGGAGCCGCTGACCGATTTCGGGTTGCGGTTCTACATGAACGAGGACGAGGTCGACTTCGGGTTCGGGTTGAAGTACGCGCGGAACTGGGGTGGCGAGCTGTTGAACGCCGGGGCGGTGGCGCTCGACTTCACCGTGCGGCTCCACGAGGACCGATACTACGGCGGCGAATCGTTCGTGCCGTACGTGATGTTCGGTCCGACGTACAGCCACCGGTGGGCCGAGGACGAGCGGGCGGCGGCGGCGGGCGGGCCGGCCTCGTGGACGACGCGGGAGGGGTTCGGCCTGCGGCTGGGCGGCGGGTTCTTCGTGACGGTCGACGAGTTCTACTTCGACTTCACGCTGTACGGGGTGACGGAATTGTTGTGGCCCGAGCCGGCCTGGGTGGCGGGCGGCGGGCTCGACCTGGGCTTCGGCATCTTCATCAGCTGAGGCGGCGCACGGGTTCTGCGGTCGTATTCCGACGCGTGTTCTTCCGCAACGCGGGGTGTTCCGGGCGCGATGCCGGGCAGCGGAGGAGCCAGCGATGCAGTATCTGTTGCTGGAGCGGGACGGGGTCGAGTTGGCGGCGATCCCGCTGTCGGTGCCGGGGCTCGAGGTGGGCTCGGCGCCGGGCAACGGGTTGCGGCTCTGCGGGCACGGGATCCGTCCGTTCCACCTGGCGTTGCGGTTCCGGCAGCGGGGCTGGTGGGCGGTTTCGCGGGGGGCGGCGCCGCTGGAGGTGGACGGGGTCGGCGAGCGTCACGCCGTGTCGTTGGAGCCGCCGCGGCGGGTGGTCCTCGGTCCGTATCGGCTCGGCATCGGCGGGGACGTGGCGGCGGCGGACGGTCCGGCGGAGCGTCTGCCGGAGGACGACCGCACGCGCCCGTCGCTCGAGCCGGCCGCGCCGGCCGGGACGTTGTGGTTGCGCTGGACGGGTCCCGACGGGCGGCTGACGCATCGGCGGCTCGACGCGGGCGTCACGGTGGTGGGGCGAGCGGCGGACTGCGACGTGGTGCTCTGCGACCCGGCGGTGAGTGCGCGTCACGTGCGGGTGACGGTGGAGTCGGGTCGGGCGATCGTGGAGGATCTGGCGAGCCTGAACGGTTGCCGGCTGGACGACCGTCGGGTGTTCGCGGCGGACCTGTTGCCGGGCGCGACGTTGCGGCTGGGCGGGACGGAGCTGCAGGTGGTGCCGTCGGCGGAGTCGGAGCGAGCGGCGGGTGTCGGGCGGATGGTGGCGACGCCGGGGTTGGCGGCGGCGCTGGAGGTGTTGCGGCTGGCGGCGTTCTCGGGGGAGCCGTGCGTGCTGACGGGGGAGACCGGGTGTGGGAAGGAGGTGTTGGCGCGGCGGCTGCACGAGCTGGGTCCGCGGCGGGGTGGTCCGTTCGTGGCGGTCAACGCGGCGGCGCTGCCGGCGGAGTTGGCGGAGTCGTTGTTGTTCGGTCACCAGCGGGGGGCGTTCACGGGGGCGCTCGAGGCGCACCGGGGGGCGTTCGAGCGGGCGGACCGGGGGACGTTGTTCCTCGACGAGCTCGGGGAGATGCGGCTGGACCTGCAGGCCAAGCTGCTCCGGGTGTTGGAGGAGGGCGCGGTGTTGCCGGTGGGTTCGGAGCGGGCGGTGCCGGTGGACGTGCGGGTGGTGGCGGCGACGAACCGCGAGCCGGCGGCGGCGGTGCGGTCGGGGCGTCTGCGGCTGGACCTCTGGCACCGGCTGGCGGTGTTCGTGGTACGGATTCCGCCGTTGCGTGCGCGGCCGCGGGACCTCGGGCCGCTGGCGGGGGCGTTCCTGGCGGCGGTACCGGGGCCTCCGCGGCGGCTGACGGCCGAGGCGCTCCGGTTGCTCGGGCGGCACCGCTGGCCGGGGAACGTGCGGGAGTTGCGGAACGTGGTGATCCGCGCGGCGAGCGTGTCGGCGGGGCCGGCGATCGACGAGGAGGCGGTGCGCCGGGCGTTGGACGAGCCGGCCCCGGCGCGGGACACCGAGCCGGCGGACGCCGTCGCGCTGCTGGCGGCGCACCGCGGGAACATCGCCGCCGCGGCGCGGGCGGCCGGCCTGCCGCGCACGACCTTCCGCGACCTGGTGGAGCGGGAGCGGCGGCGTGTGAAGGCGAGCGACGGGGACGTGGGGGGGGATTCCGAGCTGTGGGACCCGGGCGGCGGGGGCCGGCGGCTCGGCGCCCGGATCGGGGTCAGTGGTACGTCGGGTACGCCTGCACCACCTGCGCCTCTGGGCGAGCGACCAGCTCCAGGGTCGAGGTGATGAGGGTTTCGCCGTCGTTGCGCCACAGGTAGAGCGACTCGCCGAGGGACGGGATGCCCGGCGTGGGCCGGACGCCGCCGTTCTGGAACGAGATTCCGCCCAGGACGCGGGCGCTGAGTGCCTTGTGGTCCCACTGCCAATCGCCGCTGATGCGGTCGCGAACGCCGACGCAGCGGTTGTCGCGCGTGTGGTATTCGGTGTTGCGGGTCAGGTACACGCGATGACGGCGACGGTCGATGATCGGCTGGGCTCCCATGGTTGACCTCCCGGCCCCTCTGGGCCTACCTGGACATACTATATCCCACATAGGCAACCGACGCCAAAAAGCGGCATGGTGGGGTGGTTTCGGGAGATGTTTGCGGCCTGGATTCCGGGGCGCCCGAGGATCAACCATCTGTTTAGATGGTGTTTTTGTGGTGTTCGGGGTGTAGCGATCGAGGGATCAGGTGCTGCTGCTGGTGCGGGAGCGTTTAAGTTCCATGAAGACGAGTTTAGCGATGGCCTTGAGGGTAGCGAAGACGCCGCGGCCGGTGGTGGCTTCGGCTTCGAAGTCGGGGACGCCGTTGAGGTTGAGGAGGGCGCGCATTTCGTCGACGGGAGCGATGTCGGGGAGGTCGCGTTTATTGTACTGGACGACGTAGGGGATGCGGTCGAGGTCGTAGCCCTGGTCGGCGAGGTTTTCGCGGAGGTTGTCGAGGGACTCGATGTTGGCTTCCATGCGATCGATCTGGGAGTCGGCGACGTAGACGACGCCGTCGACGCCTTTGAGGATGAGTTTTCGGGAGGCGTTGTAGAAGACCTGTCCGGGGACGGTGTAGAGGTGGAAGCGGGTTTTGAAGCCCTGGATTTCGCCGAGGGAGAGGGGGAGGAAGTCGAAGAAGAGGGTGCGATCGGTTTCGGTGGCGAGGGAGATCATCTTGCCTTTGGCATCGGGGGCGGTGTTGCCGAAGATGTACTTGAGGTTGGTGGTCTTCCCGCACAGACCCGGACCGTAGTAGACGATCTTGCAGTTGATCTCGCGGCTGGAGTAGTTGATGAAGGACATCCGCCCGTGCCTACTCGTTGAACAGGTTCTCGATGTCCTCGTCGGTGATTTCCTCGAGCACCTTCATGGCGCCGGGCTGTTGGGCCTTGGCGACGAGGGTGTCGAACACCTTGTTGAGTTCGTCGCTGGCCTTTCGGACGCGGAGGCGCACGAGCCCGAGCGACGAGCGTTGGTCGAAGATCACGACGAGGATGACGCGTTGCCCGACGATCTGGATGTGGATATTGGAGACTTCGCCCTCGTGGAACTGGGTGGCGAACTCCTTCTCCTTGAGGAGTTTGGCGATGCCGCCGGTGGCGGCGACATTGCCGGCGGTGAGGGAGGCGAGGGAGGTGGTATCGAGGTGTTCGGTTTCGCCGGAGGCGGCGATGAGCTGTCCGTTCTTGTCGACGATGAAGACGACCTGCGCGTTCGCATCGCTGCGGAGGCGGTCGCAGACGAGGTTGATCCGCGCGAACTCCTCTTCGAAGATCACCGTTTCCGGCGCCGCCATCCCGACCTCCACCGTCGCGCCCGGAGGCGCGGTGCGTTCCGCGGGCATCCCGCGCGGTACGACTCCTAGCAGAATCGGATCCGCGGTTCAAGAGCGACGGCGCCCGGTGTCGTTCGCCCGCGGATCGGGTTCCGCCCGTGGTGCCGGAGGAGGGACTCGAACCCTCACAGGCTTTTGGCCCACCGGATTTTGAGTCCGGCGCGTCTGCCAGTTCCGCCACTCCGGCGTGGCGGTGGGTTTTGTACCACCGAGGGTGGCGGCGGTGCAATCGGCGTCGGCGGTCGCGGGGCGGCGTGCCGGCGGTGTCTTCCGCCGAGTCTCCGACGGGACTCGGCCTCGGGCGGTCCGGGGTGTCCTGCGGCGTCCTCGAGCGAGGCGTGTGGCCGCCGGCCGGCAAGACGCCTCTTGCCGGTTTCCGAGCCCTCGTGGTCAACTGCGGGAGGAATGCCGGAGCCCGGACGGGGAGGGAGGCCATGACGAATCGGTGGACGGTACCCGTGGTGCTTGCGCTGGCCGTGGGCGTACTCGTCGAGGGTTGTGCGACGAGGTTCGGGTCGCTCGAGCCGACGGGGTATCGGCACTCGTTCTTCGCCTACCGCATCCTGCGCGACGCGGAAGGCCAATTCGTGTCGGCGGACTGGATGGTGGACAACTTCTACCTCGACAGGAACCGGTGGGCGCCCCGCGTCGGCCCCGACTTCGAGACGGAGTTGTCGCTCGATCTGGACGGGGACGGCACCTGGGAGAGCGCCGGGACGATCCCGACCTACGACCTGCTGTTGCGCAACGCGCGCGACGCGGGGACGATGTGGGCCCGGACGCTGCCGTTGAGCCAGCGGTTCGACCGGACCGAGCTGCGCGTGCTGGCGCGGATGTACGTCGAGTCGGTGTCCGGCTCGGGCAGGGTGGTCACGACGGTCCGCCAAGCCACGGGGGAGGTCGAGGTGCGGGTTGACGCGAGACGGTACGCGACGGAGATTCTGGACGAGGGGCCGTGGGTGGTGGGCGGCTACGAGGCGTACCGGATCACGTTCCAGGTGGCGAACGTGGACCAGCTTTCGCTTTCGGAGACGAGTCTCTGGCAGCGAGCGACGTTGATTCTGGTGCGTGCGGGTTTCCTCTGGCTGGGGGGGCCCTACGACGACGCTACGTTCCCGACGATCCTGATGCTGGGGTACTGCAACCTGCCGGACGATTTCGAGGGCCACCTGTCGGACTTCGAGCGGTTCGTGGATTCGGTCGACTGGATGGACAGCGAGCTGGCGGAGGTCCGGCAGAGCGTCCTGGACTGCACGAGCGGAGAGATGGTTCGGGTGGTGGGGGGCCACCGGCGGGTGCGGCGGCTTCTGAGTCCGGACGCCACGGCGGAGGAGTTGGAGTGTATGGGGGAGAAGGTGCCGTTGATGGACCGGTCGTTCGCGGCGCGGCGAGCGCCCTACGAGGTTCCTGCGTCGGCGGCAGGGCCGGTGGAATCGCCGCCGGCGGCGGTTCCGGAGGAGTCGTCGCGCGTCCCCGTCGAGGGCCCGGCGGAGCCGCCCGGACTCGCGACTCCGGAGCCATCGCCCGTCTCCGTCGAGCCACCGGGGGAACCACGGCAGCCCGCGGTTCCGGAGTCGGCGCCCGTCTCCGTGGAGTCGCCGGAAGCCGGGGAACGGTAGTCGCGCCTGGCGGGGAGTTTCCACCACCGAGGGCGGCGGCGGAACGGACGGCACCGGAAACGGGTGCCTGCGATTCGGTTCCGCTACCCGGCCTGCCGATTCCTGCTCACGCTCCGCGTCGGCGGTCTTCGGCCCGGGACGGGCCGACCGGGTCTGATTCGACCGATCCCTGATTCGGTCTTGACTTTTTCAGAGGTGGCTCGAACTATGAGCCCATGAAGCCGAGAACCCTCGAGCCGTTCGTCCAGAAATTCCTGACGACCCACCGCAAGATGGTCTTCCTGAGCGGTCCGCGCCAGGTGGGAAAGACCACGCTCGCGCGGGCCTGCGGGAGATCGCACCGCCAGACGCTGTACTTCAACTGGGACATCCTGACCGATCAGCGCCGCCTGGCCCGCAACCCGTACTTCTTCGAGGAAGCCGACCGGACCGGCGACGACCTGGTGTTGTTCGACGAGATCCACAAGTACGCCCGCTGGAAGAACTACCTCAAGGGGGCCTTCGACAAGTACCGCGAGGACTTCCTGTTCCTCGTCACCGGCAGCGGACGGCTCGACCTGTATGCCAAGGGCGGCGACAGCCTGCTGGGTCGCTACCTTCCGCTGCCGCTGTTCCCGTTCACGCTCTCCGAGTTGCACGGCCGATTCGTGCCGCCGGTCGAGTTCCGGGCGGCGATGGTCGACGGTTTTCCCGGGACTCCTGGTGCGCAGCGGGACTACCGGGCGCTGTCCGTCTTCGGGGGTTTTCCCGAGCCGCTGACCAAGGGCGAGGATGCGTTCGCGGAGGTGTGGCGCCGGCAGCGCCGCACGCTGCTCGTCCGCGAGGACATCCGCGACGCGACGCGCATCCGCGAGCTGTCGCTGCTCGAGCTGCTGACGCATCTCGTCGCCGATCGCGTCGGCAGCCCGCTCTCGGTCAACTCGCTTCGCGAAGACCTGGGCACCGCCTTCGAGACCGCGCGCGACTGGCTGGAGACCCTCGCGCGCTTCTACTTCCTGTTCAAGGTGCCGCCGTTCGCCGCGAGCCTCGGCCGAGCCCTGCGGAAGGAGCCGAAGGTGTACCTGTACGACTGGTCCGAGTTGGACGACGCCGGCAGGCGCTTCGAGAACCTGGTGGCCTGCCACCTGTTCAAGGCCGTCCGGACCTGGACGGCGATTGGTGCCGGCAGCTTCGACCTGCACTACTTGCGGGACAAGGAGAAGCGCGAGGTCGACTTCGTCGTGACCGAGCGCCGGCGACCCGTCTGCCTGATCGAGGCGAAGCTCGGGGAGACCGAGCTCTCGCCCCACCTGCTCCACTACCAGGAGAAGCTGGGTCTGCCCGTGGTCATCCAGGTCGTGGACCGGAGCGGCGTCGAGCGCAAGTTGCGGCGGGGCGACCGCGTGCAGTGGGTGGTTTCGGCGGACCGCTGGCTCTGCAGCGTGCCGTAGGCCCGCGTGGCGAGCGGGGCGGCGGGGTGGATTGCGGTTGTCGGGGAGCGGGTGTCGCTTGACCTCGGCGACGGGGTGGAGCAAGTTCCGGCCCGTCGATTGGTGGACGGGAGTTTCGAATGACGACGCGAACGAAGTGGTTGATCACGGGGGGGTCGGGTTTCCTGGGCATCAACCTGGTGCGGTACCTGCTGCAGCGGGGGTACGACATCGTCAACCTGGACCTGGTGGAGTTCGACTACGCGGACTGCCGGGAGAGGATCACGTCGTACCGGGGCGACATCCGCGACCGGGCGATGGTGGACCGTGTCCTGGAGGGCGTGGACATCGTGGTGCACGCGGCGGCGGCGTTGCCGTTGTATTCCGAGGAGGAGATCTTCTCGACGGACATCGAGGGGACGCGCAACGTATGTGATGCGGCCTGGCGGCACGGGGTGCGGCGTCTGATCCACATCTCGTCGACGGCGGTCTACGGGATTCCGGACCACCATCCGTTGTTCGAGACGGACCGGGTGGAGGGTGTCGGTCCGTACGGGCATGCGAAGGTGGAGGCCGAGGCGGTGTGTCGGGAGTACCGCGCGAAGGGGATGTGCCTGCCGATCCTCCGGCCGAAGTCGTTCCTCGGGCCGGAGCGGCTGGGGGCGTTCGCGATGTTCTACGACTGGGCGAGGGAGGGGCGTGGGTTCCCGGTGTTGGGGAGCGGGAGGAACCGTTATCAGTTCCTCGACGTGGAGGACCTGTGCGAGGCGATCCACCTGTGCGCGACGTTGGACGAGGCGCGGGTGAACGACGCTTTCAACATCGGGGCGAAGGAGTTCACGACGATGGGGGAGGACTTCCAGGCGGTGCTCGACCGGGCGGGTTTCGGCAAGAAGGTCGTGCCGCTTCCGGCGTGGCCGGCGATCGCGGCGTTGCGGGTGCTGGAGTTCTTCCATCTTTCGCCGTTGTACAAGTGGATCTACGAGACGGCGGTCACCGATTCGTTCGTCTCGATCGAGAAGGCGCAGAGGACGCTCGGATTCGAGCCGAAGCACTCGAACAAGGACGCGCTGCTTCGCAACTACGAGTGGTACCTCGAGCACCTGGACAATTTCCGGGGCCGCAGCGGGGTTTCGCACCGGGTTCCCTGGAAGCAGGGTGCGCTGGGCGTGGCGAAGCGGTTTTTCTGACGAGGCCGGCGGTTCAGCCCGACGAGGTGTGGGTCCGGAAGACGAGCAGGGCATCGCCCGCCTCGGCCAGTTCGGGGCCGGTCCGGGTGTCGCGCCTCAGGGCCCGCAGCGGGTGGGATTCGCCCAGGAGGGCGAGCACGCGCAGTTCGACGAGGTGTCCGGGGCCGAGGGACGCCCACAGGTGAAGTCTCTCGCCTTCGGCCGGCGGGGCGACCCGCAGCGGCGCCTCGAGCATGGCGGCCAGGAGGAAGTGCAGCGCGAGCGCCTCGGGGGTTCCCTGGGCGCCGCGGTCGGCGAGTCGTTGCAGTTCTTCGCGCGCCGAGGTCTCGGCGGGCGCGTCGGGCCGGACCGAGGTGGGTGGCGGCTCGACGCGCGCGGCGTCGAGCAGGCGAGCGATCTGCTGTTGGACCCACGAGGCGACCCAGGTATCGGCGACGCGTCCGAACCTGGCGCGCAGCTCGGCCAGTGCCGGGGCATCGGGCTGGTGGAGAGCTTCCTCGAGGGGCCACGGGTTGGGGTTCCCGCCGACGACCTTCTGCCACGCTTCGTACCAATCCCCTGGTTCCTCGACGACGTGCCACGGGGACAGTTTCTCGCGGAGCTCGTCGAGGCGCGGGCCCCAGGCCCACAGTTTGCCGTCCTGGACCCACAGCTCGGTCCGTCCGAGGCGTCCGTCGAGTGCCTCGGCGGAGAGTCTCGGCTTGTCCACGAGGGCGACTTCGTCGCCGTCCGGCGGGCCGTCCGGCGCGGGGGTGCCGAACCATTTGGCGAGTGCCTTGGCGAGGGGGATGCTGTCGATATCCTCCTCCGAGCCGCTCGGGCCGACGATCGGCATCAGCGGTTTTCCGTGTTCGTCCCACAGGCGGGGCGGCGGCAGGGGGAGCAGGTCGGGCGCTTCGATCAGGGTCCAGCCGCGGCGGGTGGGACGGGCCCAGGTGATCCGGACGCCGGCGGCCTCGAGGAACTCGCGGTCGGAGTGTTCGGCGAGGACGACGAGGGCCGGTCCGGTCGTAGCGGCTTCCAGGGCGGCGTCGCGCAGGCCGTCGCGTTGCGGGTCGCTGGGGGGTGGTTCGACGAGCCGGTAGCGACCGTCGGCCTGCGGCTCGCGGTCCCGCAGGTAGGTGCGGGTCTTCCCGGGGAGTCGCGGGTCGAGGATCAGGGCGACGGGGACCGTGCCGGTCGGGGGGAGACGGGTCGAGTCGGAGTCCATCCCGCACCTCCGGGACGAACGATGCCTGGAACGGAGGGAAGAAGGAAGAAGCAAGAAGCAAGAAGCAAGAAGGAACGAGGAACAAGGAACAAGGAACGAGGAAC
>JAFGHH010000560.1 GCA_016930215.1 Deltaproteobacteria bacterium
CCGGCCTCCAGGCCGCCATGCACCTCGGCCGCCGCGTGCGCATGTGACCCCCTCCCCGCCCGTCGTCGCGCTCGCGCCCCCGGCGGGCTCGGCCCGCGCCAAGCGCGGGCCAGCGCCGCGCCGGTCTACCTCTTCGATGGCGTCTTGGCGTGCCCTCCCGCCGCTCCCGCGCCCACCGGCTCGTCGCCGAACCCCATCGCGTGGTTCACCTGCCGCGCCAGCGCGAACAGCGCGTCGGCCAGCCGGTTGACGTAGCGCAGGTACAACGGGTCGAGCGGGTCCGCCCGGTGCAGCGCCGCCATCCGCCGCTCGGCCCGCCGACACACCGTCCGCGCCACGTGCAGCAGCGCCGCCGCCTCGTGCCCTCCGGGACGGATGAAGCCGCGCAGTGGCCCGACGCGGCGGTCGACGTCGTCGATGATCGCCTCGAGCGCGGTCACCCGGGTCTCGTCGAGCGGCGCGCCTGCGGGGACCGCGCCGGGGCTGGCCAGCCGGGCGGCCAACGCGAACAGGTCGCACTGGACGCCGCGCAGCGCCGCCGCCGTCGGCTCGTCGGGACAGCGCGCCACGACCAGCCCCACCACCGAGCTCAGCTCGTCCACCGTGCCGTAGGCCTCCACCCGCAGGTCGTCCTTCGACCGCCGCTCGCCCCCGAGCAGTGCCGTGGTCCCGTCGTCGCCGCGCTTGCTGTAGATCGGCATCGCCTCACCCTCCCCGCGCCGGCGGCTCGGGACAGACCCGCGCGCCCGGCTCGGGGCAGCAGCCGGCGAGGAAGCAGCGGGCGTCGGTGCGCCTGCTCCCCTCGCGCTGCAGCTCGAGCAGCTCGAGGCAGCCGTCCGCGGTCCCGACCGCCAGCCGCCGCGCTTCGGTGAGGACCACGCCGGCGCCCGGCGACGGCACGTGCGGCAGCGGTCGAGCGCGGTGCACGATGATCCGCCGGCCCTCGAGATACCCGAACGCCCCGGGCCACGGCGTGACCGCGCGGATCCGGCGGTGGACCTCGTCCGCGGGCCGGTCCCAGCAGATCGCGCCGTCGCACTTGTCGAGCGGCGGGGCGAGGGTGGCGCCGTCGGCCGGTTGCGGCCGCGCCTCCCGCTCCCCGGCGACCCAACGCGGCAGCTCGGCCTCGACCAGCTCCGCGCCGACCACGGCCAGCCGCGCCGTCAGCTCGCCGGCCGTCTCCTCCGGCCCGATCGCTACCTCGCGCCGCGCGAACACCGGTCCCGTGTCGAGCCCCTCGTCGAGTTGCATCAGCGTGACGCCGGTGCGCTCGTCGCCGGCGAGGATCGCGTGCGCCACCGGCGCGGCGCCGCGGTGGCGCGGCAGGAGCGAGAAGTGGACGTTGACGCAGCCGCGCGGGGCCAGCTCGAGGATCGCCGGCGGGAGGATCCGGCCGTAGGCGACGACGAGAAGCACGTCCGGGCGCAGCGACTCGAGCAGCGCGCGGACCTCCGGCTTGCGCACCCCCGGCGGCTGGTGCACCGCCAGCCCCAGCTCGCGGGCCGCCAGGGCCACCGGCGGCGAACAGAACCGGCGGCCGCGTCCCGCGGGCCGATCGGGCTGCGAGAACACGCCGACCACCTCGCCGACGCGTGCGGCGGCCCGGAGCGCCGGCAACGCGGCCTCCGGACTGCCCAGGAACACGATCCTCGGCGTCACCCGGCCTCCGCGTCGGTCGTCGCACCCCGCTCGACCGCCAGCTTCGCCATCTCGCGCCGGATCATCCGCTTCTTGAGGAACGACACGTGGTCGATCAGCAGCCTGCCGTCGAGGTGGTCGTACTCGTGCTGCATCGCCACCGCCAGCAGCTCCTCGCCGTCGATCGTGAACGTCTTGCCGTTCCGGTCGAGTGCCTCCACGGAGACGCGCCCGTGCCGCGTGATCTCCTCGGAGATCCCGGGGAACGACAGGCACCCCTCCTTCCACGTGATCTCGCCCTCGCGCGAGAGGAACCGCGGGTTGACGAACTCGAGCAGCTCGCCGCCCTCGGGCGACTTGAGGTCGATCACGAACACCCGCAACGAGACACCGAGCTGCGGCGCGGCCAGCCCGACGCCGGGCTCGGCGTACATCGTCTCGGCCAGGTCGTCGAGCAGCCGGCGGACCGAGTCATCGATGCGTTCGACGGGCTGGGCCTTCTCCCGCAGCCGCTTGTCCGGGTAGACGAGCACCTTGCGAATCGCCATCGTCACTCCTCATGGAGCCCGGCGCCCCTCACTTCATCGCGCCGCCTCCGCAACCCTCCGGAACCATAGTCACCCGCGGCCGAGGCGGCAAGGGGCCCGATCCGAGCCGGCCTCGGATGGAGGACCGCCCGACGGCTCCCCTGGACGAACGACCCACGCAACGAATCGCCGTCCGGGCGCGATGGGCCGGGCGCCGCGAAGGCAGGAGGATGGCGATGATGCACGAACCGACGACGACCAAGCGAACCGCAAGCGACGACGACCCGACGACGACCCACGGGGGGATGCGGGTCCGCGAGACGATCCGGCGCCACGCCGAGGTGCTGCGCCACCCGGACGGCTTCCCGCCGAAACTGGTATTCGCGGCGCTGGCCTACCTCTACGCCGCCTACGCCCTGGGGAGCCGCACGGCGCAGGCCGAGCTGTCGGCCCACCTGCGCCGCTACCGCCGGGCGGTGCCGCCCTCGGCCGAGCTGGCGCTGGGATTGGCCCGCGGGTTCCGGAAGCTGGCGGACGAGGCGTCCTGAGCGTCAGTCGCGGTAGGGCGCGCGCGGCACCTCGACCTCGCGCTCGTCGTCGCCGCGCCGCACGCGCAGCCGGACGCGCGAGCCGACCTCGCCGCGCAGCGCCGCGACCACCTCGCGCACCGACAGCGCGGCGACCTCGCGGCCGTCGATCTCCAGGATCTCGTCCCCCGGCTCCAGTCCCGCCTCGGCCGCCGGCGTGTCGTCCGGCACCTCGCGCACGACGAGGCGATGTTCCTCGGAGGAGTGCCCGAGCACCGCGCCGATGCCGCCGGGCCAGGAGTCGCCGCCGTGCTCGCAGGTGGCGCCCGGCACGAAGAGCAGACACGCGGCGAGGGGGAAGACGCGCAGCGCGGCCCGCAGCCGCCCACGGCCGGTCCGCCCGGACGCACCGGCCCGGCGCGCCGCGACGCACCCTTCCTCCGAATCTCTCCTCCCCCACATCGGCCGCTCAGTTCCCGGCGTCGGCCGCCGGCGCATAGCCGACCTCGGGCGTCGCCGGCGCCGCGGCCGCGGCGGGGCCGGCGGGCAGCGGGACCAGCGCCAGCTCGGCGTCCAGCTCCGCCACGCGCGCCCGGAACGCCTCGGTCTGCGCCGCGGGCACCGGCTGGGCGCGGCGCGAGCGGAGGTAGGTCTCGGGGTCGACGAACTTCCCGTGGAGCTTGATGCCGAAGTGCAGGTGCGGCCCGGTCGAGCGGCCGGTGTTGCCGACGTAGCCGATCAGCTGTCCGCGGCGGACCGACATCCCGTCGCGGAGGTTCGGCGCGTAGGCCGACAGGTGCGCGTAGTAGCTCATCATCTCGCCGGGGTGCTCGAGCACCACCAGCTCCCCGTTCGGCCCCTTCTCGCCGTGGAACGCCAGCGTACCGTCGGCGATGGCGTAGACCGGCGTGCCGGTGGGCGCGACGAGGTCGATCCCCTCGTGCGGCTTGCGCACGTGCAGCACCGGGTGCATGCGGTTGGGATCGAAACGCGAGCTGATCGCCTCGTAACGGCAGGGCGCGGAGAGGAACACGCGCTGGACCGAGCTGCCGTCGGCGGCGAAGAAGCGGGTCCTGCCGCCGACATCGAAGGCGTAGGCCTTGACCGCGCCGATCAGCTGCCCCGCGTACTCGAAGGCCAGGATCCGCGTGTAGTGGTGGAACCGCCCGGCGATCCAGCGCTCCTCGACCACCAGACGGAAGCGGTCGCCGGCGCGCACGTCGCGCGAGAAGTTGATCGAGAACGAGAAGATGTCGGTGACCAGCGAGACGATCGAGGCGTCGAGGCCCGCCGCGACGAACGAGCGCGAGAGCGCCCCCTCGACGCGCCCGGCGACGCGGGTGACCCGATCCTCCACCGGAACCTCGACCTGGTGCGCCACGAACGAGGCCTCGCCGGCCCGCACCACGTGGTACATCTCGGTCTCGCTGCGCGAGTACTCGAACATCCGGATCGTGCCGTCGGTAGTGCAGAACAGACGGTAGCGGTCGTCGGGCCGGATGCGGCGGAAGTCGAAGAGCTGCGTGCGGCGTACCGCCTCGCTGATCGCCGCGACGGCGTCGAGGTCCCGGCTGTGGGCCTTGACGACCTGGAAGAACGTCCGGCGGCCGAACGTGCCCTCGAAGACCTCGATCCCCTCCTCCCCCGGCTGCGGCTCGACGAAGATCGTGCCGTAGCCCGGCAACCGCTTGCAGGCGTCGGCCAGCGTCTGCGGGGGCGGCGCCGGGGCCGGCGCCGGGGGACCCTCGTCCTCCCCCACCGCGTCGAGCTCGGCCTCGGTCAGCGGCCGCGGCGCCGCGCCGGAGGCCGCGCCCGCGGCCCCCGAGACGACGGCCACGGTCGTCGGCGCCGGGCCGGCGCGGTCGATCGTCGCGGCGGTCGTGGCGCGGACGTGCAGGAACACGACCGGCACGGCGAAGACCGCGACGAACACGAGCGCAATGCAGGACAGCACGAAGGCGCGATGGTGGCGCAGTCCGGCGTCGGGTTCCTGCGCCTCCGGGACCGGCGGCGGAACCCGGCACACCGCCGCGACGGGCACGTTGCGGCGTCCCGCTCCGGAACCTCCGATCGCCATCCGACTAGTTGGCTTCCTGGACCTCGAGCACGGTCACCTCGGCCGTGATCGTCTCGCCTTCCAACGGATGGTGCAGGCGCACCACCACGGTGTCGATCTTGTTCTCGATCACCTCGAAGTAGACCTCGATGCCCCCCGGCAGCCTCGCCGAGAACCGGGCCCCGACCTTGAACTCCGTGTTCTCGGGGAAATCGGTCTTCGGCATCTCGCGCGACGGCCCGGAATCCTTCGCGCCGAACCCCTCCTCCGGCGCGAGGTAGAACGTCTTGGACTCGCCCGGATCCATGCCGACCAGCCTGGCTTCCAGACCGGGCAGGAACTGCCCGCGCCCGACGACGAACTCGATCGGCCCCTTGACCGAGGACGACTCGATGAGCTCGCCGTTCTTCTTGGTCAGCTTGTACTCGAGCTTCACGATCTTGCCGTTTTCGACCTTCATGGTCCCGCTGCTCCTTGGCCCGTGTGCCTGCGAGCCGCCAAAGCGTGCCGAGGGCCATTCGACCCACGTCGGGCAGCGCCGAAACTAGGCGAACTGCGTGGGATGTGTCAAGCCGAGCGGGCGAACCCGGATTCCGCGGCGCGGCCCGCAGTGCCGGCCCCCACTCCGGTCGCGGCGCGGCGCTACAGCGGCCGCACCCGCCGCCCGCGCGAGCCGAGGACCCACAGGAAGAACGGGCCGCCGAGCAGCGCCGTCAACACCCCCACCGGGATCTCCGCCGCGAACGCCGAACGGGCCACCGTGTCGCACACCGCCAGGAACACCCCGCCCCACAACACCACCAGCGGCACCGTCCGGCGATGGTCCAACCCCGCCAGCAACCGCACCGTGTGCGGCACGATCAACCCCACGAACCCGATCGGACCCGCCACCGACACCGCCGCCCCCGTCAACAACGCCACCCCCGCCAACACCGCCCCCCGCACGCGCCGCACCGCCACCCCGCGCGCCTCCGCCAGCTCGTCCCCCTGCAACAGCTGGTTCAGCTCCGACGCGTGCAACCCCACCAGCAACCCGCCCGTCAACAGGAACGGCAA
>JAFGHH010000561.1 GCA_016930215.1 Deltaproteobacteria bacterium
ATCCAGGGGTCGAGCAGCAGGCGGCGGCGGGCGGCCTGGATGTCGACGTCGAAGATGCTCGACCCGGGCGCCAGACCGGCGCGTTCGAGCACCTGGCGGTCGGCGAGCCGCTCGTTGCCGACGACCTCGATCCGCTCCACGCGGAACCCGGACGACTCGTCGAGGTACGCGGCGGCCTCGTCGGCGGCGTAGTAGACGGCGCCGAGGGCGGCGGCGCCGAACGTGGTGGGGACGAGCACCGCGAGCACGATGCGGAGCAGGCGGCGCAGGGACGGCCGGCGCCGCGCACGTCCCGCGGGGTCACCGCCGCCCGGCGGGGGGACCGTCCGGGCGTTGGCCCGTCGCGCCGGCTGGTTGCGTCCCCGTCCGAACATCGTCCTCCCGGCCTCCTACCTCTTCTTCCGCGCCGGGCGGCGCCGGCGCTCCGAGCCGCCGGGGCCGCTCGTGGTCTCGGTGGAGAACGGCGCCCGCCGGTCGACCCCTTCGCTCCCGCCGCGCAGACGCAGCAGCTCGCGGCCGACCCAGGACACGTCGCCGGCGCCGAGGGTCAGCACCATGTCGCCGTCGCGGACCCAGCCCTGCAGGTGTTCGACGGCGGCGGCGAGGTCGGGGACGAAGGTCACGTCGCGGTGCCCGTGGAGGCGGATCGCCTGGGCCAGCTTGACGGCGGAGATGCCCGGCAACGGGTCCTCGCCGGCGGAGTAGATCTCGGTGACCAGCAGGTGATCGGCGCGGTTGAAGGCGCGGGCGAACTCGTCGGCGAGGCGCGCGACGCGCGAGTAGCGGTGGGGCTGGAACACGGCGGCGATGCGCCGCGGCCGGCAGCCGTAGGCCGCCTCGAGGGTCGCGACGATCTCGGCCGGGTGGTGGCCGTAGTCATCGACCACCGTCACGCCGTCCGCGACGCCGGCCACGGTGAAGCGGCGCTGCACGCCGCGGAACGAGGCCAGCGCCTCGGCCGCCTGGACCGGCAGCACGCCCATCTCGTCGGCCACCGCGAGCGCCGCCAGGGCGTTGAGCACGTTGTGCGTGCCGGGCATCCGCACGGTGAACTCGCCGCGCTCGGTGCCGCGCACCAGCAGGGTGAAGGTGCTGCCCCAGCCGTCGAGCGCGGGGCGCACGTCGAGCGCGCGGTAATCGGCCTGCGCCGAGACGCCGTAGGTCACGAAGCGCTTGGTCAGCTCGGGGATCAGGCCCTGGACCACCGGGTGGTCCAGGCACAGCACGGTCAGCCCGTAGAACGGCACGCCGTTGGCGAACTGCAGGAACGCGGCGCGCAGGCGGTCGAAGTCGCCGTAGTGCTCGAGGTGCTCGGGGTCGATGTTGGTCACCACCGCGATGCGCGGCGACAGCTTGAGGAACGACCCGTCGCTCTCGTCGGCCTCGACGACGATCCAGTCGCCGCGGCCGAGCTTGGCGTTGGAGCCGAGGGCGTTGAGCCGGCCGCCGATCACGACGGTCGGGTCGAGCTTCGCGTGGGCGGCGATGGTGGCGACGAGGGAGGTCGTGGTGGTCTTGCCGTGCGTGCCGCCGACGGCGACCCCCTCGCGCAGCCGCATCAGCTCCGCCAGCATCTCGGCCCGCGGGATCACCGGCACGCCGCGCCGGCGCGCCTCGAGCACCTCCGGGTTGCCGGGGCGGACCGCCGAGGAGACGACGACCACGTCGGTGCCGGCGGGCACGTGCCCGGCGTCGTGCGGTCCGGTGGCGACCTTGACCCCGAGCTTCTCCAGCCGCGCGGTGTTGTCGTTGGCCTTGAGGTCCGAGCCGCTGACGCGGTAGCCGAGGTTGGCGAGGATCTCGGCGATGCCGGACATGCCGATCCCGCCGATCCCCACGAAGTGCAGCCGATGGTGCGAATGCCGGATCATCCTCTCACCGCCCGTCTTCCGGTCCCGCCGGCTCCCGCGCGGCGGACCGGCTGATGTTGAGCAGCACGCCTGCGGCCGCCAGGTGCACCAGCAGGCTCGAGCCGCCGTAGCTCACGAACGGCAGCGTCAGCCCCTTGGTCGGCAGGGCGCCCATCGCGACGCCGACGTTGATCAGCGCCTGCAGGCCGATCAGCGTGGTCAGCCCGAAGGCCAGGAAGCTGCCGAAGACG
Organism: Deltaproteobacteria bacterium; assembly: GCA_016930215.1. Taxonomy (GTDB): domain Bacteria; phylum Myxococcota_A; class Polyangia; order DRWM01; family JAAZOP01; genus JAAZOP01. The sequence goes on from JAFGHH010000561.1 coordinate 2,102, forward strand.
TCCCGGCAGCGCGCGGCAATGCGGTAGCCGCGCACCAGCAGCAGGCCGAACACGGCCAGCAGCGCCAGCACCCCCACCAGCCCCAGCTCCTCGCCGACGATCGCCGAGATGAAGTCGTTGTGCGCGTCGGGCAGGAACAGCAGCTTCTGCCGCCCCTCGCCGATCCCCTGCCCCAGCACCCCGCCCGCCCCGAAGCTGATCTGCGACTCGACCAGCTGGTACCCGGCCCCCAGCCGGTCCCGCCACGGGTCGAGGAAGCTCAGCACGCGCGCCGAGCGGTAGGCCGAGCCGGCGATCACCTGGTAGACGATCGGCACGGCGACGAACAGCGACCCGAGCAGGTACGAGACCCGGGCCCCGGCCACGAACAGGATCGCGAAGGTCATGAAGGCGATGATCATCGCCGAGCCGAAGTCCGGCTGGAGCAGGCACAGGAACGCCGTCAGCCCGGCCAGCAGCACGTGCGGCACGAAGCCCACCGAGAACGACCGGACCAGCTCGCGCTTCTTGGCCACCGAGTAGCAGAGCCAGATCACGACCGCGACCTTCGCCAGCTCGGACGGCTCGAGGTTCACCGGGCCGAGCGAGATCCAGCGCGTGGCGCCGCGGATCGTCGTCCCCGCGCCGGCCACCACCGCCACCAGCCCCAGCAGCCCCAGCACGAGGATCGGGTAGGTCAGCATCCGGTACAGCCGGAACGGCACGTACGACACCGCGATCATCGTCGTCGTGCCGAGCCCCGCGAACAGCACCTGGCGCGACAGGAAGTAGGTGCTCGAGCCGAACTGCCGCAGCGCCTGCACGTGGCTGGCGCTGTAGATCATCACCAGCCCGAAGGCCACCAGGCACAGCACCGTCGCCGCGAGCACCCGGTCGAAGTCCCCCCGCGCCGCCGCCGGGACCGGCTCGGCCGTCGGCCGCGACACCGTCGGCTCGAGGCTGCCGCCGAGGCCCAGCGACGCCACCGGCCGGCGCACGTCAATCGCCACGAGCGCCCTCCGTCACCGCCTCGCGCGCCAGCTCCCGCACCGTCTCCGCGAACCGGTTCCCCCGTTCGAGGTAGTCGCGGAACATGTCGTAGCTCGAGCAGGCCGGCGCCAGCAGCACCGCCTGTCCCGGCTCCGCCGCCGCCGCCGCGCGCCGCACCGCCTGCTCCAGCGTCTCGGCGTCCTCGCACGGCACCAGGTCCCCCAGCTCGGCCCGCATCGCCGGACACGCCTCGCCGATCAGCACCAGCCGCGTGATCTGCCGCCGGATCGCCTCGCGCAGCGGCGCGTACGAGCCTCCCTTCTCCCGGCCGCCCGCGATCAGCACGCCCCGCCGGTCCAGCCCCTCGATCGCCCGCAGGGCCGCCCCGACGTTCGTGGCCTTCGAGTCGTCGTAGTACTCGACCCCCCGCACCTCGCCGACGAGCTGCATGCGATGCGGCAGCCCGGTGAACGCCTCCAGCGTCGCCGACATCGCCGCGGGCGGCAGCTCGAGCAGCCGGGCGGCGAGCAGGGCGGCGAGGGCGTTGTCCACGTTGTGCGCGCCGCGGAGCCGCAGCAGCGACCGCGGCAGCCGCAGCTCGGCCGTCCCCGGCGCCCGCACCACCAGCTCCTCCCCCTCGGCGAACGCCTCCGACCCCGGAGCGCCGAACCGCACGACGCGCGCCCGCCCCGCGGCGGCGAGCCGCTCGCACAGCGCATCGCCCGCCGGCACGACCGCGAAGTCGTCCGGCGTCTGGTTCCGGAACACCCGCGCCTTCACCGCGGCGTAGGCCTCGAGCGACCCGTGGCGGTCGAGGTGGTCGTCGGTGACGTTGAGCAGCAGGGCCGCGCGCGCGTGCAGCGACGTCGTCCGCTCCAGCTGGAAGCTCGACAGCTCCGCCACCACCAGCCCGGCCGGGTCGTCGGCCGGCCCGTCGACCGCGTCGGCCAGCGGGGTGCCGAGGTTCGCGCCGGCGAAGGTCGGGCGGCCGGCGCGCCGGCCCATCTCGCCGAGCAGCGTGGTGACGGTCGACTTCCCGTTGGTGCCGGTCACGGCGGCCACGGGCGCCCGCAGCCACCACAGGCCGACCTCGACCTCCGAGACCACCTGCACCCCGGCCGCCTCGGCCTCCGCCACCTCCGGGAGGTCCGGGATCCCCGGGCTGATCACGATCAGCTCGGCGCGGCGCAGCTCCTCCGCCGGGTGCGGCCCCAGGAGGATTCGCACGCCGGACCGCTCGAGCTCGTCGATCCCCGGCGGGAGCAGGTGTCGGGGCTTGAGGTCCAGGGCGGCGACGTGCGCTCCGCGGCGGGCCAGCAGCCGCGCGACGCCGATGCCGGTGCGGGCCAGGCCGAGCACCGCGCAGCGGCGGCCCGCGACGTCCCGTCCCGGCCCCGCCGTGTCGAACCCGCCGCCCGCCGCCCCGTCGCCCATCCCCGTCCTCTCAGCGCAGCTTGTAGGAGCCGAGCCCGATCAGCGCGAGCATGATCGCGATGATCCAGAAGCGCACGATGATCTTCGGCTCCGCCCACCCGCGGAGCTCGAAGTGGTGGTGGATGGGTGCCATGCGGAACACCCGTTTCCCCGTCAGCTTGAACGACACGACCTGCGTGATCACCGACAGCGTCTCCATGAAGAACACGCCGCAGATCACGACCGAGAGCAGCTCGTTCTTGGTCAGCACGGCGAGCAGCCCGAGGGCGGCGCCGAGCGACAGCGAGCCGACGTCGCCCATGAACACCTGCGCCGGGAAGGTGTTGTACCAGAGGAACCCGATCCCGGCGCCCACCAGCGCCGCGCAGAAGATCGACAGCTCCCCCGCCGCCTCGATCTTCGGGATGTCGAGGTACTGCTGGATCGTCAGGATCCGCAGCACCTTGCCCTCCAGGGCCAGGGTGAGCGTGGTGCCGGCGAGGTAGGTCATCAGCAGGTAGGTCGAGCCGGCGATCATCACCGGGCCGATCGCCAGCCCGTCCAGCCCGTCGGTCAGGTTCACCGCGTTCGACGTCCCCACGATCACGAACGCCGCGAACGCGACGTAGACCCACCACGGGACGACCAGGCCGTAGGCCGACCACTTCGCGAACGGGAACGCCACCGTGTCGCGGACCGCCAGCCAGTCCGGATGGAAGCCGGTCCACCGGAACAGGAAGAACCCCGCCCCCAGCGCCACCAGCCACTGCAACCCGAACTTGTGCCAGCCCTTGAGGCCCTTCGAGCTCTTGCGCACCAGCTTCAGCGAATCGTCGAGGAACCCGATCGCGCCGAACCCGGTCGTCACCCCGAGGATCGCCCAGACGAAGGCGTTGCCCAGGTCGGCCCACAGGAACGTCGGGATCACCATCCCGATCAGCAGCAACGAGCCGCCCATCGTCGGCGTCCCCGCCTTGCTGAAGTGCGACTTCGGACCGTCGTCCCGGATCACCTGCCCGATCTGCCGCTTCTGCAGCTTGGCGATGAACCACGGGTGGATCGCGAACGACAGGAACAGCGACGTCAGCAGCGCCGCGATGATCCGGAACGGCAGGTACCGCAGGACGTTGAGCCACGACAGCCACTCGGCCTCGAGCCGCAACGGGTACAGCCACTCATACAGCATCGCCTGCGCCTCGCAGGATCCCCTCCACCACCCGCTCCATCCGCATGCCCCGCGAGCCCTTCACCAGCACCCGGTCGCCCGTCCGGACCAACCGGCCCAGCTCGGCAACCAGCAACTCGACCGATTCGAAGACCGCCACGTCCCTTAGTCCCGCCGTCCTCGCCCCCTCCGCCATCCGCTCGGCGCTCGGGCCGACACACACCAGGAACCCCAGGCCCGAACGCCCGGCCGCGGCGCCGACCTCGTGGTGCAGCGCCCCGGTCGCTTCCCCCAATTCCAGCATTTCCCCAAGGATAGCAACTTTTCGACCGGTCCCCGGCACGTCGTCCAGGGCGTCCAACGCGGCCCTCATCGAGCCGGGATTCGCGTTGTACGTGTCATCCAGCACGACAACGTCTTGGGATGACGTCAGGATCTCGCCGCGATGCCGTGCCGCCGCAACCCCCGACAGCCCCGCCTCGACCGCCTCCGCCGAAGCCCCCACCGACCGTGCCGCCGCGGCCGCCAGCGCCGCGTCGAGCGGGATGTGCCGGCCGGGGAGCGCGATCGTCGCGCGCGCCCGTCGACCGTCGGGGAAGAGGATCGAGAACGATCCGTCGCCCCGCCCCGCCGCCGGCAGTTCGAGCCGCACGTCGGCGGCCGGGCCGAGCCCCACGCCGAGGCGCCGGGCGCGTCCGGTCGGGAGCCCCGCCACCCGTTCGTCCTCCAGGTTGACCACCGCGACGGCCTCGGGCCGGTCCAGCGCCGCGAACAGCTCGCCCTTGGCGCGCGCCACCCCGTCGATCGAGCCCAACCCCTCGAGGTGCGCGGCGGCGACGCAGGTGACGAGGCCGAGCTCGGGCTCGGCGATCGCGGCCAGCGCCGCGATCTCGCCCGGGTGGTTGCACCCCAGCTCGACCACGGCGAAGCGGTGCTCCGGTCGCAGTCCGAGCAGCGTGAGCGGCACGCCGAGCTGGTTGTTGAGATTCCCCTCGGTGGCGAGCGTGGGTCCGGCGTGCCGCAGGATCGCGGCCAGCATCTCCTTGGTCGTCGTCTTGCCGCAGCTGCCGGTGAGGGCGAGCACGCGGGCGGGCATCCGGCGCCGGTGCGCGCGGGCGACGTCGCCGAGCGCCCGGACGGCGTCGGGCACGACCACCGCGGGCAGGCCGCCGAGGTCCGCGGGCCGGAACCGACCGTCCTCGACCAGCGCCGCGGCGGCCCCGGCGGACGCTGCGGCCGCGAGGAACGCATGCCCGTCGAAGCGCTCGCCGCGCAGCGCGACGTACAGCGCGTCGCGCACATCCTCCCGCGAGTCCTTGACGAAACGGTCGAACGACCGGCCGGGGTCGCCGACGACCTTGCCCCCGCACGCCCGTGCGACCCACGCGAGATCGAAGAGCCCCTGCGCCACGACGCCGCCCTCCCGCACCCGCCCCGGGGAGTCCGAGCATAGCGGAGGGAGAGAAGCGGGCCAAGAGAATGGGCCTGGCCGGCCGGACCGCATCCGCGGTCGAAGTGGCGTCCGTACCGCGCGAGAATCGACGAACCGCGCACTGCACCGGTGTCCGGGGCGATTTCCGCGGGAAGAAGTCTCGCGCGCCGTCGTGTCCGGTCCGTTCACAGGGGACCAACCGCGCGCCGCCGCGCAGGGCGTCGCGTCCGGATCCTGCAAGACACTCGCCGCCGCCGCGTCCCGCCGGTTTCCGTGCGGCAGGAAGCTGTGCCAGGGCCCCACACGGCGGAAGTCGTGATGGAGGAACACCGCGCGCCGCCCGTGTCCGTCCCGTCTCGACCGACCGAGCTCTGCGGCGCACCGACGCGCTGCCGGTTTCTTGCCGCGGACTTCGGCCCGGCACCGACGCCATGGACAAGCACGAGTTGCGGGATCCGGCTTCTGCTGCGTGCGACGCGGGGGGGCCCGTGCGGGAAGCCGGCTGGACCTCCGCCCTCGGGCCTGGCACGTGCGCCAACCGCGGGCACGGCCGCGGCGGACGCCGTGCCGGACGACGAAGCAGGAGACGACGGCTGCGGCGGCCGCGCGACCGGCACCGGACCCGGGGACGACCCCGCCGCGGCGCTGCTGCTCCTCGGGATCGTTCCGTGGTGGTCGGCCGTCGCGGCTGTTGATGTCGGGTCGGGATGATCGCATCATCCGATCATGAGGTTTCTTCGTTCCGTGTCGATGGCCGCGTGGCCGGCCGCGCCGCGGCTCGTCGCGCTCGCATCGGTGTTGCTCGCCGCCGGCTGCGGGGACGACGCCTCCGCACCCGACGACGGCGGGGGCGAAGTGCGCCCGGACGTCCCGGTCGATGTCGACGCGACGCTCCCGCCCGTCGCCGACCCGCGTCCGCGCCTGTTCGTGCCGCCGGTCGTCCCCGACGAGCCGGGCGGCGGCATCGCCGACCACAAGCAGCGGATGGTGGTCTTCTGGTTCGGCCGGGTCGGCCGGCACGACAACCACGTGCAGTGCCGCGCGGGCTTCTCCGACGCCTACCTGCTGCTGCAGTGCGCGGTGTTCGACCGGCAGATCTACGACGAGG
>JAFGHH010000092.1 GCA_016930215.1 Deltaproteobacteria bacterium
GCCCCCGGGGGGGGGGGGGGGGGGGGGGGGGAGTCGAAGGTCGGCCACCAGGTCGCTGTCGGAAGTGCGGGTGATGCGGGCCGCGACGAGGCGGCCGGCGGGCGGGAGGCCGCCGACGAGGTACGTCAGGCCGTCGATCTCCGGGGCCTGGGCGGCGGTGCGGCCCACGCGCAAGAGCGGGGACTCGGGGGCCGGGCCGTCGACCAGGACCTCGACGACCCGCCCGCGCAGGCGCGCCTGCCGCGCGTGCATCGCCCGGCGGGTCTCCGCCCGCAGCGTGCGGAAGCGGCGCCACGCGACCCCGGCGGGCACGTGGTCCGGGTCGTCGAACGCCGCGGTCCCTTCCTCGTCGCTGTAGCGGAACAGGCCGAGCCGGTCGAAGCCGGCCTCGCGGACGAACCGGCGCAGCTCCCGGAAATCGGCCTCGGTCTCGCCGGGGTGGCCGACGATCAACGAGGTCCGCAGCGTCGGCTCGGGAAACAGGGTGCGGATCCGGTCGAGCAGCGCATCGATCGTGCGCCGGCGCGTGCCGCGCCGCATCCGGCGGAGCATCCGGTCGGTGACGTGCTGCAACGGGAGGTCGAAGTACGGCAGCACGGCCGGCAGCTCGCGCAGGCCGCGCAGGAAGTCGGCGTCGAGCGTGTCGGGATACAGGTACAGCAGGCGCAGCCAGCGCAGACCGTCGAGCCGCGCGAGGCGCTCGAGCAGCCGCAGCAGCGGCGGGCCCGCCCGGTCGCCGGCCCGGTCGGCGCCGTAGCGGGAGACGTCCTGGGCGACGAGGACCAGCTCGACCGCGCCGTCGTCGAGCAGGCGGCGGGCCTCCTCGAGCAGCGTGGCGACGGGACGGGAGCGGGCGGGGCCGCGGATCGCGGGGATCGCGCAGAACGCGCAGCGCCGCGAGCACCCCTCGGCGAGCTTGAGATAGCGCGTGTGGCGGAGCTGCGAGGCGACCGAGGGCTGCGGTCGGAGCTCGCGGCGGTCCGGGCGGGGCGAGAGGAGCAGGCGCGCGGTGCCGAGCGCGGCGTCGGCGACGCGAATCAGGTCGTTGCAGCCGACCAGCGCGTCGAGCTCGGGGAGCAGCTCGAACAGGGCGGCGCCGTAGCGTTGCGGGAGGCAGCCGGCGGCGACGAGGCGCGGGAGGCGGCGGCCGCGGCGGCGGACGGCGGCCAGCTCGAGCAGCGTGTCGATCGTCTCGCGGCGGGCGTCCTCGACGAAGGCACAGGTGTGGACGACGACCACGTCCGCCCGGGCCGGGTCGTCCACCGGGCGCGCGCCGCGGGCCAAGAGGGCGGCCAACGTCGCCTCGGCCTCGACGCGGGCCTTGGGACAGCCCAGGGCGACGAGGTGGAAGCGTTTGGCGGTCACGTGGGGGTCGCGGCGCGGGCCGGTCGGCCGCGGGGTCAGCGGATGGCCCGCCCGAGGAAGCGCTCGAGGGCCATGTGGGAGCGGGCGGTGATTTCGGCGTGGAGCGAGGAGCCGGCGGCGTCCATGGTGACGACGGCGGGGAAGTTGTCGACCTCGAAGACCCAGCAGGCCTCGGGCATGCCGAACTCCTCGAGCATGTGGACCTCGCGGACGTGGACGACGCGCTGGGCCAGCGTCACGGCGGCGCCGCCGACGGCGTGGAGGTAGACGGCGCCGAAGCGACGGCAGGCCTCGAGCGTGCGGGGTCCCATGCCGCCCTTGCCGACGATGGCGCGCACGCGGTAGGCCTGGATCACGTCGGCGGTGTAGGGCTCCTCGCGGATCGAGGTGGTGGGCCCGGCGGAGACGGCCTTCCAGCCGCCGCGCTCCTTCCGCATCACCGGTCCGCAGTGGTACAGGGCGGCGCCGCGGAGCAGCGGCCGGAGGAAGGCGGGCTTCTTCTCCACCATGTACTTGTGGGCGACGTCGCGCGCGGTGACCAGCAGGCCGGAGAGGAACACCTCGTCGCCGACGCGCAGCGAGCGGATCGTCGTCTCGTCGAGTGGCGTCTGGATTTCGCGAACCGCCATCGTCGTTCCTTCCTGCGCTACGGGCGACCCGTGAGCGCCGTTTGCGAGAAGCGGACGTCCTTGCCGGCCAGCGTGACCGAGGCGCGGCGGCAGGCCCAGCACATGTAGGCGACCGTGACGAAGAACGAGGCGGGGAGGCGGTGCAGGCGCGCCGTCTTGACGCCGAGCAGCGTGGTGCGGCCGCCGAAGCCCATCGGGCCCACGCCCATCCGGTTGGCGCAGGAGAGGACGTCGGCCTCGAGCGCCGCGAGCTGGGCATCGGCGTTGACGTCGTGCACCGGGCGGAAGAACTGCTCCTTGGCCGCCCGGTAGCCCAGCGCGCGGTCGCCGCCGACCGCCACGCCGAGGATGCCGGGGGCGCAGCCGCGGCCCTGGGCGCGGTGGACGGCGTCGAGCAAACAGGCGCGGACGCCGGGGAGGTCGCGGCCGGCGCCGAGCCGCTGGTCGGGGAGCGAGTACTGGGTCGAGCAGTTCTCGCAGCCGCCGCCCTTGAGCAGCACCTCGGCGTGGAGGCCGGTCTTCTTCCAGGGCACGAAGTGGATCACCGGGTGGCCGGCGCCGAGGTTGTCGCCGCTGTTGACGCCGCTGATCGATTCCATCTGGTTCGGGCGCAGGTAGGACTTCCTGGTGGCCTGCACCGTGGCGCCGCGGATCGCCTTGCGCAACTCCTCGGTCGGGTGACCCTCCGGCAGGTACACGTACCAGGTGTGCGTCCCGGTGTCCTGGCACAGCGGCGCCGACGTCTCGCGCGCGGCCGCGGTGTTCTGCAGGATGATCGTGAGCGCCGAGTGCGCGGCCGTCCCGCGCCGCTCCTCCCGGAGCGCGCGCTCGATCGCGGACTCGACGTCCGCGGGCAGATCGGTAGCAGCCCGCCTCAACAGCTCGGTGAAGGTTTCTTGCAGATTTTTCATGAATGCCCCGTCCAGGGCGATCCATAGCGCACTTCCCGGCCGTTGGGAACCCCGGTTGACAGCGTGGATCGCGGTTCTTAGACACCGAGAGCGGGGCCGGGACGGAGCCAGGAGGGTTCGATGGCACAGCGACCGGACGAGGAGCACGTCGAGCAGGCGTGCGCGCACTGCGGGACGGTCAACCGGTTCCCGCGCCGCCGGGCGCAGGACGACCCGAAGTGCGGGAAGTGCGGCGAGAAGGTCTTCCCCCGCCGGCCGGTGGAGGTGACGGACGCCACGTGGCGGTCCGCGGTCGAGGACTGCCCGTTGCCGGTGCTGGTGGACTTCTGGGCCCCCTGGTGCGGGCCGTGCAAGCTGGTGGGACCGATCCTGGAACAGCTGGCCGCCGAGCGGGGCGGGAAGCTGAAGATCGTCAAGCTGAACGTCGACGAGAATCCGCGGACCGCCGGCCGGTACGGCGTGCAATCGATCCCGACGCTGCTGCTGCTGCGCGGCCCGCTGCAGCTCGACCAGATGGTCGGCGCGCTGCCCAAGGCGGCGCTCGAGGCGCGGCTGGACCGCTTCGTCTGAGCTACATCGTCTCGAGACCGGCCACGTGGAACTGGGGGTTGCGGAACCTCGCGAACACCTCGAGCAGGGCCAGCGTCGACAGCAGCATCGCGGACTTGTCGGCGTAGAACGTCTCGAGCGAGCCCTTGTGTTCGGAGCGCCGGGCCATCAGCAGCGACAGGCCGTCGGGGCCGGAGTGGCCGGGTCGCGGAGGGGTGATGCGGGTGAGGTCCGGCGACCGCGTGTACCGCGCGTGCTGTTCGAGCAGCTTCGCCCGCTCGTGCTCGTCGATATGGTAGCGCACCAGGTGAATTGCGATCCGCAGGCACTCCCGCTGGCCCGCCCGCCGGCAGGTGTCCTCGCCCGGGAACGGCGAGAGCGCCGCGCGGTGGGCCAGGTTGATCAACGCGAAGCACTTCCAGACCGCGTAGAGCCGCGCCTCGCCGCGGATCCGCGGCGTCGGCGGGTGGTCGTCCCGGCAGGTCGGGGAGACGGCCGCCCGTCCGAAGGCCTGCCGCAGGTTGCCCTCGTCCTCGGCGCATTCGGGCGCGGCGCGCAGGTCGAGCAGGTTGTCGATCACGTCGGCGGCCTTGAGCAACACGGCGGTCCGGTCGCGGCAGACCCGCGTGATGTGCGAGACGTAGCTCTCGTCGCCCCGCCGCGTCAGGTGATCGACCCACGACGCCACGTCCGCCGCGTGCCCGATCCCCAGCCCCTGGAAGAACGAGGCGTCCGCCCGCTCGTCCGTGTCCTCCACGTAGTCGTGGAACAGCGCCGCCGCCGGCGCCCCCGCCGGCACCGGCCTCACGATCTGCTGCACGACGATCGCGGCCCGCAGCGGATGCAGGATCGCGGGCGCCTGCATGATCTTGCGCCGCCGGTCCCGGTACACCTCGAGCAGGAAGCCGATGCCGGTCGCCAGCTCGTCCGGCAGTCCGGCCCGCTGGGCGACCTGGGCCGGATCGCCGGAGGCGATCGCCTCGGCCAGTTGCCGCGAACGTGCGGCAAACAGGCCGAGGTCCAGCAGGTCGAACGCCACGCGACCGGTCGGGGGTATCGACGGCCGCAGCCAGGAAGGTTCGCCGAACTCCATCGTCGGGCCTCCACGAACCCCCGACCCCCGCCGGTATGGTATGCGAGAAGTCTGCCGGGCGCTACTTCGGTTCCACCCGGACTCCGGGTCCGGGGACGCGTCCGTCCGGATCGAGCGTCGAGGCGGGGTAGCCCCGCAGCCGGCGGTCCCCGTCGAACAGTCCGGTGAACAGCCGGAACGGGCCGGCCGGGGCGTCGGGGGGCACGATCACCCGCGAGACGTCCCGCACGGTCTCCCCCGGACGCCAGCGGTCGGTGGACGAGAAGCCGGCCGCCGGCTCGTGGTCGGCCTGGAACCGGTACGCCCGACCCTCGGTGTGGTCGAAGTGCAGGAACACCCGCAGTCGCTGCTCGGTGCCCCCCAACACCAGGAACCAGCACGTCACGCGCAGCTCCTGCCCGGGGGCCGCCGTCTCGGGTTCGACGGTGCAGCCGCGGAACTGGGCCACGCTTTCCAGCGTCACGCCGCTCCCCGGCAGTCCCGCCGGTGCGGCGCCGACCACCGGCTGCTCGTTGTCGAGCGCCGCCTGGCGCACGAATTCCAGGCGTTTCTGCAGCGCCGCGCCCACCGCCTCGCCGTACAGCGTCATGGTGTAGAAGGCCTGCGGCATCCGCGCCGCCGCGCGCCGGTACCGCTCCAGGATCTGCTCCGGCGAGGGGACGCGTGCTTCCCGCGGCGTCAGGAGTCCCCAGTCGCCGGGCCACCAGGGGCGGTAGCGCCGGCGCAGCTCGGGGTCTTCTCGTGCCCACAGGTCCCACGGCGTCATCAGCTCGGTCATCACGACCGGCCGGTCGAGCGCCCGGCGGACCAGCTCGGGCGACGGGTCGCGACGTCGGCGCCACTCCGCATCCTGCACGACGGCCGGCGTGAACAGCCCGTCGGTGTCGAAGACCCGCGCCTCCGCCAGCCAACCCACGCGGCCGATGTCCCGGCCGACGTACCAGGTCTCCGCGAGCGGTCGGGCGTCGGCCTCGAGGAGCCGGTACAACTGGGTGATCATTCCCATGTCGAAAGCGTCCATTGCACGAACGTGAGGGGGAGCGATCCGGCGCAGGCAGAGCCAGGTATCGATCCATTTCGCCCACGTTTTCCGCAGGATCCAGCGGTGCTCGCCGCCGTGGGTGTGGAAGTCGTACAGGGAATACCGTGCATCGGTGCGGGCGATGCCGAGGCCGGCGCCGAGCAGGACGAGGACGGCGGCGGCGGCCGCGGCCCGGCCGGGAGCGCGGGCACACCACCCCGTGGCATCGTTCCGGCGCCAGGCCGCCGCCCGCTCGGCGGCCCAGGCCCAGCCGAACGGCAGGACGACGTACAGGGGCAGGAGGTGGCGCACGTTCGGCATCCAGTCGAGGAACGCGGTGGCGGTGAACCAGCCTGCGGCCAGCGCCACCAGCAGCGGGACGAGGGTGCGGCGCCGCACGGCGAGCAGCGCGGCGAGCGCCAGGCCGCCCCAGACGAAGATCCGCTCGAGCCCGCCCGCGCCCTGGCTCCACAGCGGCGCCAGGTGGCTCCAGTGGAAGCCGGTCAGCTGCTTGGCGTAGTAGGTATGCGGCCACCATAGACCGTAGTACGTGCGGCGGAACAGCAGCCAGGCGAGGAACAGCGCGAGGGCGACGGCGCCCGGGAGCCACAGCCGCCGCAGCCGTTCGCGGACCGCCGGGAGGCGCAGCGGTTCCAGCAGCGCCGCGGCGCCCAGGGCGGCGAGGAACAGCGGTGCCTCCGGCCGCGACAGTGCGAACAGGCCGGCCACGGCGCCCCCGGCGAGCGTGGTGCGGCGTGTGGCGCCGCCGTCCGCGACGCGCCCGAGCAGGACGGCCGTCCAGAGCATCAGCGCCAGGAACAGCGGCGTCTCGAGGCCCCACAGCGACCAGGAGACGAGGTACGAGTCGAGGGCGCTGAAGGCGCAGGCGAGCAGCGCGGCCGGCGCTCCGAGCGCCAGGCGTTCGCGGGCGAAGCGGTAGATTCCGACGAACAGCGCGGCGACCGCTCCGAGGGCCAGCAGTTTGGCCCAGCCGAGGCCGCCGGTGCCGAGCAGCTCGCCGAGCGCCAGCAGCAGCACCCAGACGGGGCTGGAGAACCCCTCGACCCGCTCGCCCGGGTTGTAGACCAACCCGTCACCGTGCGCGAGGTTCGCGGCGTAGCGCAGGAAGATGTACATGTCGTCGACCGCGCGCGGGAAGTAGTACAGGACGTGGAACCCGGCGACGGCGGCGACCGCGGCGAGGCCGGAGAGCCAGGCGGTGCGCCGCAGACGCGGCGAATCGAGCGACCATCGGTCGAGCCACACGGGAGCGGACGATAGCCCGGTCGTGCGGTGCGGTTCAATCGCCGAGCAGCGTTCGGAGGGTTTCGCGGGCGACGAGCGGGGCCTTGATGCGCCAGCGCTCCTCGTTCACCACCAGGACCGCCACGGCGTAGACCGGCGTGCCCGGCGGGGGCGAGCCGGCGGGCGCGAAGCCGACGAACCACGAGTAGGCCATGAACGGGCTGGGGTTGGACAGCGAGCCGGTCTTGCCGGCCACCGGGTACGAGAGGAACGGCCGGCCCTGCGGGTCGGTGAAGTCGCGCTTGCCCGTGCCGACGTCCACGGTCTGGACCATCATCGCGCCGAGCGCCGTCGCGGTCGCCTCCGCGATCACGCGGCGCAGCCCCTGCGGCTCGGACGTCCAGGCCTCGCGGCCGTCCGCGGTCACGACCGCATCGATCATCGTCGGCCGGAGCATCCGGCCGCCGTTCGCGAGCACCTGGGCCAGCACCGCGCCGTGCATCGGCGACAGGCCGACGTGCCAGAAGCCGGCGGCGGTGCGCGCGAACTCCACCTTCTCCCGCGGGATCTCCAGCGGGCTGACATCGATCGGCACGTCGAACGGCACGGCCCGACCGAACGCGAACCGTTCGGCGAACCGCAGCAGCGTCCGCGGCGTCAGGTGGTCGTAGGCCAGCCGCGCGAGCACCGGGTTGAGGCTCTTGGCCACCCCCTCGGCGAGCGACGCGCAAGCCACGCCGTCGGCCCCCTCCGTGAACTCCTCCTCGATGTCCTTCGCCGACAGCTTGCGGGTCCCGGACGCGGCGCGGTAGCAGACGCGGGCGGTGTCGTCGAGGCCGGTCTCCTCGAGCAGGGCGGCGGTGGTGACGAGCTTGAACACCGAGGCGGCCGGGAACGAGGCGTCGAGCGTCGCCGGTCGTTCCGTCGGAGCCCGGGAGCGGCTGACGAACGCCACCACCCGCCCCGTCGCCGCCTCGATGGCCACCACGGCGCCGACCGGCACGTCGTACTTGTCGAACAGCGCCAGCAGTTTCTCCTGCGCCTTCGGCTGCAGCGACAGCACCGCCCGGGTGCCGTCCGGCAGCGGTTGCACCAGCCGGTCCTCCTCCACGACCGCCTGGGCCGGGTCGAGCATCAGTCGCACGCGGTCGATGTCGACCGGGCGACCGGCGACCGGCGGGGACGGTTCGGTGGGCGCGGCCGGCTCGGCGAACGGTTCCGGCGGCGCCTCGGCGGCCGCCGGCGGCGGCGCGGCCTGCGGCTCCGGTGTGGCCTCCTCGACCGGCGGGCTGCTCCGCAGCATGGCGGCCAGGGCGGCGCCGGCGGCCAGGAGGACGCCGCCGACCAGCAGGGAACGTGGAATTCTCTTGGCGGTACGCATGGCTCCGTACCCGGTGTACGGCAGCGGGCCGGGAGGGTCAAGTAACCGGCAGGCGGGTCCGGGTGCCCGGCGGGGAGTCTTGCCGCACGGATCCGAACCGGGCTCGCGGTCTACGGAGCCGCCCGGAAGGTCCGAAGCGCAAGTGTCCCGAGCGAACCGAAGACCACGCCGTAGCCGACCTCGCTCGGCACGATGGCGTGCGAGGCCGGGTCGACCGTCATGGAGCCTGCGACGTCATGGGGTTCGCCCACGGGGGTGCCGTGGCGATCCACGTTCAGGAGCAGCACCGGCCGGGGCGTTTCCGGAGACGGTGCATGCGTCAGGAGCAGCGCCATGCCGTGGTCGCGGGCGGCCAGACGCACGTCCCCTCTGGTCCCGTCGATCTCCAGGTCGATGAGATCGACGCAACCGGGCGGACCCAGCAGGGCACCACCCGACGAGCCGAAGCGTGCCGAGCAGACCAGCGAGCCCCACTCGCCGTCGGTGCGCGGCAACCAGGCAACGGCGAACTCCGCGCCGCCCCAACCGAGATCCCGGATCATCCCGAAGCCGCTCAGCATGCCCGACGGCACGACCCGATCAAGCTCGCGGTCGATCCACACCACGCGGGGCGCGCAGTACGCACCCAGATACATGGAAGGCCCACGCCCCGAGAAGCTGACGGCAAAGCCCAGATCTCCGGCCGCCACGTTGACCATCCCGAATGCCTCGTCCTCGACGGTGATCGGTGCCGGGCGATCCCGCAGTGCGCCGAATCGGTCGACCAGGGCGACCCGCAGCATCAAGGAGCCGCTCGATGGCGCGCAACTCATCGGGGCGCCCGGGGCGCCCGACGTCCATGCCACGACGAACGCCTCCCCGGTCCAGTCGGCGTCGAAGTCTCGCGCGGTACCGTCGGGAACCGCCAGAACCGGGGGCCAGTAGGGCTTGCCGTCCGGGTCCAGCCGCAACATGACGATGCCCCAACCCTGGTCATTGTAGAACAGCCCGAACCCCTCGCCCGTCCACACGAGCCGAATCGAGGCGAAACGGGAAGCCGGGTAGCGCCAAGCGGGGCCGACCCGACGGCCGTAGCCATCGAAGCGCACGAAGTGGAACTGCCAGGCGTCATCGGAATGGACTGCGGGCGTCATGTCCTCGCAGAGCGCCACGGCGAACTCGCGGCCGGTCCAGGCCAGGTCCAGGATGGCGTCGACGGGGACGCCCACGTCCTCGATGACGGTCGGACCGTCTCCCTCGGCCAGGTAGTCGATCGCCTCGGGATCGGGAGGTGGAGGCGGCTCCCCGTCCCCGCGCCGGCAGTTCCAGTCGCAGCCGTCGCCGTTCAGCCGGTTCCAGTCGTCGCACTCCTCACCGTCATCCACGATGCCGTTGCCGCACTGGTCGACGTACGGAACATCGACCGGCCCGGCGTCGAGCATTTCGGTGCCGGACCAGTCCGGATACGGAGGCCACCACTCGTCGGCGGTGTCGGGCTCCCCCTCTTCCGACGGGCCGTCCAGGCCGTCGGTCTCGCCGACTTCGTCCTCCCCGCCGCCGTCGCCGTCGACCATCGACGCGCCGGAACACCCGCAGAGCGCAACGACCACGACGATGCCCACGACCGGTCTCGCTAGTAGATGCATCCGTACTCGTCGCAACTTGTCGGAGAGCCGGACAACTCGTAGTAGTCCCAGCCACTGCCGCAATGGGCGGTGGACCAGCCGTCCGGATCGCGCAGGCAATCCGGGTTGCCTTCCCCGTACAGGACGTCCTGGTTTCCGCTTCCGCCATCCAGCAGATCGGCACCGTAGTATCCCCAGAGCACGTCGTTGCCTGCCTCGCCGGACAACTGATCGTTGCCGAGCCAGCCATCGAGGAAGTCGTTGCCGAGGCCCCCGTAGACCACGTCGCCGCAGTTGCTGCCGTCGACCGTGTCGTCGCCGTCGCCGCCGTAGACCAGCACTTCCGGGCACGTTGCACGATCCAGGGCGTAGATATCCCGCCAATCGCCGCCGCAGAACATCCAGCCGACATCTTCCCTTGCGAAACTCACGGAGTCGGCACCCGAGTATCCATACACGAGAACGAGATCTCCCGTACCGGTGTAGCAGCCGCCCGACTGCCAGGCGCCGTCGACGCATGCCACGAAACGATACCCGGTCTTGCACAGCATGGTCGACTCGGTGGCCTGTCCCACGAAAACGCTGTTGTCCGAGCTCGTGCCGGTGAACGTCGAACTGCTGCCGAGGATGCCGAAGTTGCGCTCGGAATCTTCGTCCACGTATCCGGCGCTCTCTTCCGACGCCGAAGCCGCTGCCACGGCGAACGTCCCGCACGCCACGACCGCGACCAGCATGTTGCCCCATCCAGTGCTCCCGAACCATCTGCTACGGATCATCGTTGTCTCCCTGCGCCGGTGCGGCTCGAGCCGTCGAACCGAGCGCCCGACTCCTGACCGGGCCACAGCCTCCGGTCGGGAGCCAGCCCAAGCTGAGTCCCTTCGTTGTCCTGTCCATACCCTTGCCACGCCATCCGGCGGACCGCGCTGTCTCGGATGCACATGCGACTTCCGGGCAGCCAGGGTCGGACAACCAGCGAGAACGCGCTTGCAGCTCGACCTCAGCAGACACGAGGAGCACCGCGGTGCTCCTCGTGCAGCCAACACAGTGGTGATCCGGGGGTACCGGGGGGGGGGGCCGGCCGGAGGGTTGTCGAGCGGACGGAAGCCGCGAACAGGCGGCACACGCACCTCGTGGGCTTCGAAGCCGAACGCGAACACTACGGTCTCTCCCTGGCTCACCGGCCTTCGCCCGTCCGCCGACGATGGATACCACCGCACTCGGTGCGCGTCAACCGACTTTCGCGGAACGACGCCGGACGCGCCGGGACGTCGTTCGAGAGGCGAGGTGTTCTGTCGGTTGGGAGTGCGTGTTCCGGTCCTTCGGCCTTGTCCTGCGGGTCCTCGGCGGGGCGCGCTTGCCGGTCGAGGGTGTTCCGCGTACCCTTTCGAGGAGTGGAGGTGCCGGGTGCGAGCATCCTGTTTCGTGTGGTGTCGGCTGTCGGGGGTGGTCCTCGTCGTCGGTGCGGCCGCGTGCGCGACCGGCGGCGGCAGCGGTTTCATCCTGCCCGACGCGACCCGCGACGACGGAGGCGGGACCGACGGGACCGACACCTCCGGTTGCCCGACCGGGGAGATCCCGTGCGGCGACGGGTGTGTCGACCCGTTGAGCGATCCGCAGCACTGCGGCGGTTGCGGCTACGCCTGTCCGACCGGGCAGCTGTGTTCCTCGGGCGTTTGCGTCTCCTCCTGCACGCCCCCGCTGGTGGCGTGCAGCGGCTCGTGCGTCGACACGCAGACCGACGCCGATCACTGCGGCCGGTGCGGCAACGCCTGCCCCGGGGCGGTGAACGCCGACGGCGCCTGCGAGGCCGGCGTGTGCGTCACGCGCTGCCGTCCCGGCTGGTCCGACGTCGACGGCCTGCCGGGGTGCGAGTACGCGTGCGACTGGGGCAGCGCGACGGAGACGTGCAACGGCGCCGACGACGATTGCGACGGCGAGACCGACGAGGGTTTCCCGTGCGCGATCGGCGCGCCCGTCTCCTGCACCACCTCGTGCGGCACGAGCGGCACGGGGTTCTGCACGCTGGCCTGCGAGCTGCCCCACGGGCCCGGCTGCACGCCGCCGTCCGAGACCTGCGACGGGACGGACGAGGACTGCGACACGGTCTGCGACAACGGCTTCGGCTGTTGTCGGGGGCAGGTCGGCGCGTGCACCACCTCGCTGGGAGCCCCCGGCGCGCGGACCTGCGGGGCGGACTGCACCTGGGGCGCCTGCAGCGCGACCGGCGAGGCCTGCAACGGCACGGACGACGACGGCGACGGGCTGTGCGACGAGGACTTCGAGTGCTGTCTCGGTTCGACCGGCGCCTGCAGCACCAGCTGCGGTACCGGCGGCACGCGGAGCTGCTCGGCGACGTGCAGTTGGGGGCCGTGCAGTCCTCCGCCGGAGACCTGCAACGGGATCGACGACGACTGCAACGGGCTGTGCGACGACGGTGTCGGAGAATGCTGTCGCGGCGCCTCGGGCGCGTGCAGCACGACCTGCGGCACGAGCGGCACGCGGAGCTGTTCGCCGAGCTGCAGCTGGGGGGCGTGCAACCCGCCGCCGGAGACCTGCAACGGGATCGATGACAACTGCAACGGCGTCTGCGACGAGGGCTACGGCTGCTGCGCCGGGACCACGCTGGCCTGCGTCACCGCTTGCGGGACGTCCGGGACGCAGCCGTGCAGCGCGAGCTGCACCGTCGGGACCTGCTGCGCCGCCGCCGAAACCTGCGGCAACGGGTGCGACGACAACTGCAACGGCAGCATCGACGAGGGTTGCTCGACGGGCAACGACGCCTGCGGCAGCGCCACCGCCCTGACCCTCACCGCGGGCCGCACCACCGTCACCGGCAGCACCACGTCCGCCACGTCCGACGACGCCTGCGGCGGCGGCCCCGACGTCTGGTACCGGTTCACGCTGACGCAGCGCGAGTTGGTGTACCTCAACACCTACGGCTCCGGGTACGACACCAAGCTCGGGATCCGGGCGGGTTCCTGCACCGCCGGCACCACGAACTGCTGGGACGATTCGTGCGGCACGCTGCAGACCGAGATCGCCACGACCCTCGCCGCGGGGACGTACTACGTCCTGGTCGATGGCTTCTCGACCGCCTCGATGGGCAGCTTCACGCTCAACATCGAGCACGTCCCGACCGGCAACGACGGCCTCGCGCGGACGCTCCTCGCCGGCGCCTCGACGATCAGCGGGACCACCTCCGGCACCGGCGCCGTGAACGGCTCCTGCCGCACGGGGACGGCGCCCGAGCATCTGTACTACTGGACGCAGTGCCCGTCCGGGGCGGGCGGCTCGTTCGCGGGCAACACCTGCGGCGCGTCGTACGACTCGGTGATCTACCTGCGCTCCGGAGCGAGCGGGTCGGATCTGGCATGCGACGACGACGGCTGCGGCTACCCGGGCTCGAGCCTCACGGCCGCGATCCCGTCCGGCGCCGGCCTGTTCGGCTTCTACGTCGACGGCTACAGCAGCAACGCCGGGGCCTATTCGGGCAGCGTGACGCGGCCCTGAGCGCGGCGCGTCGCGGCCGGCTCACCGGACGAACAGCAGGACGGCGATTCCCAGCGGCACGAGGTACAGGGCGAACCAGGGCAGGGCGCGGCGGCGCACGACGAGCACCACGGTGCGCAGGGCGACGACGCCGACCACCGCGCTCAGCACGGCGCCGGCCGCGTGCTGGGCGACGGGCACGGCGGCCCCCGACAGGCCCGACAAGAGCCCCACCAGCTCGGCCCCGAGGATCGCCGGCACGGAGAGCAGGAACGAGAACCGCGCGGCGCGCTCGCGCTCCACGCCGAGGAACAGCGCGGCGGCAATCGTCAAGCCCGACCGCGAGAGTGCGGGGAGGATGGCGATCGATTGCGCCAGGCCGATCAGAGCGGCGCGGCCCGGCGTCACCGCCGCGCGGCCGTCGGGCGCCCAGCGGGTCGCGGCAAGCACCGCTCCGCAGGCGATGAACAGGGCGCCGAGGGCGACGGGGCTCCCGCCCGCCGCCTCGAACGGATGCCGGAACGTCAGCCCGACGACCGCCGTCACGGCGGTCCCGACGACCAGTCCGAGCGCCTCGCCCTCCCAGTCGTCCGCGGGCGTCCAGCTCCGCCAGTGCCCCGCGCGGCGCGGTGGCCGGACCAGCCAGCGGGCGCCGGCGGCGAGGATGCGCGCCAACTCGCGCCGGTAGAGCCAGACCACCGCCGCCAGCGTGCCGACGTGCAGGGACACGTTGAACAGCACCGGCGGGTCGGAGAACCCGAGCAGCCGCTCGGCCAGCGCCAGGTGGCCGGAGGAGGAGACGGGCAGGAACTCGGTGAGTCCCTGCAGGACCGCCAGACCCGCCAGC
>JAFGHH010000562.1 GCA_016930215.1 Deltaproteobacteria bacterium
AGAGTCGCCAGTCGGGCATCTCGATGCCCCCGCCCGCGCTGCCGTCCCGCTCGTCCCCGCCCACGAAGTTGTACGCGGGCACCGCGACCTCGCGCCACGAGTTGTCGTCGGGTCCGCGGTCGAAGGAGCCGAACTGGCCGGGTCCCTGGGGAGAAAGCGGGCAGATCGCCCGGATGCGCTCGTCGCGGAAGCTGCCCTGGTCGAACAGGGCGCCCCCGACGGCGTGCGAGGTGTACGCGCCCCAGGAATGCCCGGTGTGGCCGACCCGATCGAGGTCCGCTTCGCCCGCGAAGGCGGGCGGCATCGGCAGGCTGCCGTCCTCCAGCCGGTCCAGCACGAAGGACACGTCGGCCGGCCGATCCAGGCGGTGCTGCATCAGGGTCGTGGACGGGAGATGATTGAGATGGATCGAGAGGTAGCCGCTCCGCGCGAACTCGTTTCCGAGGTGCGCGAGCTGCAGGTGGCCGTTGGTGCTGCCGTCGCCGCCGTGCGACACCAGGACCACCGGTGCCCGACTGGCGAGCCCTTCCGGGTAGTACACGCGGTAGGCGATCTCCCGGGCGCGTTCCGGGTCGGTGATCGTGCCGTCCCAGACGCCCACGGGAAACGGCCCGTCGTCCCCGCCGTCGACGGCGGTGTCGTCCCCGTCTTCGGGACCTGCCTCCGCACCTTCTTCGGGCGCGTCGGCGGCATCCTCTGCGACGTCGCCGACCTCCTCGGCAGCGTCGGGAACCTCCGGGGAAGCATCATCGACCTCCGGCGCCGCGTCGGCGGCAACGTCGGCGGCATCGTCCGGCGTGCCGTCGGTCGTGCAGCCCGGCAGGAAGATCGAAGCGACCATCAGCAGGGCCGGGCGCAGACGACGAAACCGACTCCGGCACCGGTTCCTCATGGCGCGTCCTCCTCTGCGGGTCCGGCGACCCCGCGGTAGACCCACGCCTTCCCGTTGACCCCGGTGGCGCCGGAGCCGACGTAGGACGAGGCGTTGAAGCCGACGGCGTAGACGACGTTCTCCTCTCCCGCGAAGGGGGAGGCGTCGGCGTCTCGGGCGATGATGGTGATCCGGTCGGGATTCGCCGGATCCACCATCCGGCAGACCGGCGAATAGGCGCCGTCGTGGCCGCGCAGCAGGTAGTGGGCGACCGAGCTGAACGCGGTGCGGGAGGACATGTCGCCGGCCTCCAGCGGGTCGAGGGGAGCCACGACGTGTTCGGCGACGAGATCGCCGAACACGAACTCGCTGCTGATGAAGAGGAATGGCTGGGGGAAAACGGGAAGGTGCATCGGCACCAGGGGGTTGAAGGCGGCCTCGGCCAGGGCGACCGGATAGCCCGTGTACTCCGCGAAGAGATCGTCGAGGTTGGTCTCCTCCTCGTAGGCGTGGTCGCCCACCGCCCGGGCCCTCCACAACCGTTGCTGTTGGTAGAAGAACAGCATCTCCGACTCGGGCCCGCCGAGGCTCGGGACCGCGACGAGGCCGCGGTACTCGAGATTCACCTCCGCCCCCGGCATCGCCGGCAGCTCCGGGATATCGATCACCCGCTCCCAGGACGGCGAAGGTCCGTCGGTGCGCCGATAGATCCCCGTGCGGCTGGCGCCGTACAGGACGCCGTTGGCCGTGGCGAAGGCGAACCACTTCCCGGTGCGGCTCCCCGCGTCGATGAACTCAACCTCCGGCGCGAAGGTCAGCGAATCGGCGCCCTCGTCGTAGCGGGCGCGATAGATGCCCAGCGGCTCCGGGCCGGCCCCGACGAACAGCAGGTCGGCGCCCGTCACCTGGTCGCGATGCACGGCGAAGGCGCGGATGTTGTACGAGGTCACCGACGGCCCGAAGGCCACGCTGGACCACGTTCCGGTCTCGTCGTCGCGGACTCGTAGCGCAGGCTGCGCCGACCCCGCACCGAACTTGTTGGTGGCCGCGACGAGCAAGGTCACGGGTCCACCGAGCAACGGGTCGCCGTCACCGTCGCGCTCGAAGGTCAACGATTCGATGGCCGCCACGCGTCCCGATCGCGGCTCGAAGGTGACGTCCAGGACCCACGGAGAGCCGGCGGACTCCTTCCGGTAGACGTAGGAACGGCCGTCGGAGTAGCGGTCTTCCTCGTTATCCGAGCCGAAGCCGGCGAAGAGCGACGCACCGTGAACGGTGATGTTCATGCCGTTGGTGGGCATCGGTTCTCCCGGCGAGGCGCCTTCGAAGGAGAGCGAGGTCTCCCACCGCAGGCACGGGTCCGCACCGGAATCGCCGTCGGCTGCGGCATCGCCGTCGTTCGGCCCGTCGCCTTCGTCCGTCGTCGCCTCGGCGGCATCCAGGCCGCCGTCGTCGACCTCCGTGGCGGCGTCTTCGACCTCCGGCGTCGCGTCGGCAGCATCGCCGACAACATCGTCCTGCGCTCCGCCGCTCGGGCATCCCGCGAGCAGGAGAGAAGCCAACGCCGGCAAAACCGGAAGCGGCAGCCGGCGCGGGATCGGCGTGTTGGGGTTCCTCGCGCGTCCTCCTTCGGTGTTCCTTCGCATCGATGTTCCTCCGGTCGGCGCGGCGAAACCCATTCCTGGAACCGCCCCTTCCTCGGGTGACATGGCGCAAGGGGTGGTGGAACTTGCAGCACCCGGCATCGGGTCGTTGACGCGACCCGCTCCGCTGCTACGATGGCAGCATGTTGACGAACGGAGTCAAGCCATCCACCCTCCTCCGCGTCTTCGTCCTTGCCGTCTGGACGGTCGGGTGTTCGGGCGAGCCGGCTGCCGGAGACGCCGGGGACGACGCCGCGGGAGACGTCGGTCCCGACGTCGTTGAAGACACGCCGGGGGACACGGCTGCGGACATCGGGGAGCACGACGGGGAGGACGGGGACGACGGGGACGCCGGGGACGACGCCGCGGGTCCTCCGGGTCTTTCCACGGCCCTGGAAGAGGCGGGGTTCGCCGTCCAGGCGGGGGTGTTGGACGAACCGGACCTCGAGTCGTGCTGCGAGCCCGGGGGATTCTGCTCGGGGACCAACCCCACGAGCCCCTACGGGCAGTTGCGGCTGCCTCCGGGCCCGGGCCAGACGGCCGAGAACCCGGGCACCGACGCCGAGGGGCGCTCGTCGGCCTTCCGTTTGCGCGAGGACGAAGCGGTGATCGTGTTCGGCCGCACGCCGCCGTCCTGCCGCTACTACGGGTTCACCCCCTACCTGATGGACCGGCACGACGACGGTTCGGGGGCGAGAGTGCCTCTGTTCGCGAGCCTCGGCGATACGGCGAACAACCTCTCGACGACGACCGCGGGGGGCGCTTTCGACGAACGGACCGCGATCGTCATGGCGGCCGACCAGCACACGCTGGGCCGGGTTCGCGAGGCGCTGCTTGCGGCCGGCCATCCCGCGGAAGCCGTGAACGTCGTGGTGCTGCCCGCCTCCCGCTGCGTCTTCGGACTCGACCAGAACGCGGACACCTTCGGCATGATGCTCCGGGTCGCGGTGCCGGAGGATCCGGCAGCGCTGGACCGCTATTTCGAGGATCCCCCCGTGGAGGTCCTGCGCGCGACTCCGGCCGTGCCCGAGGAAGTCACTCCCCTGCCGGAACCCGTCATTCGCGACCGTGGGACCGGTACCGCCGAGGACCTTCGCGCGGCGGTCGACGATCTGGAGGCCGCGCTCCGCGCGGCGGTGGGCGCCTTCTCGCCGTCCGCGACCATCACCGACGTGCCGACCGCCGCGGCGTTTCCTGCCGTCTTCAACGGGTTCTCCTGCATCGATCGGATGAGCTTCTGCGGCGGCGACAACCGCGACGCCCTCTACATGGGGACCGGAGACGGCGCCTTCCGCATCGGTCCGGGGTACCTGATCGCCTTCGGCGTGAACCACCAGGCCACGGGCAAGGCGTCGTATTCCAACGCGGTCGTCCAGTACGTCGAGAACGCCATGGGCGTCGTCGCGCTGGACTCCACGCAGATGAGCGGAACGGCCGACGCCTACCTGCCGTCCCACCCGGATGTCGACCTGCTGTACGCGGTCGCGTTCGCCCGGGACTGCGCTGCCGTGCCGCTGACGTCGTGCGTCGAGGTGCCTTCCGACGGCTGCCCGCTTCTGCCCGCGGATGCCGAAGCCAACGTCGTCTTCCGCGCCTATCTCGAGCCCGCGACCCGAACGGGCCCGGACTTGAGGGAGATCGTGGTCGACCGCGTGCTGTACGTCGAGTAGTCGAGTCGGCGGTCGCCGAATGTCGCGGGTGGTTCCATCGGGCTCTGCGGGTTCGGCGCAAACCCTCTCCGCGTTCCGTCCACGGGTCGCGCCAGCCTTATCGACCGCGGAGGACGTTCTGGGAACCTCGTTCCGCGTGGCTGAAGTGGCGCGGCGGGCGGCGGATCCGGCAGCGGGGGCGCCGCTCCGGCCCGCCCGACGGCGGTGCGGCGCCGGCTCGAGTCGTCGCTGCGGGAGTGGGCTCATGGCTCCGCCGGCGATGCGGCATCTTCGGAGAAGCGCTGCCACAACCAGCCGCGGATGTCGAACGCGTCGAGGAGGTCGGCCAGCTTGTGGTCGACCCCGTCGACGAGACACACATCGGCCGCCGCACCGGCAGGGCATCCGGCGTAGCGCCGGCAGACCGTCGTGCCGTCCCGGTGGTTCTCCTCCCCGTAGGTGCCGCATCCCAAGCCTACGGTCGCCATGGCGTCGAGGCCGGTGACGTTGGTGAAGGGATGCAGGCCGGTGCGCACGGGCGGCCACCAGTTGTTGGGGTTGTAGCAGACGGGCAGCTCGTCGCAGCCGGGCAGATACTCGCCATCCCGCGGGTTCTTCTGGGCGGCCGAGCAGCAACCGGTATCGAACGGGACGTTGTCGTCCGCGGTACCGTGGACGTGGTGAATCGACGTGCCGGCGGCCGGTGTGCACGTCCCGTCGCTCGGGGGAGCCGAGATGGGCCCGATGGCCCGCAGCAGGCCCGGATGGTCGCAGGCCAGCGAATAGGTGAAGATGCCGCCCAGGGAGTGGCCGGTGGCGAAGACCCGGCCCGCGTCCACGACCAGCCCGTGGACGGTCGCGAGCCGCTCCAGGACGGCCAGGACGAAGCCCTGGTCGTCGATCTCCGAATCCCGCCCCGGCTTCCCGTCGTTCCACTCGTAGCTGCCGTCCGGTTCCGCGCAATCGGTCAACGCCGGCTTGCAGCCCTGCAGGAAGACCGTCGCGTATCCGTTCGCTGCTCCGTGCCGATCCCATTCGGTCCGTGTGCGCCATTGGGCGGCATTGCCGCTGCCGCCGTGGAAGGCGAGGACCACGGGCAGCGACCCGGCCGGCAGGGGGTCCGGGGTGCAGACGATGTAGGCCCGCGGCCGCGACTGCCATTCGAACCCGCTCGTCTCGCACCGGGCCACCGGGACCACGGTCCCCGCGTCGTCGGTGGCGGCGTCCCCCTCGTCGGTCGAGACGGCGTCCCCGTTCCCGCCGTCCTCGTCGTTCCCGCCCTCGCCGCTGTCCGCCGCCGCCGCGTCGTCGTCGCCGCTGTCCCCGCCGTCCGTCGTGACGTCGTCGTCGGTGCTGCCGTCGCCGTCGTCCGCGTTCGTCCACTCGTTCGAACATCCGAGGAGGGACAGCGCAGCCGCGAACAGGCAGGCCGGAAGCGAGAACCGAAGCGGATGCTGGCTGTAGCTGTTCATCTCGTGTCGCCTCCCATCATTGCTCGGCACGGGTGTTCCTCCCGTCCGGGCGGGAAGGTTCAGCCGGCAGCCGCCCTTCCGCCCGGGGTGGAATGGCGCGGCGACCGACGGAACTTGCACCAAGCGACGCCGCGCGCTGCAATCCGCGCCGCGGGCGGCGCTGCAAGTTCGGCCGGGACTCGCGCCATGCCACCATCAGGAGGTCGAAATCGTGTTCCACGCCAACTTCATGTCCATCCCCGGCCCGGCTCGTCCCGGTTCGTGCCGCACGCGGCGCGAACTGCCCTTGGCCCGGCCGTCACGCTTGATGTTGCCCGGCCTGCTCGTCGCCGCCTGCCTTCTCGCCTCATGCGAGGGTCAGGTGAACCTGGCGGGGGACTCGCTCCCCTGGCCCGACGGGGCGGGCGACGGGGTGGAGGACGGGTTCACGGACGCCGACGTACTGTCCGACGGTGACGGCGAAGCGGAGGCCACGATGTGCAGCACCGCCGCGGACTGCGACGACGGCGTTCGCTGCAACGGCCTCGAGCGCTGCGTCGGGGGCGCCTGCCTCGCCGGCCCCGTGCCCGACTGCGCGGACGGGGTGGACTGCACCGAGGAGATCTGTTCCGAGGACCCGCCGTACTGCGTGTCGGTCCCGCGCGACGACCGGTGCCCCCCCGGCTGGACCTGTACCCTCGAGGGCTGCGTCGGCGACTGCGTCGGCGACGCCGACTGCGACGACGGCGACGCCTGCAACGGCGTCGAGACCTGCGTCGACGGAGGCTGCGTCCTCGGCGCGCCGGTGGAGTGCGCGGACGGCGTGGACTGCACGGTCGATGGCTGCCTCGCCGACGCCTGCCGGTCGCTGCCCGACCACGGTCGCTGCGCGCCGGACGAGCTGTGCGACGCCGTGCGGGGATGCGTCGCCGCGCCGCTCTGCGCCTCGGCGGAGGACTGCGACGACGGGGATGCCTGCAACGGCGTGGAGGCGTGCATCGACGGCCGGTGCGCCCCGGGGACGCCGGTGGCGTGCGATGACGGGGACGGCTGCAACGGCGTCGAGTGGTGCTGGGAGGGGATCTGTCGGTCAGGGCGCCCGGTCATCTGCGACGACGGGGACGCCTGCAACGGCGTCGAGACCTGCG
>JAFGHH010000563.1 GCA_016930215.1 Deltaproteobacteria bacterium
CGGTCCTCGTCGGTGGGGTTCGCCAGGACCTCGGAGATCACCAGCCGGCTCTCCGCCGTGACCGCGCGCCGCTCGTAGGCGCCGAAGTCGACGGCCGCTCCCTGGGGGCGGGAGACGCCGTCGAAGTCGACCTCGGTGCCGTCGTCGTTCGAGGCGGTGTCGATGGCGGGCGAGTCGGGCCGCAGGTGGAAGTCATCGATCCCGATATCGACGAACCGCGGGTCCGCGGAGAGATCGGCGGAATGGGCGACGGCGCGTCCGGCGTAATCGACCACGTTGCCCCACACGAGGTTGCGGCCGAAGTTGAAGCTGGCGACCTCGAGCAGGTTCAGGCCGGCGTTGTTGGACACGACGATGTTGTTGTGGACGTGGTCGGCGTTGCTGCCGAAGGACGCCAGGCCCGCCCCGCCGTCCGTGATGCTTTCCGCGAAGCCGTTGCCGACGACGGTGTTGTTCGCGAACGTCACGTTGCAGCCGCGGAGCACGACGCCCGCGCTGCCGTTGTAGAGCACGAGGTTGTCGGTGACCGGACCGCCCAGGTCGGTCAGCTCCATGCCGCGCTGGTTGCGCTTGAGGATGTTGCGGGTGATCTCGGTGCCGGGGCACTCGGCGAGCACGATGCCGACGCCGAAACCGTCGATCTGGTTGCGGGTGATGGTCGTGTTGGGGCCGCGGCCGGTGCAGTCCTTGGCGATCCCGGCGCTGGGGCTGGAAAGGGCCGCGCCCTCGCGGGTGATGCGGAACCCGGTGATCACGTGGCCGTCGCCCGACTCGAGCATCAGGCGGCCGCGGAGCACCGTCCGGTCCATCCCGGCGCCCATCAGGATGATGCCGGGCTTGACGTGCAGGTTCTCGGTGAAGTCGCCCGGTCCGACCTGGACGATGTCGTCGGTCGCCGCGGCATCGATGGCGGCCTGGATCGTCGGGTAGGCCCCGGCATCGATGATCGCGGCGGCACGATACCGGCCGAGGGAGCCGTCCGGAGCATTCTCGGCGCAGCTCCCCAGCCCGAGCACGGCCAGGCCCGCCGCGACCACGTACATCGCACACGTTCGTCGTCCGAAATGCATGGGTGGAACCCTCCCCGGGAAATACCCGCGAGCGGAATGATAGGCGATGGAAGCGGCGAAGGGAACCGCGGCCCGACCTCTTCGCCGGCGCCTGCAGGTCCGCCTTTGCCCCGACGCGCACGTCGGGCTAGCATTCCGGCACGCGGCAGCCGCGCCCGGACGGCACGCGTGAAGGAGGGGTGGATGCGCGCTCTGGCGATCGTCCTGATGCTCGCGCCGCTCGGCGGAGCCGTTCTTCCGGGCTGCGGCGACGACGACACGGGCGGCGACGCCGAGGCCGACCTGCCGGACGCCGACGCGGGCGGCGACGCCGAGGCCGACCTGCCGGACGCCGACGCGGGCGGCGACGCCGAGGCCGACCTGCCGGACGGAGCCGAGGCGGACGGGGACGCGGAGCCGGACGTCCCCGCGGACGTCCCGGTGGACGTTCCCGCGGACGTGGAGCCCGACGCCGACGTGGAGCCCGACGTGGACGTGGAGCCCGACGGGCCCGCCGACCTGCCCGACGCGGCGGACGTCGACGCGGACGCCGACGCGGAGGCGGAGGTCGAGGTGCGCCCCGACGTGGGATTCGAGGCCGAGGTGGTCGGGGGCGACGTGGTGCGGCCGCGGGTCACGGTCGAGCAGGGGGCGACGCAGCCCGACCCGGCGACGGTGCTGCCGATCCGGTTCGCGGTGACGTTCGACGAGCCGATCGATCCGGGGACGCTCGATGCTTCGGATTTCGCGATCACGCCCGCGCTGCCGGTGACCCGGACGCTCGTTCCCGCCGGGGACGGCGTGCACTTCGAGCTGCAGCTTTCCGGACTGGCGCCGGTCGACGAGCAGTACCAGGTCACGCTCCCCGACTCGCGGGTCGAGGACCTGGCGGGGAACCCGAACGAGCCATCGACGAGCCGGGACAACCGGGTGCGGTACGACGCGGGGCAGCCGACGGTCGAGGTGCGGCAGTACGTGCCGCTGGTCGCGGTGACCAACACGCTGCCGCTCAGCTTCCAGGTCGTGTTCCAGATGGCCGTCGACGCCGGGGCGCTCGACGCGGACGACGTGTCGAACGGCGGCACGGCGGGCCCGGTCACGTGGGTGCTGGAGTCGGTCAACCCGGGCTACATCTACTTCGCGCGGGCGACGGCGGTCGGCGGCACGGGGACGGTCTACCCGGTGATCCGGGCGGGCGCTTCGACGGCGACGCTGACCGGGGCCCCGAACCTCGAGTCGATCTTCGTGGGGACGCCGCCGGTCTACTCGCCGCTGCCGATCCTCGCGGTGACCGACGCGCAGGCGGAGGAGGGGAACACGATCTACCTCCGGGCGCAGTTCCAGGGGGCGCTGACGAGCGGCACGGCGACGGTCTTCGACTGGGCGACGGTCGATGGGACCGCGGTCGCGGGGGTCGACTACGTGGCGACCGGGGGGACGGACGTCACGATCGCGGCAGGGATGTCCGGCGCCAACCTCCCGGTGTCGGCGACGCCCGAGGACGACCTGCCGGAGCCGCACA
The DNA here is from genome assembly GCA_016930215.1 of Deltaproteobacteria bacterium. GTDB lineage: Bacteria > Myxococcota_A > Polyangia > DRWM01 > JAAZOP01 > JAAZOP01. The sequence continues at coordinate 2,572 of JAFGHH010000563.1, forward strand.
AGCAGCTCTCGGTGGTGATCCGCAACGTGCGCGGCGACGTGTACGTCCACGACGACACGGGCACCGGGACGATCGTCAACGACGACCGGGGCTACTTCTCGTTCGGGGGCAACCGCGGCAGCGACCCGGAGACGCGACCGACCGAGATCCGGCTATCGACCGACGACATCCAGGTTTTCGGCGAGTCGTACGACTGGGACCCGGCGCTGGTGCGCCGCGACCTGGAGACGGGCAGCGTCGTCCGGCACCTGTCGGTCGACCCCGAGGACCCGGGCGGGCTGGCGATGAACTCCACGGGGTACTTCTTCGCGACCAACGCGACCGGCTACGGGTACACGCTGAACCGGTTCGACCAGGCGACGGACTGGTTCGACTCGGGGTTCGGCACCGACGGGCAGATCGAGGTCATCGACGCGGAGGACGAGTTGCGTTCGGTGGACCTGGCCGCGGACGAATCGCGGCTCTACGTCGTGGGGACGCGGACCGACCCCGCCGGCGACTCGCAGTGGCGGCTCGAGGCGCGCGAGGCGGCCACGGGGAGCCTGGTGTCGACGTTCGGCACGGCCGGGATGCTGCTCCTGGACCGTGCGGTCGGGAGCGACGTGGAGACGCCGATCACGGCCCACAGCGACGGGACGTCGCTGTTCGTGCTGGGCCGGATCGGGGACGACTACCGGGTGGAGAAGCGTTCGGCGACCACCGGGGCGCTCGACGCGGCCTTCGCCGACGCCGGCGTGCTGTACGTGACGTGGGTGGAGGAGGCGGTGGACCTCGCGGTGCACGGCGGCCGGCTGTACGTGCTGGGGCGGACCGCGGTCGGCGACAGCTCGGCGGTGCGGCTGCGGGGCAGCGACGGGCTGCCGGAGTGGATCGGCTTCTCGGTGATGGACCTGCCGGGGTGCATCGCCGTGGACGACACCGGGGTGTACCTCGGCGGCGGCCGTTTCTTCGAGATGCACCTCGAACGGTGGGCGCTGGACGGGACGCCGCTGTGGGCGCGGACGTACGGGCTGGAGCTGGCGCCGACGGCGCTGACCGGCATCGCGATCCAGGCGGGCGGGCGGTGGGTGCATGCGGTGGGCTACCACACGCGGGACGGCCATCGGGACTGGTATTACGACCGCCGCTACGTCCCGGACGGTTTCTACTACCTGCACAGCCCCGGCGAGCCGCTCGAGTAGGCGGGTCGGGGCGCGTCGCCACGTGCGGCAGGCGGGGGTATCCCCGGCGCTACACGACGAACCGCTCGTGTTCGAGGCGAACGCGTTCGGCGAGCGCGGCGAGGCGCGGGTCGTGGCGGAGGCGCTCGAGGGCTGGATTCCAGCGTTCGAAGAAGCGCGGGCTGAAGAAGCCGCGGTCCACGGCGTTGCCGAGCCAGTCGAGCGCGCGGTCGGCCTCGTCGGCCACCGCGAATCCCTCGCCGAGGTTCCAGGAGAAGTGCGGGTCGCCGCGCGCGGCATCGAGCAGCTCGGGGACGGCGGCGGACCGCACGCCCTCCCGGTCGCCACGCCAGGCGCGCTCCAGGAAGCGGGCCATCCGGCCCGGGAACGACGCCGACTGTTCGTCGGCCACCGCCGCGAAGCCGCGCTGCGCCTCGGCGACGCGCCCGAGGTAGGCGAGGCAGCGGGCGCAGGCCAGGCACGGGACGGGGTTGTGCGGCTCGCGACTGCGCCAGCGTTCGAAGGCCTCCCACGCCTGCTCCGGCCGGCCTTCCGCCAGGTGCAGCCAGCCTCGCGCCGCGTGGTTGGCGGGGGTCAGCGGGTCGATATCGACCAGCCGTTCGGCGAACGGCAAGCCCGCCGCGGGCCATCCGGCGTCGGCGTAGCCGATGCAGAGCCAGAGCAGGGCGTCGCGGTCGCCGGGGTCGTACTTCAGCGCCTGCTTGAGCTGGTCGACGAGCTCCTGGGTGTGGCCGCGCGTGAAGGCGATCAGGCCGAGCAGCCGGCGGCCGTGGGACGAGTGGGGAGCGAGGTCGAGGGCGCGGCGGGCGCACTCCTCCGCGCGCTGCAGGTACTCCTCGCCGGGGCGGAACGCCATGTTGACGAACTGCCAGTAGGCGTGGCCCAGCTCGGCGCGCAGCAGGGCGTTGTCGCCGACGATCGCGAGGCCCTCCTGGAGGTGTCCGACGGCGGCCTCGAGCGACCGTTCGGTGAAGCGATAGACGTCCTGCCGGGCGCGGAGCCAGCACTCGTAGGCCCGCACGTCCCCGATCGGGCGGTCGCGGAGCGACGCGTCCTCCTCGACGCTGAGTCGCACGCGCAGCGCCGCCGCGGCGCGGCGCGACAGCCGCTCCTGGATGTCGAACAGGTCGTCCAGCGTGCCCTGGTGCTTGTCGGCCCAGACGACGGCGCCTTCCGGGCCATCGATCAGGCGCGCGTTGACGCGCAGGCGCGAGCCGGTGACGCGGACGCTGCCGGCGAGGACGTAGCGGACGCCGAGCGTGCGGGCCGCGGCGGCCTCGTCGGCGAGCGTCCCGGCGAGGGCCAGGGCGGAGCCGCGCGAGATGACCTTCAGCGAGCGGATCGCGGAGAGGTCCGCGATCAGCTCGTCCATGAACCCGGACCCGAGGCACGCGTGCTCGGCCCGGCCGGCGGGGACGGCGAACGGGAGGACGGCGATCGAGCGCGAGGCCTGGGGATCGGGGGGCGGGTTGCCGCCGGCGGACTCCAGGTCGCGCAGCAGCTCGCGCGCGCCGGCGTACCGCCGCTGCGGGTCCTCCTCCAGGCAGCGCAGGACGACGGCGTCGAGCCACGGGAGCACGGCGGGGGCGCGGCGCGAGGGCGGCGGGGGGGGCGGCGTCCCGCCGGGCTCCCGCGGGGCGTCCCGGTTCCCGGCCGGGAAGGGCCGGCTCCCGGTGAGCAGCTCGTAGAGGATGCAGCCCAGGGCGTAGAGGTCGGTGCGCGCATCGACGGCGAGGCCCAGGCGCTGCTCGGGGGACATGTAGGCCGGGGTGCCGACGGCGACCCGCGCGCGGCCGGACGAGAGGCCGCGGGCGAGCGTGGCGATGCCGAAGTCGGTGACGTAGGCGCGGCCCTCGCGGTCGAGCAGCACGTTGCCCGGCTTGAGGTCGCGGTGCACGATTCCGCGCGCGTGCGCCGCCTCGAGCGCCGCGGCGATCTGCCGGACGACGTCGAGCGCGGCGGCGACGGACAGCCGACCGGCGCGGCGCAGCTGGTCGCGCAGCGTCCGGCCCTCGACGTACTGCATCGAGACGAACCGCAGCCCGTCGACCTCGGCGAGGTCGTGGATCCGGCAGACGTTGGGGTGCGTGACCTCGCTGGCCAGGGCCACCTCGTGCCGCAGGCGGTCGATCATCCGGGGGTCCGCGGCCGACTCGGGTCGGATCGTCTTCAGGGCGACGAGGCGGTCGAGCTCCACGTCGCGGGCCTTGTGGACGACGCCCATCCCGCCCCGGCCGAGTTCCTCGAGGATGACGTAGCGGCCGGCGAGGACCTCGCCGGGGACGAGGCGGCGGGTGGGGAGGTTCGGGAACGGGGTCGGGGCGGGAGAGGTTTCGGGCACGGTCTCGGCGAACGCCGAGGAGGAGGACGAGGGAGGCTCGCCGGCGGGGCGGGAGCCGCCGTCGTCGGGGTCGCCGGGCGGCGGCGCGGGTTCGTTCATCGTGCGCGGTCCCGCCCGGCCGGGCGGATGCCGTACTTGGCCATCCGGTAGATCACGGCGCGGCGGGTGATGCCGAGCAGGCGAGCGGCCTTGGTCTGGTTCCCGTCGCAGGCGTCGAGCGCGTCGAGGAGCATCTTCTCCTCGATCGAGCGCATCCGGTGGTCGAGCGAGGAGCGGGCGGCGAGCTCGGCGGCGGTGGGGATGCGGGCGGGGGTCGGGGTCGAGCCGGCGCCGGGCGTGGCGCCGGGGTGTTCGTCCTGGAACACGGCGTCGAGCAGTCCGGGGGCGATCCGCTGGCCCTGCGCCAGGACCACGGCCCGTTCGACGACGTTGCGGAGCTGGCGGATGTTGCCCGGCCACGGCTGGGCGGCGAGGAGGTCGAGCGTCTCGGGCTCGAAGCGGGGCGCGGGGCGGCCGAGGCGTCCGGCGATGCGGCGGGCGAAGACGGCGGCGAGCGCGGGGACGTCGGCCGGGCGGGCGCGCAGCGGGGGGACGTAGACCAGGAACTGTCCCAGGCGGTAGTACAGGTCGCGGCGCAGGCGTCCGGAGGCCAGCAGCGCCTCGACGTCCTGGTTGGTGGCGCAGACGAAGCGGACGTCCAGCTCGGCCTCGTGCGTGGTGCCGACGCGGCTGATCCGGCGGTTGTCGAGCACGCGGAGCAGCTTGGCCTGGATCGGCAGCGCCAGGTCGGTGACCTCGTCGAGGAACACGGTGCCGCCGTGGGCCGACTCGAGGTATCCGACGCGCCGCTCGGTGGCGCCGGTGAACGCGCCCTTTTCGTGGCCGAACAGCTCGGCCTCGGCCACGCTCTCCGGGATCGCGGAGCAGTTGATCGCGACGAACGGGCCGTCGCGGAACGGCGAGGCGCGGTGGATGTGCCGGGCGATCACCTCCTTGCCGGCGCCGGTCTCACCGAGGACGAGGACCGAGGTGAAGGCCTGGGCGATGCGGCCGCAGACCTCGAACACCTGCTTCATGCACGGGTCCTCGACGACGACCTCCCCCGGCTCCTCGGCGGCCTCGCTTCGCGCGGGGAGCGTCGGGGGCCGGGCCGGGCCGAGCGGGGCGACCTTGACGACGGCGATCGAACACTCGCCGGCGCGAACCTGGTCCCCGTGACGCAGCTCCCGGGCGGCGGCGAGCCGGCGGCCGTTGACCCGGGTGCCGTTCTTGCTGCCGAGGTCGGTGACGACGACGCGGTCGCCCGTGCGGCGGAACTCGGCATGCCGCCGCGACAGCCCCTCGTCCGGCAGGCACAGGCCGACGCCCGCCTCGCGCCCCAGCACCAGGCACTCCCCCGGCGGGAGCGGCACCATGCGGACGGCGCTGTGGTGCAGGACGGTGAGGTAGACGGTGCCCGGCGAGCCGGAGCTCTCCTCCGACTCTCCGATCTGCGTCCGGGTCTCGTCCGCCGGCGGCGAACGTGGGTCCATGCGGGCCCGATGTTAGCATCGCGGGCGTCTGCCGTCGAAGCCTACCGGCGGCGGGCGCGCTTCCGGGCGAGCAGCACGGCCGGCAGGAGCAGGAGCGCCCCGGCGGCAGGCGAGCGGCCCGCGGCCGTGCGGCACGCGCAACCGCCGGACCCGGCGAGCGCGGCGGGCTCGTCCGTCCCGGTCCGGCCGGCGTCCGGCGCGGAGTCTTCCGGCGCGGCGTCTTCCGGTGCGTCGGTGCCCGCATCGGCCGGCTCCGGCCCGGGTGCGAGGTGCGACACCCGTGCGTCCACCTCGAGCGCGAATCCCGCGCGGCGGACGTTGGACAGGACGACGAACAGGTCGCCGCGGCCGGGCTCCACGGGGAGCTCGGCCTCCAGCTCGCCGACGGCGCGCCACGCGCGGAGCGCGTCGTGGGATTCGCCGGCGACGGCGGCGTCGAGGTTGTCGGCATCGACCACGACGACATCGACGGCGCCGGGGCCGCGCGGGTCGAAGAAGGTCCGGTCGGTCAGCAGGTCGGTGCCCGTGAGGACGGTCCGGCCGGCGCCGAGGCGGAGCCGCAGCACGTCGTCGCCGCCGGGCGCGCCGGTCTCGGTGACGGCGGGGTCCGGCAGCGCGACGTGCTCGTAGGCGATGGCGAGCGGGTGGACGGCGTCCGCGACGTCGGCATCGGCGCAGGCGCCGGGCCGTGGGCCTTCGGCGGAGGCGCAGGCGGCGACGGAGACGTGGTCGGCGTCGGGGAGCGCGCCGAGCGGGCTGGTGATCTGGAGGTAGACGCCGCGACCGGTGCCGAACTCGAGCCGGGCGGTGCCGGTCTCGTCGGTCCAGGCCTGGAGGCCGAAGCTGAGCGAGCCGCTGCTGTTCCGGCCGGCGGCGGCGATGCGCGCGCCGTCCACGGGGGTGCCGTTGCGGTCGCGGACGGCGACGTCGAGCGTGAAGGTCGAGGCGGCGTAGGTGGCGGTGGCGTTCTCGGCGAAGCCGTCGCCGCGGAAGCGCATCACGGCGCCCCAGTCCTGGTCGCGGCGGGTGTCGACGGAGAAGTAGCCGTCGGAGCGGCCGATCTCGTAGTGCATCCACCGGTCGCCGAGGTTGAGCTCGGTCCAGACGTGGTCCTGGACCAGGCCATCGACCGGGGCGACGGGGAGGAGCGCGGTGCGTCCGGAGGCGACGAGCATCTGCTGCATCTCGCCGCAGTTGCCGTAGTGGAGGTAGAGGGTGCGCAGGGCGTGGTCCGAGCGGAGGCCCTGGACGGAGCACCAGGGGCAGTCGCCGTCGGGGCCGGCGTAGTAGGAGGGGATTTCCGCGCAGCGGTCGATCATGTTCTGCAGGCCGAAGTAGGCGACGCGGGCCAGGGCGTTGGCGTCGGGCGCGAGCGGGTCGTTGCCGCCGCCCGACATGCTCTCGCGGTGCCAGAGGGTTGCCGCGCCGGGGACGACGTCGAGAAAGCGGGGGTAGCCGCCGAGGCGGACGTCGTCGGTGGTCGCGGCGGGATTCGCGCAGGTGAAGCCGCCCGGCAGCTCGAGGCCGCACCAGTCGTCCTCGGGGCGGGCGAGGTCGGTCGCGCCGTGCAGCTCCAGCACCCGCTCGTAGCCGAGGTCCGCCTCGCCGCCTTCCGGTCCGAGCCAGGCGTCGAGCTGCCCGCGCGCCGCCGCCAGCGCCTCGTACAGGGCGCGGGGCTGGGCCGACGGCACGATCAGCTTGTGGTAGGCGGTGAGGTCCGTGGCGGCCAGCGCCGCGGAGCCGACGACGTCGTAGTCCAGGCCGAGGTCGTCCAGGACGTGCTCCACGGCCCGGCTGCCCCAGGGGTCGCGGTCCTGGAGGACCAGGACGCGGACGCGGCCGGCGGGGAGGCGGGCGCTGGCGGCGCCGGCCCCGACGAGGTTCTCGAGCAGCTCGGTGCGCCCGGCGTCCCAGGCCCGCTCGACGGGCATCGTGGTGGCGAGCACCGTGCCGTCGAACTGGCCGCCGGGGTGCGAGAAGTGGACCAGCACCGGGGCGCCCGCGGCGTCGGCGGCGAGGACCAGCGGGTCGATGCGGAAGCCGGCGAGGAAGCCCTGGGCGGACGGCCCCCAGCCGCCGAGCGCGGCCGAGTCGAGCCGGTGCGGATGCTCGGTGACGAAGTGCAGCCACGCGCTCCGCTCGGGCGCGACGTCCTGCCAGGCGAAGTAGGCGCGCCAGAACAGGCCGCCGTCGGCGGGCGCCTCGGCCCGCCCCGTCACGGGGTCGACGTAGGCGACGGACTCGAGCGAGACGCGGGGATGGACGACGTACCAGTAGTACAGTTCGCGCGGCAGCTCGACGTCCTCGCCGTCCGCCAGGCGATATCGGGCGGTGGTGTAGTAGTCGTCGTCGACGCCCGGGACGCCGACGTCGACCAGGGCGACGTAGTCCAGCGCCTCGTCCAGCGCGTAGACGGCCCGCGCGTTCTCCTCGAGCAGCGCGGGGTCGAAGCCGCGGGCGGCGACGTCCGACGGGGAGAGCGAGGCGGCGACAAAGGCGATCTCGTCGGTGGTCCGGGCGTCGGCGGGCGCGAGGATCCGCCGTGCGAGCGCGTCCCGGTCGTCGGCCGGCAGCGCGGCGAGGCGCACGGCGAGGACCGAGCGGAGCGGGCGCGGGGCGCGGGCCACGGCCCGTGCGGCGAGCTCGCCCAGGTCGTCCAGCGGGCTCCGGTGGACCGACAGCTCGCCCGTGCCGCCGTCCCAGCGCAGGACGACGGTCCGGCCGGGGAGCACCAGGCCCTGGTAGCCGCCCGCGTGCAGCAGCTCCAGCTCGTCGCCGGCCTTCGCGGGCCGTTCGACGACCCGCGCCGGCGTCGCGGGCGCCGCCGGGTCCACCGCACGGTACGACCACGGAGCCGGCACCGCCGTCGGGTGCGGCGAGGTCCGGCGCAGGCCCCGATCGTCGTCGTCGGCGGCGGCGGGCTGCGCGAGCGCCGCCGTCCACGCGCCGAGCCACAGCGCGACCGTGCGGCCGCAGTTGCCGGGCCGCCGCGCGTTCCTGTCCTTTGGGTTCCCGTTCGTGGTGCACCAGCCGTTGCCTGGCATCCTGCCGTCCTTTCCGGTTGACGGGTTGCGGGCGGGCGCCCGGTCAGCCGTCCGCCGTGCACAGCGTGAGCTGGGGGAAGCAGCCGGCCCGCGCGCAGGTCTGGCAGGCGTCCGCGC
>JAFGHH010000093.1 GCA_016930215.1 Deltaproteobacteria bacterium
CGCCGAGGGGCGGGTGTGGCGTTTCGAGCAGTGGAGCAACCCGGGCTGCTACCGGCCGGTGCCGCAGGGCAACGACCCGCAGGACGTCCTCGTCGGGTCGCTCGAGCCGAACCCGCAGCCGCTCGACGTCGCGACCTTCGAGCGGGAGCTGGAGGCGGCGCGGGTGCGGGCCGAGGCGTGCGCGCAGGCGCTGGCGCAGACCCAGGTGGCCGCCCGCAACGCACTGCTGCTGGCGCTGCTGCCCCCGGCGCGCGTGTTCCCGCCGGTCCAGCCGATCGACGGCGGGGGCTTCGCCGCCGACGGCCTCTCGGAGCGGATGCGGGATGCGATTGCGGAGAGCGGCGACTTCGAGTCGTACCTCGAGGCGCTGGGGCGGGACGTGCGGTCCGTGTTCCGGGGGTACGACGCCGGGCGGTTCATCGATCTCGACCGCGGCGGCCGCCTGGAGGCGTTCGTGTCGGCCGCCGAGGATCCCGACCAGCCGCGGCACCGGCGCGACGCCGCGCTGCGCGTCCTGGCCGACTTTGGCCTGTGGCGCGGCGGGCCGGAGGAGGAGGAGCACGGCTGGCAAGGCCGCCTGACGGCGCTGCTGTCGGACGACGATCCGTGGATCCGCGCCGCGGCGGTCGAGGCGGTCGCCACGTACCTCGCGGCCGAGGGCGCGCTGCGGCGCAATGCCGTCGCGGCGCTCGAGGCGGCGTTCGAGACGGAGACGGAGTCCGAGGTGCTCTTGTCGGGCGCCTGGGCCACGATGCGGCGAGACATGAAGACCCGGCTGCTCGACCCGGTGCTGCGCGGGGAGCGCAAGCTGGTGGTGGCCGCGCGGCGCGCGCCGGTCGCCCCTGCGGCCGGCGCGGCGGAGCTGCTGGTGGGCTACGAGGCGACGTGGCGCGAGCGCGAGCAGGCTCCGGCGCTGTCGTTCGCGGCGTCGGTCGTCGCCGCCGACGGCACGGAGCGGGTCGTCTCGGTGGTCGAGGCGGTGCAGGCGATGACGTCGAACGGCGTCGCGCGCGGGTTCGTCCGTGTGCGCTTCGCCGAGCCCCTCCCGTCCGGTGCCGTTCGGGTGACGCTGACGGTGTCGGCCCGCGCCCGCTCCGCCGCCGCGCAGTCGTTCGCCGAGGCGTCCGCGTCCCCCCTGTCCCTCTTCGTTCCCTGACCTGCGGCGTCGTCAGTTCCGCCGCGGCGGATGCTGCTCGGCGTTGATCACCGGCAGCGGGTGCTCGGTCTCCCGCGGGCCGTACGGTTCCGGGCAGCCGTCGTCGTCCAGGTAGCCGTCGAAGTCCTCGGCGGCGGCCCGGCACTGATCGCGGCCGTCCTCGATGCCGTCGCCGTCCGTGTCGAGCTCCGGCCGGTCCGAGGTCGGCAGGCCGGCGCCGATCACGGGGTCGACCGGGGCGCATCCGGGCGGCGGCTCCGCGCCCGGCGGGACCGCGCACGGATCCCCGGCCGGGGCGGCGGGCTCCACCGGCGACGAGCCGGTCGTCGGCGGACCGGCGGCGGCCGGCGGGCGGGCGCACGAGAGGGCGGCGAGGCCGAAGGCGAGGCAAGTGAGGCGGTGCATGCCTTCCTCGTAGCGCGGGACGCCGGCCGCCGCAAGGGCTTCCGCCGGTCGCTCCGGACCGCGCGGCGGGCGGAATGCGGCCGGCGGTTGCGCATCGCTTGCCCGTGTCCACCACTCGACCTATCCTGCGATCGGAGGCGTGACCCGGTCGGCGGATGCGACGGACGGTTCCGGTGGCGAGACGGACGGCGGGCGGATGCAAGTCCGGCCGCCTGCTATTCGTCCTGGCAGGAACCGCGCTGGCGGCCGGACCGGCCGCGGCAGACTGGTGCGCAGGAGCGTACCTCGGGGTGCCGGAGCAGGAGGGCCAGGACGTCGTGATGACGGTGGCGGGCCGCGACACCGTGTTGCGGGACAGCGACGGCGAGTCGACCGAGTTGGGCGTGCCCGCGGGGACATTCGACCGGACGTGTCGCGATCCGTCGCCCAACGGCTACTGTCCCTGGATCCCGTGCGGGGACTTCCGCGATCGCTGCGTTCCGGTCGGTCGCCACGTCTACGCCATCACGGGCTACAGGTACGAGCGGTCGTGGGGGATCTACGTGCGCGACAGCGGCACGGCCTGTCTCCGCGAGTGCCGTCCGGTCGCCTGGCTCGACGCTCGCGTGGACGACGACGACGTGCGGCTGACTCTGCTGACGACGGTCGCCGGGTCCCTCTACCGGCTGGCGTCGTCCGACACGACACCGACGCGCACGCTCGTGGGAACGATCGACCCCGCCGGACTGCCTTCCCGTTGTCGGCAGACTCTCGTGGAGACCGAGTGTTGTTCGCCGTGCACCGTCGTCGTCGACCGCTGTCCGAACGCGGGATCGCTGCACGAGTCCCTGGGCTACGAGTTCGCCCCGCTGTCGGGGGATCCGTCGGCGTCCACGGGGTATCTGTTCGTCGCCCCGGCGGCCGCGGGATGCACGTCGGGCTGGGAGCTGCAGGACGTGGATCCGGACATTTCCATGTGCCCGCCGGCGCCGGACGGCGACAGCGATGCGACGGACGAAGGAGGGAGCGACGCCGAAGACGAGGATGCCGAGGCCGAGGATGCCGAGGCCGACGATGCGGGGGCCGACGATCGAGAGGCGCGAGAGGCAGTGGACGGCGACTTGGATGACGGTGTGGAGGCGGGCGGTGGCGGCTGCACCTGCACGGTCGCGCTCGTCGTGAGACCCGAACTCCTCGCCTTGTGCGCCCTGGTGGCTCTCGGCTTCTTGGCCTTGCGCCGCGAGTAGGGGGGAACCACCGGCCTTCGCCGCACGGAAGGCTCGGCGCGACGCCGGTCGACTTCCCGGGCGAGGCTCCGGGTTGGGGCGAACGGCAGGACGGTGTTCGGGAAGGAACGGCGGAGCCCGAACGGTCCGGCGTGCTACGGGGCGGACGGCGCCCGCGGCGCGATGTCGTCCGAGTGGAGGGTCTCCTGGCGGGTCGAGGGGACCTCGCGGCGCGAGCCCCACGCGTCGTGCTGCGGGTCGTAGGCGAACACCCCGGTCACGACATTCGCGCGTTCGCAACCGGGGAGTTGGTCCCACTGCGTCGGCGGAGTCGGGATCGGTGCGCCGTGCCAGCCGTGGGCTCCCACCGTCCCGCCGACGCAATCGGTGGGCGCCGCCGCCGCCTCTGCCGCCGCC
>JAFGHH010000564.1 GCA_016930215.1 Deltaproteobacteria bacterium
GAGCAGCCGGCCCCCCGCCTCGATCATCGCTCCCGGCGGCGTCGTCGGCCCCATCCCCGAACAGCCGCTCGGATGGAAACAACCGATGAACGAGACCCCGATGTTCCCCGTGTTGTGACCCCCGACGTGCGCCCCCACCATCTGCAACGGACGCCCCTCGTAGATCGAACCGTCGGTCCCCACCAGGAAATGGTAGCCGATGTCGCACCACCCCTTCGTGTCCATGTGGTAGTGCTGGATCGAACGCACCCGCGCCGCCGGATTGTCCGACGGCGTCACCGTGTAGTGGATCGCCATCTTCGACTTGCTGTCCGTCGAGCTGCACCGCGTCGCACTCGCACCCCACGCCTCCCGCGTCACGATCCCCATCCCCCCCAGCTCCGCCCGCAACGCCTCCCGCCGCGTCCCGTACCCCTCGTCCGAAGCGAACTCGTCCTCGCCCGCCGGAAGCACCGCCGACCAGCTCAGGTGCCGCACCCGGTCGACCGCCTCGATCGCCAGCCGCAACTGCGCCGAGTCGCCCTGCACCGGGAAGTCGATCACCGCCACGTGGTTCCCCGCCTCGCTCCACGTCGTCGCCAACGGAGACCATGTGGTCGATGGGTTCGCTCCCGAAATCAACCGCGCCTCCACCCGCGGCATCCCGTCCGACGCCCCAACCTCGATCAGCACCCCGACCCGCGTCGCACCCGCCGGCGCCGCCAACAACGGCGACACCAGCCACTCGCCGTTCGGCGTCCATTGCTCCGCCAGGTCGCCCCGCGACACCGTCTCCTCCTGGTCGTCCGGGTCCAACGCCGATTCCTGCGGCAACTCGTACGGCTGCGCGCATCCCGCGGACATCAACACCCCAATCAACCCCGCTCCCCACGACCACTCCGCCCCCACCCCACGCCTCGAACCCAGGGACTCGGGCCTCCCGTACGTCGCCTCCAACATCGCCTCACTCCTCCTCAATCGCCCCCGCCCTCGCCCCACCCGCGCGACCTCCGCACGGCCTCGAGACCCTCCCTCAGCAACTCCCGTGCCCCGCTCACGGTGCGTTCGCAGGCGCCGATGTGGGACGCTGTCCGTGACGGTGCGCGAGGCCCGGATCCATACGCCTCTTCCAACGTCCCCTCGCCGGTCGCATGTGCGTCGAGGTGCGCCCGCACGACCGCCACGACACCCCTCGACCCGCTCGCATACCAAGATGCCGACCGCGGTCGGCAGCGGTTGTCGCATCGAAGCAACGAATCGTGGAGACGATGCAGCGGCCAACCCCACAAGCCGCCAACCCCAGGCCTCGCACACCGCTTGCGTCGAGCCCGCCGGGAATGGTGGAATGCCCCGCACGATGACCGAGCCGACGGAAACCGGAAGCGGAACCTGGGTCACCGCGCCGCCCGGCGCCGCCGAAGCCCTCCACGTCCGCAAGTGCCGCCTCGAAGTCGTCGCCGGCCCGGACGCCGGACAGGTCCTCGTCGCCGAGTCGCCCGCGATCCTCCTCGGCCGCATCGGAGCCGACCTCCTGCTCACCGATCGCAAGGTCTCCGCCCTGCACGCCGAAATCCGCTTGACCGCCGACGGCTACCGCCTCCGCGACCTCGGCTCGTCCAACGGCACCTTCGTCTGGGGCCTCCGCATCGCCGACGCCCTGATCCCCCCAGGAACCACGATCGCACTCGGCGACAGCGCCGTGCGCTTCGTCCCCCTGCCGGACTCCGTCGGACTCCCCCTGTGGAAGGAACCGAGGTTCTGCGGCATGGTCGGCCGCAGCGCCGTCATGCGCCGACTGTTCCGCTCCGTCGAAGACCTCGCGCGCGGCGACGCCACCGTGCTGGTCACCGGCGAGACCGGCTCCGGCAAGGAACTCGTCGCCGAAGCCCTGCACCAACGCTCCGCACGCTCCAACGGCCCGTTCGTCGTCCTCGATTGCGGCGCCGCCCACGGCGAACTCTTCGAAGATCACCTCTTCGGACACGAACCCGGCGCCTTCACCGGCGCCGTCCGCCCCCGCGTCGGCGTCTTCGAGGCCGCACACCACGGTACCCTCCTCCTCGACGAACTCGGCGACCTCCCGCTCGACGTCCAACCCAAACTCCTGCGCGCCGTCGAAACCCGCCGGATCCACCGCCTGGGCAGCGTCCGCAACATCGATTGCGACGTGCGCCTCGTCGCCGCCACCCACCGCGACCTCGCCGCCGAGGTCAACCGCGGGACCTTCCGCGCCGACCTCTACTTCCGCCTCGCCGTCGCTCGGCTCCGCGTCCCCCCACTGCGCGAACGCCCCGAGGACGTCGAGCCGCTCGTCCACCACTTCCTCGCCGAACTGTCCCCGACCGGACCGGCTCCCCTCCCCGCCGGATTCCTCGACTGGGCCCGCGGACACTCCTGGCCCGGAAACGTCCGCGAACTGCGCAACGCCGTCGAACGCGCGATCACCTTCCCCCGCGGCGCACCGTCGTTCGAGGACCCCGCTCCCTCGCCCGGCACGCCGGCACCCGAGCCGGACCTCGATCTGCCGTTCAAGGAGGCGAAACGACGCGTCGTGGACGACTTCGACCGCCGCTACATCACCGCCCTCCTCGCCCGCCACGGCGGCAATATCTCCGACGTCGCCCGCGCCGCCGGCATCGACCGGATGTCCGTCTACAAGCTGCTCGCTCGGCTCGGCATCCGCACCGACCGCCGCGCCCCGGGACCACGCGAACGTGACGACGA
>JAFGHH010000565.1 GCA_016930215.1 Deltaproteobacteria bacterium
ACGCTGCTCGCCTGTACCCCGTGGACCTTCGCCTGGGAGCCGGCCGACGCGACCGACGTATGGCTCGAGATGCGCCGGATGCTCCCCGACGACAGCGATTTCGAGATCGACTGTCGCCCGTTGTCGCACTCGCCGCTGGTGCTGCCGGCCGAGTTGACCGCGTTGTGGCACCCCGACCTCGACGGCGCCTCGGTCCGGGTCGGCGTCGGGCCGCAGGTCGTCTCGACCACCGACCCCCCGGTGACGCTCGGGATCTCCTACGCCGACGAGACGGCGCGTCGCGGAGTGTCCGTCGCCCGACCCTGACCGGCCTCGGAGCGCACCGACGCGCGGTCCCCTCCCGAAGGGGTCCTGTGCCTGGCGACTCCCGCCCTTCGGGAGGCGCATCGGGTCGAAGAGCCGCGGCCCGATCGTCGTCGGCCGCGGCGGCGCCCTGCATCGACGCAGCGTCCGTCGGAGTCGTCGCGCCGGCTCGTGCTTTGGTCCGCAGGACGACGCCGTCGGAACCCGCCGGAGCGAGGGCCGGCCTGAGGTTCAGCGCGGCAGGGTGGGCGCGCGCGGGTCGTGCACCGGCGCCGCGAGCCGCACCGGACGGCGCGGGACGTGCGCCCCGATCCGCGTCGTCACCTCGTAGTTGATGCTCCCGACCCACGAGGCGAGCTGCTCCGCGGTGATCGCCGCCTCGCCGCTCCGCCCGAGCAGGACCACCTCGTCCCGGACGTCCAGCCCCGGCACGTCGGTGACGTCGATCATCGCCATGTTCATGCAGACGCGGCCGCGGATCGGCGCCCGCTGCCCGCGCACCAGCGCATAGGCCAGGTTCGACAGCCCGCGGTCGTACCCGTCGTAGTAGCCGACCGGCAGCACCGCCAGGCGGCTGGGCGACGTCGTCTGGTACGAGCAGCCGTAGCCGACGAACGCGCCCTTGGGCACGTCCTTGAGCTGCGCGATGCGCGTCTTCCAGGTCAGCGCCGGGCGCAGCTCGATCCGCTTGCGCCCCGCCAGCACCGCCGCCACCAGCGTCTCGCTCGAGGGCCACATCCCGTAGGCCGCGATCCCCACCCGCGCCAGCCGCTGGTGCTCGTCGGACCACAGGATCACCGCCGCCGAGTTCGAGAAGTGCGGCAGCGGTACCTCGATCCCCGACCGCGCCAGCGTCTCCAGGAACGCGTCGAACCGCCGTAGCTGCTCCCGCGCGAAGGTGTGGTCCGTCGTGTCCTCGATGTTCGCGTAGTGCGACGCGACCCCCTCGAGCTGCAGGTGGGGCGAGTCGTGGATCCGCCGCGCCAGCTCCAGCGCGTCGCGGTCCCGCAACCCCTGCCGCTCGTTGCCGGTCTCGAGCTTCAGGTGCAGCCGAGCGGTCCAGCCGCGCCGCGCGCAGATCGCCTCGGCCCGCTCCACCACGTCGCCCCGATAGGCCACCAGCCGGCAGTCCAGCTCCAGGGCGCGCTCCACGTCCTCCGGCGGCACGAACCCCATCACGTAGATCGGGCAGCCCAGCTCCGCCTGGCGCAGCGCCTCCGCCTCGAACAGCGCGTTGACGCACAGCCAGTCCGCGCCCCCCTCGAGGAACGCCTGGGCCGCCAGCACCAGCCCGTGGCCGTAGGCGTCCGACTTGACCGTCGGCGCGAGCTTCGAGCCCGCGGGCAGCAGCGACCGCAGCACCCGCACGTTGTGCGCCAGCGCCTCGACGTCGACCTCGCACCAGCTCAGCTCCGTCATCGGGCGCCGATGCTGTGCCCCGGGCGCCCCGCAGGTCAAGCGCAATTCCGGGCCGCGGGAATGTGGAATCCCTGTCGTGGCAGAGTTTGTAAGGCGAATTGACAATCCCTGCCGGTGACGCTATCTTCGCGGTGTGATTGAACGTAACCTCTCAGATGAAATGATAAAAGTCGCAGGCTACTACCCGGTCGTCACGGTGGTCGGACCGCGCCAGTCGGGCAAGACTACGCTCTGCCGGGCGGTGTTTCCGCAACTGAGCTACGTGAACATGGAGCAGGCAGACGTCCGGGAGTTCGCGACCCGCGACCCTCGAGGCTTCCTCGCGGAGCACTCCGCCGGTGCGATCATCGACGAAGTCCAGCACGTTCCGGATCTGCTCGGCTATCTCCAGGCGGAGGTGGACGAGCGGCCCGAGCACGGCCGGTTCATTCTGACCGGATCGCAGCACCTGGGCCTCGCTCGCGGCGTTTCGCAGAGCCTCGCGGGCCGGACCGGAGTGCTGCAGCTGCTGCCGCCGAGTCTCGACGAGTTGCGCCGCTTCCCGCATCCGCCGGCGACGCTGCTCGAAACGCTGTGGGCTGGCGCGTATCCGCGGATCCACGACCGTGGCGTGCCCTCGGATCGGTGGCTGTCGGACTACGAGACGACCTACCTGCACCGGGACGTGCGGGATGTGCTGGCGGTGGCCGACCTGTCCGCGTTCTCCCGATTCGTGCGCCTGTGTGCCGGACGAACCGGCCAGGTCGTGAACCTGTCGGCGCTCGGGTCCGACGCGGGCGTTTCCCACAACACGGCTCGCGCATGGCTCTCGGTGCTCGAGACCACCTTCCTCGTCGTCGTGGTTCCGGCCTGGCATCGCAACCTGAAGAAGCAGCTGACGCGGGCGCCGAAGCTCCACTTCCTCGACTCGGGGCTCGCCTGCCACCTGCTCGGGATCCGCTCGACGAATGACCTCGCCCATCATCCGCTGCGGGGAGCGATCTTCGAAAGCTGGGTCGCCTCCGAGGCGCTGAAGGCGCGGGTGCATCGCGGTCTGCCGCCGGCGATGCACCACTTCCGGGATCACAAGGGGCTGGAGGTGGACCTCGTGCTCGACCTCGGTGCCCGGGTCGGGCTCACGGAAGTCAAGGCGGGGGCGACGGTGTCCGGCGAACACCTCGCGCCGCTCCGGCGAGTCGGCGCGCTGGTGACGACGGCGGACCCCGCGACCGAGGTGATGCTTCGGCTCGTTCATGGTGGAGGCGAGACGTTCCGGCGCGAGGGTGTGCACGTCGTCCCGTGGTCCGCGGTCGATTCCGTGTCCTGGAACTGATCGACTACCTTCCCCCGACCTCTGCGACCTGCGGGCGCCCAGCTCCGCCTTCGAGCGCACGACTCCGCCGGCACGGCGACTCGAGCGGCGGCTCGCGTGGCTCGGCGGGCGTGCGCCGGTGCCGCCGTGTCGCGGTGCGGTGCGGGTCAAGCGCAAAGGAGCCGTCGCCGGGCCGGCCGCCCGGCCGCGTGCTACGCGCGTCCGGCGGCCGACAGGGCGCGGTCGAGCATGCGGGCGGCGCGGATCAGTGCCAGGTGCGTGAAGGCCTGCGGGAAGTTCCCCAGGTGCTGCCCGCGCGCGCCCAGTTCCTCGGGGTACAGGCCGAGGTGGTTGGCGTAGCCGAGCATCTTCTCGAACAGGAACCGCGAGCGATCGACCTGCCCGGCCTTGGCCAGGCAGTCGGCATACCAGAACGAGCACATGCAGAACGTCCCCTCGGCCCCCGACAGCCCGTCCGGCGCCGCCTCGCCGCAACGGTAGCGGTAGACCAGCGCGTCGTCGACCAGCTCCTCCTCCACCGCGCGCATCGTCGACAGCCAACGCGGGTCGGTCGGCGCGACGAAGTTCATCAGCGGCAGCAGCAGCACCGCGGCGTCCATCCGGTCCGAGCCGCGGTGCTGCACCAGCGCCCGGCGCCTTGCGTCCCAGAAGTTCTCGAACACGTCCTCGTAGATCCGGTCCCGCTCGGCGTACCATCGCTCCAGCGGCGCGGGCAGCGAGCGGCGCTGGGCGAGGCGCAGGGCGCGGTCGAGCGCGACCCAGCACATCACGCGGGAGAGCAGGAACTCCTGCCGCCCGCCGCGCACTTCCCAGATCCCCTCGTCGGGCTGCCGCCAGTGGCCGCAGACCCATTCGACGAGCCGCCGGATGTTCCGCCACAGGTCGTGCGAAATCGGCTGCCCGTACAGGTCGTAGTGGTGGATCGCGTCCAGCAGCTCGCCGTAGATGTCGAGCTGCAGCTGGCCGGCGGCGCCGTTGCCCACGCGCACCGGCGCGGAACCGGCGTAGCCCGCCAGGTGCGGCAGCTCCGACTCGGGCAGCCCGTGCCGCCCATCGATCCCGTACATGATCTGCAGCGACCCGTCCGGGTTCAGCTCGTCGCACCGCGCCTCGAGCCAGCGCATGAACCGCCCCGCCTCCTCGACGTAGCCGATGCGCATCAGCGAGGAGAGGGTGAACGACGCGTCGCGAATCCAGGTGTACCGGTAGTCCCAGTTCCGCTCGCCCCCGAGCCGCTCGGGCAAGCCGAGGGTCGGCGCCGCGACCAGCGAGCCGAACTCGTCGGAGATCAGCAGCTTGAGCGTCAATGCCGAGCGGTAGACCGTTTCGCGCCAGCGGCCCCGGTAGGTCCCGTGCGCCACCCAGCGCCGCCAGTACGCGACCGTCCGCTCGAACGCCTCGTCGACGAATCCCGGCGCGCCCGAGCGGCTCGGCATGCCGGCGTCCTCCAGCACGAACGACGCCGTCTCGCCGGCCCGCAGCACGAACTCCGAGACCGCGAAGCCGTCGACGATCCGCGTCGGCCGTCCGGTGCGCAGCCGCAGCGCCGTGCCGTCGGGGCCGGTCGAGCGGAAGACGATCTCGTCGCCTCGCTGTTCGACCGTGTGCTCCGCCCGCGCGTAGTCGAAGCGCGGCTTGCACACCATGCGGAAGCGCACCTCCCCGCGCACCGCCATCGCCCGCCGCACCAGGTTGTGCTCGGCCGGCGCACCCGGTTCGACCGGCATGAAGTCCGTGACCTCGGCCACTCCCTCCTCCGAGAGGAAGCGCGTGAACAGCACGTTGGTGTCCGGCAGGTAGATCTGGCGCGAACCGGCGTCGTCGAGGATCGGCGCGAGCTGGAACCGGCCCCCGCGCTCGTCGTCGAGCAGCGAGGCGAAGACCGTCGGCGAGTCGAAGCGCGGCCAGCAGAGGAAATCGATCGCCCCGTCCATGCCGACCAGCGCCACGCTGTGCAGGTCGCCGATCACCCCGTGGTTCTCGATCGGGTACGCGGCGGCGCCCCGGGCGCAGGCGGTCCGGGGCCAGCGCGAGACGCGGAGCGATTCCGGCGGGACGCTCATGGCCCGGGCGCCTCCGGCGGCCGCTCTCCCCCGACTCCCAGCTCCTCCAGCAGCGCGGCGCCGTCGGCGACCCGGTCGAGGTACCACAGCGCGTAGCGCATGTCGCACAGGATGCTGCGCGACGTCGCCGGGTTGTACAGGTAGTCCCCGGACAGGTCCTCCCACACCCCGTCGAACAGCAGCCCGATCAGCTCGCCGCGCGCGTTGAGCGCCGGGGAGCCCGAGTTGCCGCCCGTGGTGTCGACGTCGGAGAGGAAGTTCACCGCCACCGTCCCCAGCGCGGGGTCGACCCAGCGGCCGAAGTCCCCGCGCCGCACCGCCTCGAGCACCGCCGGCGGCGAGGCGAACGGCTCCTCGCCCGTCTCCTTCTGCAGGAGCCCGGCCACCGTCGTGAACGGCACGTAAGCCGTCCCGTCCCCGGGCACGTACGCCCGCACGCTCCCCACCGTCAGCCGCAGCGTCCCGTTCGCGTCCGGGTACTGCGGCCGGCCACGGAACTCCCCGAGCGCCGCGACCAGCGGCGCGCGCAGCTCGGCCAGCGCCAGGTCGAACCGCTTGGCCCGCTCGAGCCGCGCGTCGAGTTCCCCGGCCAGCGCCAGCGCCAGCTTGATCAGCTCGTCCGCCGAGCCCTGCAGCTCCTCCAGCGGCTTGCCGAGCAGCCCCAGCCGGGCCTGCGTATCGCCCAGCGTCGTCCCGGCGTACAGCCGCGTGACGAACGCCTCCACCGCGGCGTCGGAGCGGTCCGCGCCCAGCGCCTCCTCGAGCGGCGCGATCCGCTGGCCCTCGGGGAGCGTCAGCGCCCGGCGCACGAACGCCGCGAACACCCGCCGGTCGCCCTCGACGTCGAGGCTCTTCTCGGCCGCCTCCATCTGGCGCCGGATCGGCTCCTCGTCGCGGTCCTGGTACCCCGGCTCGCGCTCCAGGTCGGGCTTCGGCCGCTCCTGCGCCCACTTGACGATCGTGTGGGCGAAGCCGAGCAGCTGGCTGCCGCGGACCAGGTAGCGCAGCAGGTAGTCGTGGTCGCGCAGCGCGCACCTCTCGGCCAGCACCGCGGCGATCCCGTCGAGGCCCGCCAGGCGGCCGGCGCGCGCGGGGTCCGCGGCCGCCCAGTCCCGGAACCGCGCCTCCTCCTCGAGCCGCGTCTCGAGCAGCCCGCTGCGGCGCAGCGCGGCGATCATCCCGGTGGCGTGCGAGTGCGCGTTGTGGATCCCCTTGAGCGTCGGCGCGTTGAGCAGCCGCGCCTCCTCGGAGCGCGCGCTCGCCGCCTCGAGCTCGGCAATCCACAGGCCGAACAGCTCGAGCCGCAGCGGGAACAGCCACTCCTGCGCCTCCTCCACCTCCGCCGCCGTCTGGTAGCGCTCGGTGGCCCAGGGGTAGCCCAGGACCAGCACCGGGTCGCCCGGGCCCACGCCGTCGGTGGCCACCGGCAGCCAGTGGGCCGGCCGGTACGGGACGTTCTCCGGGGCGAACGCGGCCGGGTTCCCGTCCGTGCCGACGTAGGCCCGCAGGAACGACCAGTCTCCCGTGTGCCGCGGCCAGTGCCAGTTGTCGACCTCTCCGCCATACTCGCCGACCCCCAGCGGCGGGTTGGCCACGAGCCGCACGTCGGTCAGCTCCAGCGTCTCGAACAGCACGAACCGGCGCACCCCCGTCGGCGTTCCCTCCGGCAGCGGCCCGTAGGGCACGCCGTCGTTGAACCGCGCGACCCGGCAGCGCCGTCCGGCCGGCTCCTCGCACGCCGCCACCAGCGCCGCCTCGCGCTGCTCGATCGCCCGCACGCGCTCCAGCGGGTCCTCCGGCAGCTCCGCCGAGACCTCCGCCGTCACGTCGCGGAAGCCCAGCAGCACCTTGATCGTCGTCCCTTGACCGTCGAGCTCGTCCGCGCGCTGCTCCGCCACGAACCCATCGTCGACCAGGTTCCGCTCGGGGGTCGAGTTGCGGGAGACGATGTCGAAGGCGCAGTGGTGGTTGGTCGCCAGGAGTCCGTCGGGCGAGACGAACGAGGCGGTGCAGCCGTCGAGGTCGACGACGGCCTGGGCCGGCCCGCCGCCGTCGGCCCACAGCCGCGCCAGCGGCAGCTCGCGCCCCGCCTCGGCCTGGACGGTCTCGACCACGTCGAGCCGCCCCACGGGCCACATCCCCTCGCCGTTGCCGCGGAGGCCGCCGGCCACCTGGACCAGCCCGAAGTCGGCCGCCGGCAGCGTCGCCGGCACGGTGGGGCAGGGCGTCTGCGGACAGCCCGCCAGCAGGGCCAGCGCGAGCGGCGCCGCGGCGCAGGTGAGCCGGAATCGTCGGGTTCGAGACATCGCGTCCTCCTTCCGTGCGGCATCTTCACCGGACGGCGAGCGGACCGCAACCCGGAATCGCCGCGGTGCGGCGCGCCCGAGGTTTGCAGCGTGCGCGTCGTCGTGCTAACCGTCGCGACCGATGCGCAGGTTGTTCGCGGGCGTCGCCCTCGTCACGTGCTCCACGCTGCTGCTGGAAGTCCTGCTCACCCGGATCTTCTCCTACACGCTGTACTACCACTTCGCGTTCCTGGTGATCTCGCTGGCGTTGTTCGGGCTGGGCGTCTCCGGGGTGGTGCTGTACGTGCGGTCGGAGCGCTATCCGCGGGAGCGGCTGGAGGAGCTGCTGGCGCGGCACGCGACGCGGTTCGCGTTGTGGACCCTGGTCGCGCTGGTCTACGTGCTGTACCACGGCGTGACCGGGAAGTTCGACCTGTTCCACAAGCCGCAGTTCACGTCGCAGACGTTCTTCGAGCTGGCGATGCTGTACGGCGTGACGGCGGTGCCGATGTACTACGCGGGAATGGTCGTCTCGCTGGCGATCACCCACCTGCGGGAGCGGATCGGCGAGTTGTACTTCTTCGACCTCGCGGGGGCCGCGCTGGGCTGCATCGCCGCCGGCCCGCTGCTCGGACTGCTCGGCGCCGAAAACGCCGTGCTGCTCGTCGCCGCCCTCGGCGGCGCCGCCGCCGTCGTGTTCCAGCCGCGCCCCGGCGGGAAGCGCCCCGTGCGCGCCGGCCTGCTGACCGCCGGCCTGCTGGTGCTGATCGCGCTCAATCTCCTGCGCCCGACCCTGCGCGTCGGCTCCTTCAAGGAGGTCGACGAGTCGTTCGTGACCTTCGCCCGCTGGAACTCGTTCAGCCGCGTCGTCGTCGAGGAGCGCCCGGGCAAGCGCCCGGCGATGTACATCGACGCGATGGCGAAGACCGAGCTGCACCACGCGCGGGAGATCGAGGAGCCCGTCGCGGCCGACGACTACCAGGGCGCCGCGGACCTGGTGTACGCGGTTCGCGGCGGCGGCGAGGCGCTGATCATCGGCCCCGGCGGCGGCACCGACGTCGTTTCCGCGCTCCGTGCGCAGAACCGGGTCACCGGCGTCGAGATCAACCCGATCATCGCCGGCGAGGTCATGCAGGAGCGCTTCGTCGAGGCCTCCGGCGGCCTGTACCTGCGGCCCGACGTCGACGTGGTCGTGGCCGAGGGGCGCAGCTTCGTCCACCGCGACACGCGGCAGTACGACGTCATCCAGGCCACGATGGTCGACACCTGGGCCGCCACCGCCAGCGGCGCCTTCGCCCTCACCGAGAACTACCTGTACACGGTCGAGGCGTTCGAGGACTACCTGCGGCGGCTGAAGCCCGACGGCATCGTCAGCTTCACCCGCTGGTGCATCCCGCCCGACATGGAGTGCGTGCGGGTCGTCACCCTGGCCCGCGAGGCGCTGCGGCGGGCCGGCGTCCCCGATGCCGGCCGGCACGTCTTCGCCGCCTGGAAGAACACCGTCGGGACCGTCCTCGTCCGCCGCACGCCGTTCCCGCCGGTCGAGGTCGAGGAGCTGCTGCGGGCCGCCGACGAGCGCGGCCTGCGGCCGATGTACTTCCCCGACCAGCCGCGCCACGACACGATCGCCCGGCTGATCCGCGACCCCGACCCGCAGCCGGTGATCGATGCCTTCCCCTCCGACATCTCCCCGGTCTACGACGACCGGCCGTTCTTCTTCTACGGCGTCCGCCCCCGCGAGCTCGTGGCCTCGGCGCTCGACTTCGACTGGCTGATGATCAACAGCTTCTCCGTCGCCGTGCTGCTCGCGCTGTTCGCGATCGTCGGCCTGCTGGTGCTGGCGTTCATCGTCGTCCCGCTGGTCGTCCACCGGCGGGACGTGCTGCGTGAGCGACCGCTGTCGAAGCTGCGCGACCTGTCGTTCTTCGTCTGCCTGGGCGTCGGCTTCATCGTCGTCGAGATCGCGCTGCTCCAGCGGTTCGGCCTGTTCCTCGGCCACCCGAGCTACTCGCTGGTCGTCGTGCTCTGCTCGCTGCTGCTCGCCTCCGGCATCGGCAGCATGCTCTCCGAGCGGATCCCGCGGCGCTTCCGCCTCACCGGCCTGCTCGCCGCCGCCGCGACCGTCACCGCGCTCGTCGTGGCCTACGCCTTCTTCCTGCCCTGGGCCTTCGAACGCTGGATCGGCCTGGGGCTCGGCGCCCGCATCGCGCTCGCCGCGACGTTCGTCGCCCTGCCGGGCTTCGCGATGGGCGTGCTGCTGCCGTCGGGCGTGCGGCTGGTCGGGGGCCGGCATCCCGAGCTGATCCCCTGGGGCTGGGGCCTCAACGGCGCCGCCTCCGTCTTCGGCTCCGTCGGAGCGATGCTCGTCGCCATGAACCTCGGCTCGCGGGCCACGCTGTTCGTCGGCGCCGCCTGCTACGCCCTCGCCCTGCTCGCCGCCCTGCGCCGCCCTGCGCCCTTGACGCCGCCCGCGCCGGACGCCAATCTTACGTCCAAGAGGAAGGGAGACCCGTCGACATGACCAGACTCCTCGCTGCGTTTGCCGCGTGCGGCTGCCTGTTCCTGGGCGGATGCGACCTGGCCTTCCACGAGTGCGGGACCGAGGGTCTGCACTGCGAGGGGGACGAGAGCGTCTGCATCTGCTCGACCGGCCGGTGCGCCGAGCCCGACCACCGCTGCGAGAGCGGCCTGCACTACTTCGGCGGACGGTGCGTCCCGGTCTCCGAGGCCGCGAGCGCCGTCGCCTCGACGCCGGACAACCCCAACGCCTGCTATGCGGACGCCCGCACCGACGTGCGTGACGAGACGTCCGACCGCTGGGAAGTCTACGACACCTGGTACTGAGGGGCGGTCGCCGCCGTCGCTTGAGCGGAACCGTCGAACCGTGATACCACGGCCCTCGTTCGCGAAGGAGTGAGAACCATGTCGATCCTGGATCGGGCGCTGCAGCTGGGTCAG
Source organism: Deltaproteobacteria bacterium (assembly GCA_016930215.1). Lineage (GTDB taxonomy): Bacteria > Myxococcota_A > Polyangia > DRWM01 > JAAZOP01 > JAAZOP01. The sequence continues at coordinate 10,341 of JAFGHH010000565.1, forward strand.
CAGGTCCTCGAGTATCCGAGCCGGCGGCCGGACGGCGAGCTGGTGGAAACGCCGCACCCGTACCGCCGGATGCTGCCGTTCATGATGCGCGGCCGGAACGAGTCCGTCGTCTACTACGACGACCCGGCCCGGGCCGAGAAGCTGCTGGACTTCATCCCGCGGGCGAGCCAGGCCTTCGGGTTCGAGGTGGACATCACGCACTGCCTGGTGGCCGCCTGCCGCAAGGGGCTCTGGGAGAACCCGCGGATGAACCAGTTCATCGCGGGCCGCCGGCTGTACCGCCGGAAGCACAACGAGCTGACCTTCTCGATGAAGCGCAAGCGCATGGACAAGGAGGCCAAGCTCTCCGCGGTCAAGCTCGTCGTCGACGACCGCTCCGAGACGTTCCGCCAGCTCTGCGAGCGGATCAACTCCCACATCCACGTGGAGCGGTCCGGCGAGGAGACCTACAGCGACAAGGAGGTGAACCTCCTCTCGCGGATCCCGCGCCCGATCATGGACGCCGGGATCTCCGCGCTGCAGTGGCTCGACTACCACAATCTCGTGCCCGGCGGCTTCATCCGCAACGACGGGTTCTACACCAGCATCTTCATCGCCAACCTGGGCAGCCTGGGCATGCACGCCGGGTACCATCACCTCTACGAGTACGGGACCTGCCCGCTGTTCATGATGGTCGGCAAGCTCGAGGACCGCGCGGTGGTCGAGGACGGGAAGATCGTGGCCCGCAAGTTCCTGCCGGTCCGCTGGACCTACGACGAGCGGATCGACGACGGGCTCACCTCGAAGTACGGCATGCAGTCCGTGCGCGAAGGCCTCGAGAACCCCGACGAGGCCTTCGGTCTCCTCTGAGTCAGCGCTTCGCGCCGGCCTTGCGGATGTCGCTGTCGAACATCGCGTGCGCGACGCCCGGCAGCATGCGGTAGGCCCACTCCTGGATCCGGGCCGAGGCGCTGGGCACGATCTGGAACTGGCCCTTGGCCATGCCGGACACCAGCGCCTGGGCCACGTACTCGGCGGACAGTGCCTTCACGTTGCCCGCAATCGCCCGGGTCTCGGCCGGCTTGTACGGGTCCTCGAACTCGAGCTGCGGGGTCTCGGTGTCCGGCGGGTAGCAGACCGACACGCGGATGCCGAGCGGCTTCAGCTCGCAGCGCAGGGCCTGGGCGAACCCGCGGATCGCGAACTTGCTCGCCGAGTACGCCGTGTAGCCGTAGATGCCGATCAGGCCGGCGAACGACGACATCATCGCCACGTGCCCGTGCTTCCGCTCGAGCATGCCCGGCAGCACGGTCCGGATCAGGTGTACCGGCCCCAGGAAGTTCGTCTGCATCATGTCGTCGAACTGCCCGTCGGGCAGCTCGAGGAACCGGCCGGGCATCACCACGCCGGCGTTGCTGATCAGCACGTCCACCGGGAACCCGGCCAGGACCCCCGGGAGCTTCGCGTCCACGGCCGCCCGGTCGCGCAGGTCGAGCGACAGGGTCCGTACCGGCTCGGCGCCCGACGCGATCGTGTCCAGCTCGGACTTCGCCCGCGCCAGCTTCGCCTCGTCGCGGGCCACGAGCAGCAGGTGCGCGCCCTGCCGGCGCAGCAGCCCGGCCGTCGCCAGACCGATGCCGCTCGAGCCGCCGGTCACCAGGACCCGTTCGTTCCGGAAGTAGTCCATCTCCCCACCTGTTCGGGAACGCCGCGGCGGCGAAGGTGACGTCGGGCGAGCGCCCGGCGCCGGCGACGTCAGGCCGCCTGCTCCTTCTCGACCGCCGTCTTGTGCAGCAGGTCCACCAGCTCGTTGACGTTGTTGAGCTTGGCGAGCTCGGCGCGCGGGACCTTGATCTTGAGGTCGCGCATCGTGCAGGAAACCACCTCCACGATGTCCAGGCTGTTGGCCCCCAGCGCCTTCATCGACTTGGCCGGGTCGAACTTCGACTCGTCCATGTCCTCGACGTTGTCGGCCAGGTGCTGCTTGACGATCTTGAGGATCTCTTCCTTGGTCGGTGCTGCCATCGTGTCTGCTCCTTGGGCTCCGTTCCTCGCTCGGCGCGCTTCATACGTGACCGGAGGCGAGATTACAAGCCGTACTCGCCCCGATGCTCGAAGAGGCGCATGAGGTTATTGCCGAAACAGACCCCCTTGTCGAGCAGGATCACCTGCCCGGACACCGCGTCCATCAGACCGCTCGTCAGGGCCACGACCGCGTGTGCGACTTCGCTCGCCTCCAGCACGTAGTCGCCGCCGCCGTACTTCCGCAGGAACGGCTCGAACTCCGGCCCGAAGGTCGCCTGCAGCGAGTCGGTGGACACGGGTCGCGCCCGCAGCACGTTCAGCCGGATGTCCTCGTCCCACAGCAGGGTGTTGAGGTACCGGCAGAAGGTCTCCATGACCTTCTTCGAGGCGGCGACGAAGTCGTAGCCCGGGTAGTAGTCCTCCACGCCGTCGCTCGACAGGCCGATCGCGTACCGCGGGTACCGGCCGAAGACCTTGTGGTGGTGCTGCAGGTAGCCCACGAACGGCCAGGCGCTGTAGCCGATGCTCTTCTGCAGGGAGCGCCGCTGGTAGTCCTCCAGCGCGCCGGTCACCTGGGCGAAGGCGACGTTGCTCACCAGGACCTCGAGCCCCGCGTGGTCCTTGCGGATCGTCTCGAGGAGGCGGGTCGTGTCCGCATCCTCGGCCACGTCGGCCTCGAGCACCACGGGGACGCCGGCGTCCGCCTCGGCGAACCGGGCGCGGACCGCGTCCTCCGGGACCGAGCCCCACTTGTGGGTCAGGTAGACGTGGGCGCCCAGGCGGCCGTAGGCGAGCCCGGTGGCCAGCCCGATGCCCTTGGTGCCGCCGGTGACCAGCACGGCCTTGCCGCGGAAGTCGTTGGGAAGTGCGATCACGGCAGTCCGTACTCCTCGCGGTGCCGGTACACCCGCATCAGGTTGTCCGCGAACGGGCTGCCCTTGTCCACGTTGAGGATCTGCCCGTTGAACGCGTCGAAGAGGCCGCTGCACAGGGCCAGGATCGCGTCCGCCACCTGCTCGCAGGTGATGAAGTGGCTCTCCCCGCCGTACCGCCGCACGAACTCCGGGTACGCCTCGCCGTGCACGGCCAGGGCCGACTCGGTGAGCACGTTGCGGGTGCGCAGGATGTTGATCCGCGCCCCCTCGGGCGCGAGGTGCCGCACCAGGTACGGGCAGAGCGCCTCCATCACGGCCTTGGACAGCGCCACGTACTCGTAGCCCTGGTAGTAGTTGTCCGGCCCGTCGCTGGACGTGCCCACGGTGTACCGCGGGTAGCGGCCGAAGGTCCGCTTGACGTGCTGCAGGTACGCGACCAGCGGCCAGGCGCTGTACTCGAGGCTCTTGTCCAGCGCGCGGCGGGAGTAGCTCTCCACGCCCTGGGCGATCTGCACCACGCACACGTTGCTGAGGAACACCTCGAGCCGCTCGTGGTCCTTCCGGACCTGCTCGAGCAGCGCGACGGTCTCCGGGTCCTTGGACACGTCGGCCTCGACGATCGCCGGCTCGGGCGCGCCCGCGGCCGCGAACTTCGCCCGAACCTCGGACTCGTCCGCCGAGCCCCACCGGTGGGTCAGGTAGCAGTGCGCTCCATGGCGGCCGAAGGCGAGGCCCGTGGCCAGGCCGATGCCCTTGGTGCCGCCGGTGATCAGCACGGCCTTGCCGTGGAAGTCGTTCAGGGTCACGGGGTCTCCCCTTCCCGGCCCGGTTCCGGCCGCGTGTAGTTCTCGAGGATCCGCTGCCGGGTCTCGGGCTGCGCGAAGCACAGGCGGTGCATCGCCGCCTCCAGCGTCCGGGTCTCCTCGAACATCCGCCGGTGCCGGATCGACAGGTTCGCCTTGAGGGTCACCAGGGCGTGGCGCGGCTTGTCCGCGATGCGCTTCGCGATCTGCAGCGCCCTGGGCCACACCTGCTCCCGGGGCAGCACGTGGTTGACCCCGGACCGCGCCTCGAACCGCGCCCCCCGGATGATCTCGCCGCCGAACATCATCTCCCGCGCCAGGTACTCGCCCACCGCGTCCTGCAGCAGCCGCGTGATGCCCATGCCCGGCGTGAAGCCCATGTTCATGAAGCTGCAGCCGTAGCGACTCTCGCGGGCCATCAGCAGCACGTCGCAGCACAGCCCGAGGGCGAGGCCGCCGCCCACCGCGTGGCCCTCCATCGCAGCGATGGACGGCACGGGCAGGTCGAGCACCGCCTTGGAGAGCAGGATGTCCGCGGCGTCCACCTCGCCCGAGGTCAGCTCGAGCAGCAGGTCCTGGTGCGCCCCGGCGCAGAAGATCCCGGGCAGGCCGCGGAGCAGGATGACCCGCACCGACCCGTCCGTCGCGGCGGCCCGCAGGACCGCCTGCAGCTCGTCCACGAACGGCTCCGTGAACGCGTTCCGGTTCGCCTCGTCCCGCATCGTCACCACGGCGATGCCGTCGTCCTCGCGGGCCAGGGTCACGCGCTCGGTCATTCGTTCCTCCCGCGGAGCGTCCGCCACCACGGCGCCGGCTCGCCCTCCAGGAAAGCGCGGAGCGCGGCGACCCGCTCGGGGTCGCCCACCAGGGCCGCGGTGTGATCCGCCCCGAGGTGCAGGCCCCGGTCGGGGTCGTGCGCGGCCACCGCGTCGCCGAGCGCCTTGAGTCCGGCCACCGCCTCCGGACAGGCGCGCAACAGGTGCCGGAGGATCGGCCGCAGCGCGCGCTCGAGCAGCGCCGGGTCCTCCACCAGGTGGTCGGCCAGGCCCAGCTCGACGGCCCGCCGCCCGTCCACGCCGCTCGTCAGGGCGAGCCACCGCGCCCGGCGCGGGCCCAGGCGCTCGTGGAGGATCGGGAGGATCACCGCGGGCACCAGGCCGAGGGCCACCTCGGGCAGGGCGAAGGTCGCCTGGGCCGTCGCCACCACGACGTCCGCGACCGCGGCCAGGCCCACCCCGCCACCCAGCGCCGCGCCGTCCACCACGGCCACCACGGGCCGCGGCGAGCGCCGCAGCCGCCCCAGCAGGGAGGCGAACGCATGGACGTGCTGGGCCGCGTCCGGGGCGCCGTCCGCCACGGCCTGGAGGTCCATCCCCTCGCAGAACGTGCCGTCCGTGCCCTCGAGCACGAGCACCCGGCACTCGTCGCTCGCCTCCGCCCCGGCCACGGCAGCCTCCAGCGCGGCCACGCCGGCGGCGTCGAGGCGGATGTGCCCGCCTTCCCCGGGCGCGAGCCGGACGCGGTGGACCGCGGGATCCCCCCTGTCGACCGCGACCCGCATCAGCTCCACCCGTACTCCCGGAAGTGGTTCTTGATGCCCTGGAACACCAGCGCGCCCCGGCCCGCGTACCGCTCCGCGTAGTGGCCGGCCGGGACGTCGTGCGTGGGCACGTAGTCCCCGCAATCGATCAGGCGCTGCCGCTCCCGCTCGAGCGTCTCGTACTCCTCGAGGGTGAGCACGCGGCGGGCGTCGAGCTGCGCCTGGAGCTTCACCGCGGCGCAGGCGGCCCGGGCGTCCGGGCCGATGACCCCGGGGTAGAACTCGCCGCCCGACCCCGAGCCGTAGGAGAACAGGCTGACCCGGTCCCCGGGCTTCACGTCGGGGCAGGAATCGACCAGTCCGAGGAGCGCGAAGAACGTGCTGGCCGAGTAGGTGCCGCCGAGCTGCATGTTGTAGCGCAGCGAGGGCAGGACCTTGCGCGAGAAGTGCGCGTAGGCCTCGCTCTTCTTGAGCGACCGCCAGTGGCGCAGGGCCGTGCGGTGGGCCTGGAAGGCCATGCCGCCGAAGGGCACGTGGTACAGGTGCCACTGGAAGAACGCGTCGAGGTCGATCGGCCCGGCCTTGGACAGGAAGTGCTGGTAGGCCCCTTCGAGGGCGTCGAGGTACGAGAACAGGCTGACCTCGTTGTTCCCGGTCTCCACGCGCGACGTGGGCCGGAAGGTGTCCATCGCCTCGCAGGTGAAGTAGCCGTTCCGGGTCAGGTCGAGCTGCAGGAGCCGGGGCTCCTCGGAGAGCAGCAGCGCCACCGCCCCCGCGCCCATCACGTACTCGTAGTGCTCGTTCAGGCTCTCGCGGCTCTGGTCGGTGGCGATCACCAGCGCCTTCCGGCCGGGCGCCACGCCGGAGGCGAGCCAGTGCGCGGCCATCATCACGGCCGAGGTGGCGCCGTAGCAGGCGTGCTTGGCCTCGTAGTTGCGGCAGTTCGGCTTGAGCCCCAGGAAGCGATGCGCGTAGGTGCTCATCGCCTTGCTCTGGTCCACCGACGATTCGGTGGCCACGATCACCAGCTCGACGGCCTCGCGGTCGGCGTCGGTCAGCATCCCCTTCGCCGCGTTGATCGCCATCGTGACCGGGTCCTCCCACAGCGGGTTGATCGACCGCGAGGTCACCAGCAGATTCTGCGAGATGTCCTTCGGGTCGTGGTCCCGGCGGCGGGCGAGGTCGAGCAGGTCCACGGCGAGCGTGCCGGCGTAGGCCCCGATCTTCTCGATGCCGACCTGGCTCAGGCGCGGGTTCGTGGTCATGGTGTCGGGCTCCGGTGCGCGGCTCAGGCGGCGTGGTCCAGGCCGCCGGTGACGGAGATCTCCGCGCCGTTGACGTAGGAGGCCGCCGGGGAGGCGAGGAAGGTGATCACGCCGGCGATCTCGGACACGTTGCCGATGCGCCGGATCGGGCAGTAGGCGGCCCAGAAGTCGCGGAACTTGTCGGTCATCGACTCCCGCGTCATCTCGGTGTCGAAGAAGCCGGGAATCACCACGTTGGCCGTGATGCCCTTGGGGCCGTACTCCTTGGCCAGCGTCTTGGTCAGCCCGACGATGCCCGCCTTCGCCGCGGCGTAGTTGGCCTGGCCCGACGCGCCCCCGGCGGAGACCGAGGACACGTTGATGATCCGGCCGAAGCGGTTGACCAGCATCCCCGTCAGGAAGAACCGGCTCACGTAGAACGGGCCGTGCAGGTTGGTGGCCAGCACGTCGTGCCACTCCTCGTCGGACATCGAGACCACGAGGTTGTCGCGGTTGATGGCCGCGTTGTTCACGACGACCTCCGGGTCGCCCAGGTCCGCCTGGATCTGCTCGCCCACGCGCTCCACCTCGGCGGCGCTCCGCACGTCCATGCGGTAGGCCTTGACCCGGCTACCCGCGCGCAGCGCGGCGGCCTCGGCCGCCACGGCCGCGGCCTTCTGCTCGCTGCCCAGGTAGGTGAACGCCACGTCGTGCCCCTCGGAAACGGCCCGGCGCACGACCTCGGCGCCGATTCCGCGAGAGCCCCCGGTCACGAGGAACAGCATGGAAGCCTCCCTTCCCGGACTAGTCCGGCTTGCGGAACAGCGCGCAGCAGTTGATGCCGCCGAAGCCGAACGAGTTCTTCAACAGGGTCCGCACCGGGTGCACGACGGCCCGGTTGGCGCAGACGTCGAGGTCCACCTCGGGGTCGAGGCGGTCGATGTTGATCGAGGGGTGCAGGGTGCCGTGCCGCATCTGCAGCAGCGCGGCCACGGTCTCGGTGGCCGGCGCGGCCCAGCAGGTGTGGCCCAGCATCGATTTGGTGGCGTTGATCTTCAGCTTCTGCGCGTGGCTGCCGAAGACCTCCTTGATCGACCGGATCTCCGCGACGTCGCCGAGCGGCGTGGACGTCGCGTGGGCGCTCACGTAGTCGACTTCCTCGGGCCGGACGCCGGTGCTCCGGAGCAGCCGGCGCATCGTCCGCGCCTGCCCCTCCACCGAGGGCACCGGCAGGTGCGACCCGTCCGAGCCCGTGGACACGCCGAGCACCTCGGCGTGGAGGCGCGCGCCGCGGCGCCGCGCGTGCTCGAGCTCCTCCAGCACCAGCACCCCGGTGCCGTGGGCCGGGATGAACCCTTCGCGGTCCGCGTCGTAGGGCCGGCTGGCACGGTGCGGCTCGTCGTGGAAGGCCTTCCAGGAGATGGCACCCATGATCGCCATCGCCTGCAGGTCCACCGGCGAGAAGTCGAGCACCGCCCCGGCGACGATCATCACGTCGAGGTCGTGGTACCGGATCTCGTCGAGCGCGTTGCGCAGCGCCAGGTTCGCGCTCGCGCACGCCCCGCCCATCGTGTAGACGGGCCCGTGCAGGCCCAGCGCGTCGCCCACGCTGGCGGCCTGGTCGGTGTCGAGCCCGTGCAGGGCCAGCATCGAGTCGATGTACTCCGGCTCCACGGTGAACTGGACGTTGTTGCGGTACACCAGGTTGTTGGCGAGGTTGTGGCCGCCGACCACCACGCCGGTGCGATCCGGGTCGTAGCCCTCGGGGAGCCCGGCATCGAGCATCCCGTCGGCGGCGCAGAGCAGCGTGAGCCGCGTGGAGAACGGCGCCTTCTTGACCAGCCGCCGGAGCCGCTTCGTCACGTCGGCGGGCAGCCGCGACGCGAGCGCGTCGAGCTTCGCCGCCGTGTCGTAGCCCGTGAGGTCGCCGCCGACCTTGGAGAGGCTCCGGTCCGCACCCTCGAACCTCCACCGGGTGATGGCCGACTTCCCGGCGATCAGGTTCCCGTAGAAGGTGTCCAGCGTGTCCCCGATCGGGACGTTGATCGCCATGCCGCTGACCACCACGCGCCTCGCCTTCTCCATCGTCGTTCCTTCCGCCGCCCGGCCGGGCTACGCCTCGAGCTCGTACGCTTCCATGATCGCGAACGCCACCAGGGTCTCGTCCCGGAGGACCTGCCCGGCGAGGGTCTCGGTGTAGCCCCCGGGCTCGTCGAGGAGCCGGCCGACCAGCGTCAGCCGGTCGCCGGGCCGCGCCTCGGCCAGGAACGACGCGTGGTGCAGCTTGAGCAGCCGCACCGACCGCGGCCGGTCCTCGGGCGCGGGCGCGGTCCGACCCGAGAGGGCGAGCTGGCTGATGCAGAGCCCGAGCTGCCCCATCGCCTCGAGCAGCAGCACCCCGGGGAAGACCGGGTCGCCGGGGAAATGGCCGACCAGCACCGGGTCCGCGGGGTCCACGGTCCGGGTGCCGAGCGCGGCGCGGGCCGCCAGGTCCACGGCGTGGATGCGGTCCACGAGCAGGAACGGCGGCCGGTGCGGGATCAGCCGCTCGATCTCGGCGCGACCCAGGTCCACCGCGACCGTCGCCTCGCCCGCGGTGAAGAGCGGCCGCTTCCGGCCGACCTTGATCAGTTGCTCGAACTCCATCGGGGCTCCGGGAGAATCAGTTCGTGCGGAACGCATGCAGGCGCAGCGACTCGATCACGGTCGATAGGTGCTCGAGCGGTACGTCGCCGCTGTCCACGAACAGCTTCTCGTTGCGCCGCCACTTCCGGTCCAACATGTTGTGCAGGACCTTCTTGGGCCCGACCTCGAGGAAGAACGCGTCCGGGTGAAGCTCGGCGATCCGGTCGATCGATTTGCGCCAGAAGGTCCGGTTGCAGACGTGCGTCGAGAGCAGCTCGATGAACGTCTCGCGGTCCGGGTCGTTGATCAGCTCGCCCAGCCGGTTGGGCACGTACGGCCGCCCCGGCCGGCGGAACTCGAGCCCCTCGAGGTATCCGCGGAACGCCCGACACACCGGCTCGAACATCGAGCTGTGCATCGGCAGCTGGTGGTCGATCATCACCGCCTGCGCGAAGTACTCCGCCTCGAGCAGCCGCAACGCCTCCTTCACGGCGTCGTGCTCCCCCGCGATCACGTACTGGCGCGGCGTGTTCAGGTTCACCACCTCGACCAGGCCCGCCGACCGCGCCCGGGCGACCACGTCGTCGAGCTCCTCGAGCTCGATCGGGAACACCGACGCCATGCAGCCGCGCGGCCCCTGGTCGTAGAGCATCCCGCGCTGCTCCACCGCCCGCAGCGCGTCCTCGAAGGTCAGCGCGCGGATGTGCACCAGGTGGTTCCACTCGCCGAGGCTCAGGCCCAGGGAAAGCGCCGCGTTGACCCCCGACGCCTCCAGCACCTGCAGGAACATGTGGTTGGCCAGGAACACGCTGACCTGCACGTCGCGGTTCGTCGCGTAGGCGTCCGGGTTGTCGACCCGGTACTGCTCGTAGAGGTTGCGGTTCAGGATGTGCGAGGCCCAGTCCAGCACGTGCCGGTTGACTCGGTGCAGGCCCGTCAGCTTCTCCAGCATGCCGGGATAGCGCGAGTTCTGGCCGGGGAACATGAAGACCAACGTCATGGCATCACCATCACACAGGCCACGGAGTAGTCGGTCTCGTGGCTGATCGAGAGCAGGGTCGTGAACGACCGGGAGCCGGTCACCCGCTCCAGGTCGGCCCGCAGCTCGGGACTGCGCACCGCAAGCTCCGGTTGCCCCGTCGAACGATGGACGACCTCGAGTCGGCTGAGGTCGTAGCCGAGCACGCTGAGGCCCACCGCCTTGAGGCAGGCCTCCTTGGCCGCCCAGCGCGCCGCGAGGTGCTGCTCCGGCACCCGCGCCCCGGCACAGTACTCCACCTCCGCCGGAGAGAAGACCTCGTCCCGGAGGAACGGCGAGCGCTCGAGCGCCTTCCTCAGGCGCGCCGTGGAGCAGATGTCGATGCCCAGGAACATCGGATCTCCGCCCCTACTGCTTCCAGATCCGACCGAGGACCTGCCGGGCCTTGCCGGTCACCTCGTCGGCCACGGCACCGGAGAGCTGCCGCAGCGTGTCCACCTTGCCCCGCCAACCCGCGGCCACCGCCGTCCCCGGCAACGGGGCCGTGGTCGGGATCGTGGTCGTGGTCGTGGTCGTCGTCGTCGTCGTCGTCGGGATCGTGGTCCCCGTCGATGCCGGTTGCGCCGGCTGCGCGGCCTTGGCCCGCGCCGGGAACAGCCGCCGCACGATCGTGTCCTCGATGATCGCCACCGCCTCGTCCAGGTCCCGCTTCGTGTGCGCCGCCGTGACCGCCGCCCGGTACCGGAGCTGGTCCTCGGGCACCGACGGGTAGTCCACGGGGGCGAGGAACAGGCCCTTCTCCTGCATCTCGTGACACAGCTCATAGAGCATCTGCCGGTCCGAGCCGATCACGATCGGGACCACGTGGGTCGTGGATTGGCCCAGGTTCAGACCGAGGTCCAGAAGCTTCTTCCGGAAGTACGCGGTGTTCTCGCGGAGCCGATTGCGGCGTTCGTCGTCACGCGTCGCCAGCTCGAGCGCCGTGAGCAGGCCGGCCACCACGGACGGCGGCAGCGCGCAGGAGAAGCCGTAGGGGTGCGAATAATAGCGCAGGTAGTCGATCGTGTCCGCGTTGCCGCTGACGAACCCGCCCACCGAGGCGAAGCCCTTGCTGAACGTGGCGAACACCAGGGCCACCCGGTCCTCGACGCCGAAGTGCTCGGTCACGCCGCGACCGTGGGCGCCGCAGGCCAGGATCGAGTGCGCCTCGTCGATCATCACGCCGACGCCGTGCTTCTCGGCAACCTCGAGCAGCGCCGGCAGGTCGGCCATGTCCCCGTCCATCGAGTAGATGCCCTCGACCACCACGATGCGGCGCTTGCCGGCCGTCGCCGCCAGGGCCTCGTCCAGGGATTTCGGGTCGTTGTGGTCGAAGAACACGCTCTTGGCGCGAGCCAGGTTGGGCCCCGCGATCAGGCACAGGTGGCACTTGGCGTCCAGGATCGCCACGTCGCCCTTGCGCAGCAACCCGGCCAGACAGCCCATCGCCCCGCCGAACCCGCTGTTGAACAACATCGTCGCCGGCCGCTGCATGAACGCCGAGAGCCGCTCCTCGAGCCGCGCGTGCAGGTCCGTCTTGCCCGACAACAGCGGCGAGCCGCAGGCGCCCGTGCCGTAGCGGTCGAGGGCCTCCTGCGCGGCCCGGATGACCTGCGGGTCCTCGGCGAACGCCATGTAGTTGTACGAGCTCAGGTTGATGGCCGAGTGGACGGCACCCCCCCGCTCGACCCGGACCCGCGGGCCGGCCGGACCACGAAGCCGCGGCTCGTACAGGCTGGTGGCCCAGGCCGTGGCCTTCCTCCAGGCCACGTACTCGGCCGGCGGCACCAGCGGGTCGCTGCTGTCGCTGAAGAAGAAATCAGCCAGGCTGTAGTCGGCGGTGCGCTCACCCATCCTGCGCTCTTGTCCCCGCCCGTCGGACCCGACCCACCGGATCGGCCTGATCCACGGCGCAAGGGGAGGTTGATAGTCGTAGATGTAGGGGTTAGTCAACCCCGTGCGTCGAGTCGCCTGGTCTGTCGGCGCGTGCGGTCTTGCACGCCTCTGTAACCACTGGTATTCAGGATACATATTGAGGGGTATCGAGCGCTGTCTCCGGTTGCGGGACTGCTGCCGCAATCGGTCGCAACCACGTACTTGGGATGGTGACACTCCGTTCTACCGGCTGATGCCGGCAAGCGGCATGGTGGCACCGGAAGGTGCCTGACTCGGACGTCATCAAGGCAAGACGTCCGGTCGGCGCAGGCCGAACGCCGGAACGACCTTCGATCGCCGCCGTTGCAGGAGGGCTACTCGGTACGCGACGCGTCGGGCCGCGGGAGCCGGAGCACCAGGTCCGATACCGGGTACGCCATGCAGGGGTGGATGAACCCGGCCTCGAGGTCCGTGGCGCGGAGCGCCGCGCCCGGAGGATGGAACACGCGCCCCTCGAGCAGCCGGGTGCGGCAGGTGGCGCAGACCCCGGAGCGGCACAGCGCCGGTACCACGACGCCCGCACGCTCCAGCGCGTTCATCAGCGGCTCGCCCGCCCGTGCCGAAACCGTCCGGTCCCCCGGGGCGAGTCGGACCGCGAACCGCGTGTCCGCGGAGAGCCCGCGCGGCCATCCGGGCTCGGCCGTCACGTTCGCGGGCGGACCGTAGGCCTCGGTGCGGACGCGGTGCGCGGGTACGCCCATCCGCGGCAGCTCGGCCCGGGCGAGGGCGAGCAGCGGCGCGGGCCCGCACACGAACGCGCTCATCCCCGCGAGCCGCTCGGCGGGCACGTGCCGCAGCACGCAGGCGCCGTCGATGAACCCCCGGTCGCCCGCCCAGCCCGGACCGGGCTCGGAGAGGACGTGCTCCACCTGCAGGTGGTCCGGCCGCTCGGCCTCGAGCCGCGCCAGGCGCTCGCGCAGCAGGATGTCCGCCTCGGTGCGCGACCCGAACAGCAGCACGGCGCGGACCGGCGAACTGCTCGCGGCCAGCTCCTCGAGGATGCCGAGGAACGGAGCCACGCCCGAGCCGCCCGCCACCAGCAAGAGGTCCGGCCGGTCGCGCAGCGGGTCGTAGAAGAAGTCCCCGGCCGGCCCGGAGAGCTCCAGCGTCTCCCCCTCGGCCACGTGGTCCACCAGGTGCGGGGACACGAAGCCCCCGGCCTGGCGCCGCACGAGGATCGTGACCGCGTCCCGACGCGTGGCCGGCGAGGCCAGGCTGAACGGCCGGCTCGTCCGGACCCCGTCCACGGTGACGAAGACGTTCACGTACTGGCCCGACTCGAACATCGGCAGCGGACCGGCCTCGGGCGCGAGCGTGAGCAGCGCCGCCGACACGCCGGCCGGTTCGTGGCGGATCACCCGGACGCGGATCCGGTCCGGATGGTGCTGCGCCACGGCCGCGAGCTGATCCTCGAGCCGGTACTCGAAGGACCGCGGCCGGAGGGCGTTCCAGAGCTGTCGGCCGAAGGTCCCCAGGACGTGCACGCCGTCCACGAGGAGCGGGAGGTACTCGCCGGCGGGCTTCATGCCGCACCTCCGACGATCAACTTGGCCGCGGTGTAGCCGGAGCTGAGGCACGGCTCGAAGCCGCCGCCGGGCCGGGTCCAGGCGCCGACGAGGTACAGCCCGGGAACCGGGCCCGGGTAGTTGAGCCGGAACCCCGGGTTCTCCGCGGGGGTGTTGGCCGTGCCGTAGATCGCGCCGTCCGGGTTGCCGGTGTAGCGCAGGTTCGTCAGCGGCGTGGACACGGCGAGCTCCTCGATCGCGTCCCGCAGGCCCGGAAAGCGCTGCTCCACGCCCGCGAGCATCGACTCGGCCACGCGGAGCTTCGCCGCCCGGTACTCGTCCGGGGGCAGCGCGAGCCACGGCTTGCCGTCCGCGAGCGACACCAGCACCGCCACCGCCGTGCCCGGAGGCGAGGCCCCGGGGTCCGTGACGTTGTAGCAGGTGAACAGGTACGCCTCGGGCACGCCCAACCCGAGCTGCGCCCGATGGTGCGACTCGATGTCCGTGGAGGCGTTCACCCACACTTCGTGGTCCCGGATGCCGAGCGACTCCGCGGTCCGCGCCAGGCCGAGGTACACGCAGACCGAACCCAGGCTGATCGGTCCCGCGGCCACGCGGCGCCGGAACGACTCGGGCACCGCCTCGGGCGGCAGCAGCCCGGCGCACAGCGCGTGCGGGCTCGCATTCGAGATCACCAGGTCCGAGGCCAGCGGCTCGCCGTCGTCCGTCACCACGCCGGCGACCTTCCCGCCGTCGAGTAGGATCTGCCGCGCGCCGCAGCCCAGCGTGATCTCCGCGCCCGCGGCCTCGGCCGCGCCCGCGACGGCGTTCGAGAGCGCCTGGCTCTTGCCCACGGGATAGGTCCCGCCGTACTCGAGGTAGCTGGCCAGCCCGAGGCCGAAGTAGAGCAGTCCGACCTGGGACGGCGGCAGCCCGAAGTAGCCCCAGAGCTGCGCCAGCACGAGCCGGGCGGCCGGGTCCTGCACCTCGCGGTGGAGGAACGGGGCCAGCGGCGCCGACGCCGCGTGGGCCACTCGCGGGTACTGCGAGATCACCCGCAGCGGGTTCGCCGCGAGCCCCTCCTTGCGCGTCATGGTCAGCACGTCCTGCTGCAGCGCCCGCAGATGGCCCAGGAACCGCTCGATGCCCCGGCGCTCGGCCGGGAAGGCCGTGCACAGCGCGTCCGTCGCCGCCTCCCAGCCGGGCGGGAGGGTCACGTCCACACCCGGAGCCACCGTGCGGTACAGCGGGTCGATCGTCCGGAACTCGAGCCGGTCCAGGATCCCGAGGTCCGCGAGCATGTCGCGCATGTCGCCGCCGTGCCCGGCCGTGCCGATGCCCGACAGCGCGTGCAGCGAGACATCAAACTCGAACCGGCCGCGGACGAAGGTGCTGGCGTACCCGCCGACCTGCACGTGGCGCTCGAGCACGCGCACGCTGTACCCGGCCCGGGCGAGCTTCGCGGCCGCGCCGAGGCCGCCGAGGCCGGCTCCGATCACGATGGCGTCGTAGTGCTTCGACATGCGTCGCTCCCGATCGACCCCGGCAACCTACACCAGTTCGCCGGGGAGGGGGAACAGGTTGTCGCTCCGGGCAGACGCGCCCCGCGATGGATCGCGCGAGGTCAAATCGGCCGACGTCCCCCGCTTCAGGCGCGCGCGGCGAGGTGGCGCCGCAGGAGGGCCTCGTACTTCGGGCGGTCCTTCTCGACCTCCTTGAGGACCAGCTTCTCCACCTGGCCGCCCACGAGCGGGATCCTTACCTCGACGTGCCAGGTGCTCGTCAGCCGCGCCCGGTCGCCGGCCGCCTCGATGCGGTCCTCGCCCCGGACCTTGACGCGACCGCCGTGCTCCCCCGCGTAGCTCCACGCGCAACGCATCGCTGGGAGGTCCCAGTCGAAGGTCACGGTCGAGCGCTCCCGCTTGCTCCGGTCGAGACCCGTCAGGCCTCGCCCGTACTCGGTCGCGCGGATCTCCTGGACCAGGCGGGTCGGCGTGCGGGAGACCTCCCGCAGCTCCGCGTCAATCACCGCCTCGTCCAGCCTGTGCTGCTCGACCACGAACGACTCGTCCGTCATCACCTCGAGCAGCCGCCCCGCGGCGGCGTCGAAGGCGGCTGTCGTGCTCCACGTCCTGGCCATCTCGTCCTCCTCGAGCGTGAAACGTCCGGTCCGCAGGATGGGTCATCTCGGCGCCGTTTTCAACGCGCGCCGCGTCCGCCGGCCGCCCGGCGTCGCGCCGGGACGGCGGCCTTCGCCGGCGCCTGCTCCGCCGTCCGGGCCGTGGTCCGCGCTCCGCCGCCGGCGTGCAGCCGCGCGCCCGCCAGGATCGCCTTCACCAGCTTGTCGTAGTCGTACCCCGCCCCGGCCGCGATCTTCGGCAAGAGGCTCGTCGGCGTCATCCCCGGCAGCGAGTTCACCTCGAGCGCGTACTCGTTCTCCCCGTCGGTGACCAGCAGGTCGACCCGCGAGGCGCCCGTGCATCCCAACGCGCGGTTCGCCCGCTCCGCGAGCGCCAGCACGCCGCGGTAGCGCGTCGGCGACAGTCGCGCCGGGAAGTGGTACTCGCTCTCCCCGGGCGCGTACTTCGACCGGTAGTCGTAGAACTCCCCCTTCGGCGCGACCTCGATCGCGCCGAGCACGCGCCCGTCGAGCAGCCCGACGCAGACCTCCTTGCCCCGGACGAACCGCTCGACCAGCACCTCGTCGTCGAACCGCAGCGCCTCGCGCACCGCTTCGGACAGCTCCGCCGTCTCGTGCACGACCGACACCCCGACGCTCGACCCCTCGCGCCGCGGCTTGACCACCGCCGGGAAGCCGAACGAGCCGTGCAGCGCGACGCAGCGCGCCGCGTCGGCCGCGCCCAGCGCGTAGTAGGGCGGGGTGGCGATGTTGTGCAGCCGGAAGATCTCCTTCGACTTCAGCTTGTCCATCGCCAGGGCCGAGGCGAGCACGCCCGAGCCGGTGTAGGGGATCCCGAGCAGCTCCAGCAGCCCCTGGATGCAGCCGTCCTCGCCGTAGCGGCCGTGCAGCGCCAGGAAGGCCGCGTCGAGCCGCGCGCGGCGGAGCAGCTGGTCGATGTCTGCATCGACCAGGAGCCGCACCACGTCGTGCCCCAGGCGCTCGAGCGCCTGCGCGCACGCCTCGCCGGTCTCGAGCGACACCTCGCGCTCCGCCGACAGCCCCCCGAACAGTACGCCGACCCGCCTGCGGCCCATCGCCCGTCCTCCTCCCGTCCCCGCCCGCGGCCGCGGATCCCCGCCGGAGAGCCGCCGGACGAATATCCCGCTTCGGCGATCGAGGGGCAAGTTCCGGCAGGGGAGGGCCTGCGTCGGGAGGGGCCACCCGGCGAGGACCCATCTGTCGCTGGGCAAGGACGCGCCGAGCCCCCGGCCGGTCCAGCCACCAGCGATGGGCGAGGCCGTGTCGAGCGCCGTCCTTGGCGGCCTTCATCACCGGTATGTCCGCCGGGCGGTTTGACGGCCCTCCGGCCGCGAGGTCATCAGGTCGCGGCTACGGCGGCGTGAGGATATCGACGGACGCCACGGGGGCCGCCCCGTTCGATCCGCCGACGACGAGGATTCGGCCGTCGGGTAGAGTGGTGGCGGTATGTCGGCCGCGTGGGGTCGACATCACGCCGGCGGGCAGCCAGGAATCGGTGACGGGGTCGTAGACTTCGGCGGTGTCGTGGGTGGTGGAGCCGTCGGACCCGCCGATGACGACGGCACGTCCATCCGGCAGCAGGGTGAGGGTGGGGCCGGACCGGCCGACGGACATCGGCGCCACGGTGGTCCATGTGCCCGCGGCGGGGTCGAAGATCTCGGTTTCGGGCGGGTAGTAGAAGGGACCGCCCGGAGCATCGAGGTAGACACCGCCCGCGACCAGCACGCGGCCATCGGGCAGTCGGACGCCGCCGAAGTAGGCACGTTTGAACGCCATGGAGCCGGTGGCGGTCCAGGATTCGGCGACGGGGTCGTGGATCTCGGCGGTCCGGCGAACGCCGTGGTCCGACATGTTCCCGTAGTCGCCGCCCGCGACGAGGATGCGGCCGTCGGCGAGCGTGACGGCAACGTGTGTACGACGGTCCTGGAGCATCGGCGTGCCGAAGCTCCAGCTCGCAGCGGTCGGATCGTAGAGTTCGGTGGTGGCCCTGGACCCGACGACGTAGGCTCCACCGATGTAGGTGAACCCGCCCATGACAAACAGCCTGCCGTCGTGCAGGAAGATGGCTGGGGAGTAGCCTCGGTCTTCGGCCATGGAATCGGTGCCGCTCCATGACCCAGCGAGGGGGTCGTGGAGTTCGGCGGAAGCGATGAAGGTCGGATAGGGGCTCGAGCCGCCCGCAATGAGGACGCTCCCGGAGTTCAGCAGTGCAGCGACGTGCATGGCCCTTCCGCGCGTCATGTTTCCGGCGGGGGTCCAACGATTCGTGGCCGGATCGTAGCGTTCCGCCGAGGTCAGGAAGGTGCCTCCGTCGTATCCGCCCACGACGAGGACGGTGCCGTCGTCGAGCAGCGTGGCGGTGTGGTCCTGACGGGCGGTCGTCATCGGGTCCGCGGAGGACCAGGTAACGCCGGCGCCCGGCAGCACGATTCTCGCTTCGCCCGACGTCGCGTCCTTGTAGCTGACGTAGATGCCGGTGGAGTCCATGTAGCACGCTGCGGCGCTGTAGTCGGGGAGGCTGAGCCCCGTGAGGTACGGCGTCTCGCCGCCCCAGGTTCGACCGCCGTCCGTGCTGCAGTAGGTGTAGACGGTCTGGTTGGTGCCGGCGCTGGCCGCTCCTGTGCAGAGGTAGAGGATGCCGGAGGCGGGGTCGTGCCAGAGCTCGCCGCTGCCTTGATAGTGCGGCACGGAGGTGGTGACCGACGCCCGCAGGGTGAAGTCGTTGCCGTTGTCGGTCGACTCGTAGAACCGGAATCCGTACGGCTCGCCGGTGGTGCACGGGAACATGGCCATGTAGACCGACGAGCCGACGACAAGGGCGCTCTGGTGGCAGATCTGCTCGGTCCCGATGGACTCGCGAGGGGTGGAGCTCCAACTGGTGAGGCTGGTGCCGATCCGCGTGTAGGGCAAGACGTGGGTGAAGAGCCCGAGGTAGTTCGAGTCGGGCATTCGGAGAACGACGCCCATCGCCTTGTTTCCCCACAGGTCGCCGCTGTTCGACAGGTTGATCCAGGTTCCGTTGTAGGAGACGCCGTCGTTCGTGCTGTACTGCAGATGGGAATCGTAGGGGGAATTCGTGCCCTGCCCGCCGGTGACGCCGATCGTGTTTGCGTCGATCGGGAAGATCCGGCCGACGTAGGTGTGGTTGCCGTAGGCGTTCCCGAGGTTGGTGTCGGTCCAGGTCAACCCGTTGTCGGTCGACCGCGCGACATGGATCTCCCCGACCCAGAACGTGTTGTTGCTGACGGTGAAGAGGGTCCCGGCGGGGGAGCGATACACGTCCCAGAACCACTCGCGGGCGCCGGTGACCACGCGGGTGACGCCCGGGGTGAACCTGCGGCCGGCCGAGACGCAGTCGTCGGTGTCTTCGTCGCACGTCTCGCAGCCGCCGCACGGGGTTCCCGTTCCGACGCAGGCGCCCGCGGCGTTGCAGGCGTCCGACAACGTGCAGTACAGACCGTCGTCGCAGACCGTCCCCTCGGACTTGTTCGTCCAGGTCGTCCGGCTCGTGCCCGGGGCGCACTCCTGGCAGAAGGCGGCCGGGTCATCCTCGCCGTCCGCGTGGCAGGAGCCGCCGATCAGGCAGGCGTCGGCGGCGATGGCGCCGGAGGTGCAGGCTCCGGCGGCGTCGCAGGCATCGCCGGAGGTGCAGGCGAGCCCGTCGTCGCAGGGGGTGCCGGGGCTGATGGTGTTGTCGCAGGCCTGACCGTCGGCGACGGGGGCGCAGGTGTCGGCGGTGCACGGGTCGGAGTCGGCACACTCGGCGGCGTTGTGGCAGGAGAAGAGGCAGGTCGCCTCGCAGCCGTCGCCGCTGACGGAGTCGGCGTCGTCGCACTCTTCGGAGCCGGCGTGGACGAAGCCGTCGCCGCAGGATGCGTCCGTGCAGTTGGCCAAGCAGGCATCGGTGTTGTCGGCATTCGCGTCGTCGCACTCCTCGCCGGGATCGAGGAGGCCGTTGCCGCAGGAGATCAGCGCGCACAGCTCGGAGCGGCAGACGCCCGGGTCGCCGTCCGAGGTCGTGCAGTCCGTTCCGTCGGCTTCCGGCGTCCCAGCGGTGCAGACGTGGTCCGTGCCGCACGTCTCCGTCCCGTTGCACGGTTCGTCGTCGTCGCAGTCGGCCGTCGCCTCGCAGGTCCAGGTGCAGTCGACCTCGCAACCGTCGGCCGGGACGTCGTTGCCGTCGTCGCACTGTTCGGTGCCTTCGACCGTGCCGTTGCCGCACTCGGGCCCGGCGTCCTCGCCGTCGGCCTCCGCGTCGGCATCGTCCGCGTCGGCGTCGGCGCCGTCATCGGTCCCGGCGTCGGCGTCGGAATCCGGCAGGGGCAGGCAGAGCATGCCGCTGTCGTCCCGCTGGTAGTGCGGGTCGCAGTCGCAGATCGGGAGGCCGTCCTGGACGCGGCAGTCGCCGGCGTCGTTGCAGTCGACACCGAGGCATGGATTGTCCGGGTTGTTCGGCACGCAGGTGCGGCCGACGGGGTGGTAGCCGGGCTCGCAGGAGCAGTAGGCAGAGACGCCGTCGGTGATGCAGACGCCCCAGAAGGAGCAGGTGACGCCGCGGCACGGGTCGACCGGCGGGGCGGTCTCTTCTTCGCAGCCGAGAGACGCGGCGGCAAGCAGCGACGCGGCGAGGGCTCCGAACCAACATGCCGGTGACCTGTGCATTTCGTCCTCCTCCCTGTCGACTCGACTGCCCGGTTGGGCAGGGGGATGCGTAGCAAGGTCCGATCCACCGCTGTGCGAGCTGCCGCTGCGCGAGGTCGGCACCGGATTCCGGGCAGTTGCGGCGCGACGCGCGGAAATCCCGGCCGGTGTTCGCGGCGGTCCGCGATGCGATGGAACCTGGTGTTACCTCCTAGTCCCCGTCCTGTTCCGTCACGTCCTGCAACTCGGCCTGGGCCTCGCACGGCACGCCGGGGTCCCACAGCGAGTGGTCCCCGAAATAGTCCTCGACGAAGGGAAGGTCGTGACATTCGCCGGCGAAGCACTGCATGTCGGGGCCGCAGTCCATGCCGTAGCAGGCGAGGTCGATGGTGACGGCGACTTCGAGTCGTCCTTCGGTCGGCCAGGTGGTGCGGTTCCGGTAGCGGTACATCTCCTCGCCCTGTCTGGAGACGACGACGAGGAAGGCGGCCCAGGCGTCGTAGACGCCGTCGGTCTGGAAGGTGATCGACACGGGCAGATCCTCGGGGCGGAGCAGCTCGAAGCGCCGGCGCCAGGCGCCGCAGAGGTTGCCCTCGTCGGTACGGGAGGCGACGAACCAGACTTCGATTCGATCGGCCTCGGCGGGGATCTGGAGGGCGCCGTCGATCCGGACATGGATGGAGCGTCTGGTCTCGCTGCAGCCGGAGAGGAGGGCGGCGGCGGCGAGGAGGGGACCGAGGGCGAGGAGCAGGCGTCCGCGGGGAGCGTGCAGGGGTCGGCGCGGGCGGTTCATCGGATCCTCACCACCAGCCCATCGTCGGGCTGGTCTCCGGGCCAGAGGAGGATGCCGGTGGTGACGGCGGCCCCGACGACGAGGGCGCCGGCGATCACCCACGGCCACGGCCCGTCCCAGAACCCCGCGGGCTCCTCGGGGGGGGGAGGAGGTGGTGGTGCCACGGGCGCCAGGTCCATGGCCGCGACGACCTCGCCGGACTCCGGCACGGTCACCTCGCGGGTCTCGCCGATGTATCCGGGGGCCTCCAGCCGCACCTGGTGCGTCCCGGGCTCGACCTCCCGGACCAGGGGCACGGCTTCGGGCGGTGCGCCGTCGAGCGAGACCGTTGCTCCGACCGTCCGGGATTCGACGCGCAGGACGGACGGAGGCGCGACGATCGGGGTGAGGCGCAGGACGACGGCGGGGTTCGCCCGTTCGGCCAGGTGCCGTGACACGCGTGACGGCTCGTAGCCCTCGAGGCGTGCCTCGAACACGTGCGGTCCGGCTTCCAGCATCAGCGGCTCGGGCAGGGGCGACGGCCCCAACTCGCGACCGTCGACGAAGAGGGCCGCGCCCGGGACATCCACGGTCAGCTCGACGCGCGCGAGAATCGCCTCCAGGTCGGCGATCCGCTGTCGAGCCTCCGCCAGGGTCGCCTCGGAGACGACGTCTGCGTACCGGCGGACGAGTTCCGACCAGGACAGGTACGCCTCGGTGAACCGGGCGGACTGGTCCTGGTAGACGGCGAGGTTCTTGAGCGTGCCCGGCTGCGGGCAGAGCTCGTGGCTGCGGGAGAAAGCCAAGACGGCGGCGGCGTAGTCTCCGGCCGCCGCGGCCTGGACGCCGCGTTCGAACAGGCGCCGGGCCTCGGCCTGCTGTTCCGGGGTCTGCGCGGCAGCGGAGGCGGCAACGGAGAGTACCAGGGCGGCGGCGACGGAGAGTGCCGGGGCGGCGGCGCCGGAGGCGAGCGGCCGGCTGGTCATGGCACGGCTCCCCAGGTCGACACGGTGCCGTCCGCGGTTCCGCGTGCATCGCGTGCCGGACGGCCGGCGTCGACCTGCGTGACGACGACCACGGCTTGTATGCCGGACCCGGCGTCGGCCGATCGGGTCGTGTCTGCATCGCGGCGGGCGGCCGGGGTGCCGCCGGCCGGGCGGCGCAAGGTGACCGGTACGGTCTTCGGTCCGTCGGCGACGACGGCGCCGCGCCAGGGCCTGTAGCCGTCGGCGCGGACCTCAAGTGCGACGCGCTTTCCCGGCGCCGGCAGGATGTCGAACTCGGGCCCCGGCATCGGATTGCCGTCCACGAGGACGAGGGAGCCCGGTGGGACGCCGGTCAGCCTGATGCGCGCGTGGGGCGTGGCGGGCGGTGCGGCGTCCGGGGCGGCGTCCGGCGGTGCGGGGGAAATCGGAGGGGCATCCGCCAGCGAGGCGGGAGGGACCGGCTGTGTCGCGGCATGCGCCGAGGTCGCGTCCGGTGCGCTTGTGGCGGGTGCGGCAGGGTGGAGGGTGGGTTCCGCTGCGGCGGGCGGCGGGACCGCTGCGGCCGTCGGGGCGGCTCGCGGCACGGCCGGGGCGTCGGACGGAGACGTCGTGCCCCCGTGGCGCATGAGGAACAGGGCGGCGACGAGGGCGACGCCGGCCCCGACCGCAAGGAGGGCCACGAGCCAGGCTCGCACGGGCCGACGGTCGTGGGACACGGTATAGGCGGCGAGCGTCCCGGCGTGGGGTGTGGGGGCCATGGTCACGGGCGCGAACTGCAGGACGGCGGCGCCCGATTCGCTCGCGGGCGTCGCGGCGGTGTCCGGGGCGGGGGCCGCCGCGCGAGGTGGGGGCGTCGGCGGGGGTGTGACGCCCGGGGGTGGCGGTGTGGGGCCCCATGCGGCCTGGAAGGGCGTCGGTCCTCCCGGGGGGGAGGCGGCCGGCGCGGCCCCGGCCGAGGCCTGCATCGTGGCCATCGTCGCGAGGGGGATGCTGGAGGCGGTCGAGAGCGATTCCTCGAGGGCGGCGATGTCGCGGCGGAGTGTCTCCGCGGTCGGGTGGCGCTTGTCGCGGTCGCGGCTCATGGCCCGCAGGACGAGATCCTCGACCTCGCGCGGAATCTCCGGCCTGTGGGCGCGCAGGGGGACGACGGGGTCGTTCCAGATGTTCCAGAGGATTTCGTTGAAGGTCTCGCCGCCGAACGGGCGGTGGGCCGTGAGCATCTCGTAGAGGATGACGCCGACGGCGTAGATGTCGACGCGGTGATCGACGTCCTTGGCGCCGCGGGCTTGTTCGGGGGCCATGTAGTTGGGGGTGCCGAGGACGGAACCGGTGCGGGTGAGGTTCCCGGCGCCGGTGGGTGTGCGCATGACCTTGGAGATGCCGAAGTCGAGGACTTTTGCGAAGTCCTTGCGGTCTCCGACGGTGGTGAGGAAGACGTTGTCGGGTTTGAGGTCGCGGTGGACGATGCCTGCGGCGTGGGCGGCAACGAGGGCGGCGAGGACCTGTTTGGCGATGTCGAGGGCGCGGCGTGGGGGGAAGGGTCCGGATTCCTGGATGACGGCCGAGAGGGCGGCGCCGCGGAGGAGGGGCATGACGAAGAACGGGAGGCCGTTCTCGTCGCTGCCGAAATCGAAGACTTCGCAGATGTTGTCGTGGCCGATCCTGGCGGGGTACGCCGAGGCGGACGGCAACGTCGTTCGTCTCGAGACGCTGCGCAAGGAGCGCGGGATTCGCTGCAGCCGGCGCTGGCTCGCGGTGTTCCTGGAGAGGTGGGGCGTTCGTCCGGTCCGCCGCCGCGATTGAAGGTGGTCGTTCAGGCGAGTCGGAGGAGGACGAGGTGTTCCCGGCGGTCGTCGGGTCCGCAGGCGCGACGGGTTTCCTCGTCGAAGACGGGTCCGACGCGGGGCGCGTCGAGCCAGGCCCGGACGGGTCCGGGAGTGCCATGGTTGCGGCGTGTACGGGGTTTCGGGAACCACAGGACCGAGAGTCGGCGAGGCACGGGCGCGCGTTGCTTGCAAATTGGTCGTCAGCCGACCAATATGTGGCCATGGGCAAACTGCTACCACGACACATGTTGCGGCTCGTCCGGGAGGCGCTCGACGCCTTCCCTGCGGTCGTGCTCACCGGTGCGCGGCAGGTCGGCAAGTCCACGCTGGCGCAACAGCTCGTCCGCGAGCGCGGCGGCTCGTACCTGACGCTCGACGACATCGCCGTGCGCTCGCAGGCGCTCGCCGATCCGCAGGGCCTCGTCGACGGCCAGCGTGGTTTCGTCGCCCTCGACGAGGTGCAGCTCGCGCCGGATCTGCTGCGGGCGATCAAGCTGGCGGTGGACCGCGACCGTGCGCCGGGCCGATTCCTGCTCACGGGCTCGGCCAACCTTCTGGGGATGCGGACGGTCGGTGAGACGCTCGCCGGCCGCGCGGCGTGGCTCGAGCTGCCGCCGCTCGTCTGGTCGGAGATCGCCGGCCGGCCGTGTCCGCAGGTCATCGACCGGGCCTTTGCCGCCCGCGACGCCGGAGCCTTCCTCGCCGGCCTGGCTGCGGGGAAGCCGCACCTCGTCGCGCAGGCCCAGCAACGGGCCGTGGCGGGTGGGATGCCGGCGACGCTCGGGCTGACCGCGGCACAGCGTCGGACCTGGTACGACGGCTACCGGCGGACCTTCCTGGAGCGCGACCTGCGGCAACTCGGCCAGATCGAGAATCTCCCCGAGTTCGTGCGGCTGCTCAGCCTGGCCGCGCTTCGTTCCGCCGGGCTGCTCAACAAGAGCGCGCTGGCTGCGGAGGCGGGGCTGACGCATCCCACGCTGCGCCGCTACTTCAACCTGCTGGAAGTCGCACAGCAGTTCTACGAGCTGCCGCCGTTCCATGCGAACCTGGGGAAGCGCCTAGTCAAGACAGCCAAGCTCTACGCGAGCGACCCTGGCCTGGCGGCGTACCTGACCGGCGTCGAAAGCTGGGCCGATGCGGTTTCGTCGGGCCGGGAAGGAGCGCTGTTCGAAACGTGGGTCGTCGGCGAACTGCGCGCGCTGGACCGTTGCTCCTCGCGCCCTTCGAGCCTCTGCTTCTGGCGTACCAGCGTCGGACGGGAGGTGGATCTGATTCTCGAGCGCGGCCGGGACGTCGTGGCCGTGGAGATCAAGGCCTCGGGCACCGTCACCGCCGCGGACACGGCAGCGTTGCGCGAGCTGCGGGACGGCCTCGGCGACCGCTTCCGCCTCGGCATCGTCGCCTGCCTCGCACGGAACCCAACGCTGCTCGACCGGAAGCTATGCGTTGCTCCGCTCCCCTCGCTGCTCGGGATCGATTGAGTCGCAACCATCGCTGAGGACCCTCGAGCATCCCGTGTCTGCCAGTAACTCCGTCCGCCACGGGATCGTAGGGCTTCCCGCCGGCCGCCACGGTAGGCAAGCTGCCCATGTTCTCCCTCCCGCGCCGTGCAGCCCGCGCGTTCTGGGCGGGCAGGACATCCGATGGCATTGGGAGCTGGAAGCCCGGGGAATCGATGACGGGAGGCGCCGGTCGAGGGCGGATTCCGGACAGGGTCAGCCCGTAGAACGCGCCGGGGGCGACGCCGAACGACAGGCCGAGGACTGGAGCGTGGTCCCGGGCCTCGTCACCGAAGCTTCCGGACGGGAAGCGGGACCGGCGCCCGAAGCATGCCGTCTTGACCGGCGCGGCGTTCGCGTCGTTGCCGAACGAAGCACAACCAGGAGCAGCCGCGCCCGACCCGCTTGCGGCGCATCGCCGGTCCTCCACGCGTCCCCGCCCGCGGCCGCGGAACTCCGTCGGAGCGCCGCCGGACGAATACCCCGCTTCGACGCGGGCGTTGCGGACCGCGGCCGCGGCGGAGTCGGGTTCTCCCGGGCCCGCATGCCCGGACAGCTCGATCCGCTCGAGGTGCGAGCCCTCGCGCAAAATGATGCGGAGCATCGTCGGCGGAGGGTGCCCGCATGCGGCGGCAGGATCCACGGTCACGAGGTGGACCGGGAATGGGCGAGGCACAGGTCCCGAGGGGCGTGGCGCGAGCCGCGACCAGCGGCCCGTTCTCCGGGGCCGCGGCTTCGCCTATCATGACGTCCATGCAGGAAGCGGATCTCACGTTGGAGCTGTCCCCGGAGGCGATGCGGCGGATGGTCGACGGCGCGATGGACCGGATCGTGGAGCACCTCGCGTAGCTGCCGGACCAGCCGAACTCGAGCACGGAAGGCGGACCGGAGCTGGCGCGGTCGGTCCCGGAGCCGCTGCCGCGGGAGGGGTGCGCCTTCGAGGAGCTGCTCGCGACGCTGTTCGAGCGCTACGTTCCGGCGAGCTACCTCACGCCCGGCCCGGGGTACCTCGCGTACATCCCGGGCGGCGGGCTGTTCCATGTGGCGGTCGCGGACCTGATCGCGAGCTCGATCAACCGCTACGTCGGCGTGTGGGCGGCGGCGCCGGCGCTCGTGCAGCTCGAGGCGACCGTGGTGCAGTGGCTGTGCGGGATCATGGGCTACCCCGCGGGCTCGGGCGGGCTGCTGACCACCGGCGGGTCGCTGGCGAATCTGGAGGGGATCGTGACGGCCCGGCGGGAGCGCCTTCCGGAGCGCTTCCTCTCGGGGACGCTCTACACGTCGGACCAGGCGCACCACTCGGTCCGCAAGGCGGCGCTGCTCGCGGGGTTCCCCGAGGCGAACGTCCGCTCGATCGAATCGGACGCGCGGTTCCGGATCCGTCTCGACGTCCTGCGGGACCGGATCCGGCGGGACCGCGCCGCCGGGCACGTCCCGTTCCTGGTCGTGGGCCAGGCCGGCACGACGAACACCGGCGCGGTGGACGACCTGAGCGCGCTGGCCGACCTGGCCCGCGACGAGCGACTGTGGCTCCACGTGGACGCGGCCTACGGGGGCGTCTTCCGGCTCACCGGGCGCGGTCGCCGGGCGCTGGCCGGGATCGAGCGCTCCGACTCGCTGTCGCTCGATCCGCACAAGGGCCTCTTCCTGCCCTACGGCACCGGGTCGCTGCTCGTGCGGGACCGCGCGGCGCTGCGGCGGTCGCACGCGGTGCGCGCCGACTACATGCCCCCGATGCAGGAGGATCCCGAGTTCATCGACTTCTGCGAGTCGTCCGCCGAGCTGTCCCGGGGGTTCCGCGGCTTGCGGCTGTGGCTGCCGATCAAGATGCACGGGATCGGGCCCTTCGAGCGGAACCTGGAGGAGAAGCTCGACCTGACCGAGTGGATCGCCGCCGAGCTTCGCGCGCTCGACGGGATCGAGATCGTCGCCGAGCCGCAGCTTTCGATCGTGGCGTTCCGGCGGGTCCGGCCGGGCCTGGACGACGACGCGCTCGACGAGCTGAACCGCCGCTTCCTGGAGCGGATCAACGCGGGCCGCCGGGTCCACCTGACGCCGACCGTGCTGCGCGGCAGGTTCGTGATCCGGATCTGCGTGCTCTCCTTCCGAACGCACCTCGACCGGATGCGGATGGCCCTGGAGGACATCCGGTCCGCCCTGGAGCCGTAGTCCCGGGCCTGTCCCGGCGGCGGACCGCGGGCGGGCGAACGGGCCGAAGCAAGCGGCAGACGGCCGGCGCGGGAAGCGCCACGGTTCCGAGACAGCGCGAGGGGCAGGACCGAGGTCCGAGGATGACGCGCGACGCATCGCCAAGACCCCGTGAATGGCGGCGCCGCGGCGCCTAGAGCGGCACCGGGAACGCGTCTCCGGTCGGACGCGCCTCCATGCCGTAGGTGTCCGTCCACGTCGTGCCGGCATCGAGCCAGCGGTACCGGTCGGCAGGTGCGCCGTCGCCGCCCCACCAGCCCGCCACGCCGAGGTTGTACGCGTCGGCACCGTCGCCGACCAGAGTGCGATTGTGGTGGCAGATCTCGAAGACAGCTCCATCGAAAGACTGGCCGAAGGCGGTGTAGCCGATGCGATACAGTCCGAGACCCTCGTAGCCGAGGCCGTCATTCTCCGGCCAGAACCAGAAGTCGAAGGGTAGCCCGCCGTGAAGGCGCACGAAATCGGAATGCACCGCGTCCATGTTCGTCGTCCCTGACATCGCTCCGCACTCGGCCACAGACATGGGATCAGGTGACCAATCCCACCATGTGTTCTCGGGATTCGCTCGACTGTCGCTTCCGGGAGGCCCCGAGGGCGGCTCCTGCCACAGGTGCCCGTACCGGGACACGGTGGTCCAGGACGTGATGAGCTGCTGGCGCGAGGCCGGCTCGGCGAAGTAGCCGGGGCGAACGATGGTCCAATCGTGCCGCAACGCGATTCGACCACTGCACTCGATGGTCCACGTCTTCACGACCTCGTACCACCGGACCCGAGGCGAGCTCCGGCCGTTCTCGACGGCAAAGCGAAACGTGACCTGTACGCTCCCGTCGGTCAGGGCGCCGATGTCGGGGTCATCGAGCAGCACTCCCCAGTTGTTGTCGCTGGAGGTGTATTCGTAGGAGTACGGTACGAAGCCCTCGAAGTCATCGATGGCGTAGAGCTGGGTGCTGCCGATGCCGCCGGCCCCGGATGCATACGCGGCCGTGCCGTTGGTCCCGCCGTCCCAGACCGCGACGAGATTCAGGTCGGGAGCAAATCGCTTGTCGATGAGAAGGTAGAGGTTGCCACCTCCCTGATTGAAATGCGTGAGGTCTTCGGCCAGATAACCGAACTCGAGCCGCAGCACATCACTCTCCAGGCCCAAGCGTCCGCGCAACGAATCATCGGCCACGGAGAAGCACCCGACCGCGCTCGCGTCGCCGGCATCGCCGCCATCTGCATCGGCGTCGATGTCGGCATCGGCATCGGCACCGGCATCGGCATCGGCATCGGCATCGGCACCGGCATCGGCATCGGCATCGGCATCGGCATCGGCATCGGCATCGGCATCGGCGCCGGTGTCGGCGTCCAAGTCTCCGTTCTCAGCGCCTTCGTCGCACGCTGGAGCCGCGAGGAGGCCCGCGACTCCGATCAGGACCAGGACAAGCTGTCCTTGCATTCGTCCCACCTCACGAACCGATTGTCGTCCAATGGCGCGTCGTACGAAAGTGGGAACGAAGCGGGAAGCCCGAGCGCGATCTACGGGGAGGATCCGGCCGTTCCTGGAGTCCATCGATGTGCCCCGTGCTGCCCGTCGACCTGCCGACGCCATGCCACAGATTGTGGTTTCCACGACAGGGCAAGCGGCAGGACGCAGGTCCGAGGAGGACTCACGACTTGACGAAGCAGGAGGATCAGGACGGGCTTCGGATCGTGGCCGCGGAAGGGACCACGATGATCGGACGCAAGCGCCGGCCGGCCAGGCCCGCGCCCGGAGGCGGCGGTCGGTCGGTGCTCGCGCCCGCGGCTCCGTCCGCTCCGCAGCGACCAACCCCAGCTTCGGCAGGCAGTTCGCCGCATCGTCGGGCCGCGTGACGAGCCCCAACACGTGCAGCCGGCCACCGCATTTCGGACACGCCGGCGCGTCGACCGCGAGGGACGAATCTCCCCAGGGGAGGGCGGGGGTGCGGGAGGTCGCGCCGCCGGCGCGGGAGCGGCGAACTGCGGCAGGGAAGGTCGGCTCGGGGGAGGGCTCGCCGCGGCGCACCGGGATGCGGGTGAAGCGCTCGGCCTTCCCCACCTCGTAGTCCGGGATGTCGGGCAGCTTGGGCAGGGGGTTGACCGCCACGCGGACCACGGCGTCGGGGTCCGAGGGCAGGATGTCGCGCGCGCCGGGCTCCCGGTTGGGCCGCCGCACCACCTCGATCGCGACCTTGCGGCAGACGGAGGCGGTCTCGCGCTCGAGCTGCCGGACGCCGGTCTCCTTGGTGTCGTGGTTGATGGTGGCCGGCGTCGCGTCCGCCGGTGCCGACCCCGCCCGCGGGGCTTCGCCTCCGGCAGTCCCGGTCCTGGCGCGCTGCCCGGCCGGGCGCGTCCGGACCAATCAGCCCCGCAGGCGATTCTCGATCCGGCAAGCCGTGCGCGGACGCAGCGACTCGACGCTCCGCTCCAGCTCGGCCCAGTACGGGTGGTCCGGCGCGAAGACGATCGAGGCGATGAGGGCGATCAGGTCCGGCCGCTCGCGTTCCAACACGGCCCGCAGTTCGAGCCAGCTTCGATCCGTCTCCGATGCCACGGCGAGCCGGTAGACGTACACCGTGTCCACCCATGGGGCCACGGAGGCGGCGATCGCGGCGATGTCGGTGAGGAACGGGATGACCGGACAGACCAGCGCGTAGGTGGCCACGCCGGCCCCGCGGACCCGGCGGAGGGCCTCGACGCGCCGGCCGTTCGGGGGTGCGCCGGGTTCGAGGAGCGCCCGGAATCCCTCGTCATCGATGGCCAACGAGCTGCCGACCGATGCGCCGGAAATCCGGGCAAGGAGATCGATGTCGCGGACGACCAGGTCGGACTTGGTGAGGACGCAGGGCGTCCACCCGGCGTCGGCGAGGATCTCGATCGCCGCGCGGGTCTGGCCGTGGATCGCCTCGGCCGGCTGGTACGGATCCGTGTTCCAGCCGAGGTAGATCGGTTGCGGCGGGTGCCGGGCGATCTCCGCCGCCAGGCGAGCCCGGAAGTCCCGGTGGACGAGGATCTCGGCGGCCCAGGCGGTCTCGGCGCGGTTGATGGCGTAGCAGTAGGCGCACCGGTGCTCACACCCGACGTACGGGTCGAGTTGCAGGGCGTGGGCCTCGAGGGG
This sequence comes from Deltaproteobacteria bacterium, assembly GCA_016930215.1. GTDB lineage: Bacteria > Myxococcota_A > Polyangia > DRWM01 > JAAZOP01 > JAAZOP01. The sequence goes on from JAFGHH010000565.1 coordinate 41,101, forward strand.
GCATGCCTGAAGGAGCGGCCGGTCGGTGCAGCAGCGGACGGTCACCATGGGCGTGCTCGACTCGTAGCACGCCCACCGCGACCCCGACAACCGACCCGGGTGACGCCGGGATGGCCCTGGACCACTGCGCCGCCGACGAACGACCCTGCTTCGGCGATCGAGCGTCGAATCCCCGCAGGGGAGGGCGAGGTGCGGGAGGTCGCGCCGTCGGCGCGGGAGCGGCGAATTGCGGCACGGAAGGTCGGCTCGCGGGAGGGCTCGCCGCCGGATCGCCTCCGGCGCCCCGGGGCTCGGCCTCCCCTACTGCGGTAGCTGCTCGGCGGGGGAGGTCGCCGGCTGCTCCGGCGCCTCGCTCGGCTCGGGCGCGTCGGCCTGGTCCGGCGTGTAGAGCCGGCCGCCGCGGTACTCCATCGAGGCCGGCACCTCGCCGAGGAACGACTCGGGCTCCGCGAGCACCAGCGCCTCGCGCAAGACCTCGTCCATGTGCTCGACCAGCACCAGCCGCAAGGCCTGGAGCACGCGGCGCGG
>JAFGHH010000566.1 GCA_016930215.1 Deltaproteobacteria bacterium
CCGAATCATCTCCAGTCTAGCGGCGGTGTCGAGGCGCGTCCACCGGTCGTTCGAAGCGCGGGACGGCGGGGTCGCAGCGGGTGATGGATGCGCGACGGGGAGGAGTCCGGGGAGCAGTCCGCGACTTGACGAATCGGGAGGGGCGGGACAGGCTGCGAATCGCGGTCGGGGATGAGGAGCCGCGACGAGGTACGTCATGACGACCACACGATTGCTGCCGACCCTCGCGGCCTGCCTGTTCGTCGGCGGAGCGGCCGGATGCCCTTCCAGCGAGCCTGCCGGCGGCGACGCCGATGTCGATTCGGATGCCGAGACCGACGTCGGCGCCGACGGAGACGCCGACGGGGACGGGGACATCGAGCGAGACGGCGAGGTCGATGCCGAGACCGACGGCGGCGAGGTGACGCTCCTGCGCGAGCGGTCCTGCGTGACCGAGTTCGCCTACCGGCCTCCGGGCGCGGTCGGCTCGGTCGAGCTGGCCGGGGAGTGGAACGGGTGGATCGGCGAGCCGATGGCGGAAAGCGGCGGCGAGTACCGGGCCGCGCGCGAGCTCGAGCCGGGCATCTACTGCTACAAGTACGTCGTCGACGGCGAGTGGATCTTCGATCCGGGGAACAGCTACCAGGCCTACTGCGACGACACCGCGAACTCGGGCGTCCGGGTGCCGGACCGGACGCTGCCCCTGCTCACGCTCGACGGCGACGCGCGCGCGGCGGGCGACGGCTTCTCGGCGCGGGTCCTGTTCAGCGCCGGCTGCCGGGGCGCCGGGCCGGCCGCGGTCACGGCGACGCTCGTCCACGACTTCGCCGAGAGCCCGATCGCGGCGGTGTTCGACGAGAGCGATTGGTCGCTCGAGGTCGAGCTGACCGGGCTCGCGGCCGGCAAGTACACGGTGCGGGTGGAGGCGCGGGACGAGGCGGGACGCGAGGCGGAGCGATTGCTGCTTCCGTTCTGGATCGAGGCCGAGGCGTTCTCGTGGCGGGACGCGGTGATCTACATGATTCTGACCGACCGGTTCGTGAACGGCGAGCCCGGCAACGACCCTTCGCCCGAGGCCGGGGCCGAGCCGACCGCGGACTGGTACGGCGGGGACCTCGCGGGCATCACCTCCCGGATCGCGGCCGGGTACTTCGACGACCTCGGTGTCCGGGCGCTCTGGATCACCCCGTTCAACACCGGCGCCGCGGGGAGCGAGCTCGACGCGAGCGGCGTCCATCGGGTCACGGGCTACCACGGCTACTGGCCCGTCGAGCCGCGCGAGGTCGACCCGCGCCTGGGCACCGCCGACGACCTCCGGGCGCTCGTCGCCGCGGCCCACGCTCGCGGGATCCGCATCCTGATGGACCTGGTCGTGAACCACGTGCACGAGCAGCACCGGTACTTCCGCGAGCATCCCGAGTGGTTCAACGACGGCTGCCTTTGCGGGTCGGACGGCTGCGACTGGACGACCGAGCGGCTGACGTGCCTGTTCGCCGCGTACATGCCGGACATCGATTGGCGGCAGGAGGCGGCGTCGGAGCAGTTCATCGCGGACGCGCTGTGGTGGCTCGAGACGTTCGACCTCGACGGCTTCCGCATCGACGCGGTGAAGCACGTCGACGACCTGGCGGTCTTCAATCTCGGCACGCGCGTCGCCGAGACCTTCGAGCGGTCGGGCACCGACTACTACCTCGACGGCGAGACCGCGATGGGCTGGGCGGGCGACGACCTGGAGGCGAACCGCGAGCAGTACGAGACGATCAGCCGCTACATCGGCCCGAACGGCCTCGACGGCCAGTTCGACTTCGTGCTCTACCACGCCGTGGCCTACCGCGTCTTCGCCTACGACGGGCGCGGCTACCTCCACCTCGACTACTGGACGCTGCAGAGCCAGCTGCAGTACCCGGCGGGCTCGATCATGACGCCCTACCTCGGGAGCCACGACACGCCGCGGTTCCTGAGCCAGTGCCAGTACCGGGGGCAGGACGCGGAGCACCCGGTCGAGCGCGTGAACAACAAGTGGGCGAACCTGGTCGAGCCGCCGTCGGACGACGAGCCGTACGAGCGGGCCCGGCTCGGCTTCTGCTGGCTGCTCGCCGTGCCGGGCGCGCCGCTGGTCTACCAGGGCGACGAGTACGGCGACTACGGCGGCGCGGACCCCGACAACCGGCACATGTTCCGCACGGGCGCGGAGCTCACGTCGCGGGAGTCCGCCTTCCTCGACGACGTTCGCGACCTCGGCCGGGCACGCCGGGACCTCGCGGCGCTGCGGCGCGGCGCGTACCGCCAGGTCGGCTCGACGGAGACGATGCTCGCCTTCGTGCGCGAGGCGGAGACGGACGGCGCGCTCGTGGTCCTCAACAACGGACCGCTGGCGGCCGCGCTGGCCGTCGACCTCTCGGGCACGGCGCTCGCCGGCGCGGGAGGCCTGCACGACGAGCTCGGCTGGGGCGCCACGGCCGTGGTCGTCGGCCCGACGGCGACCGTCACGCTGCCGTCCCGCTCCTGCGCCGTGTTCGCGCCCTGACGATCGTGCGGGAGCCCTACGGCTCGGCGGCGGCAATCGCCTCGTAGCGCACCTGGGCCGGGATGCGGTTGGTCGCCGCGCCGGGAACGTCGGGGCCGAACGGGGGCCACGGCAGGTCGTCGGTCCAGAAGGGGGGAGGGCAGACGCGGTACAACGACGGCGGCAGCGCGGAGTCCGGCGGCAGGTCGCCCCACTCGAGCGTCCCGGAGAGGGTGTTGGCGCCGACGAACATGTCGGTGGGCTCCTCGGTCGCGTTGTGCAGGTGGTAGGTGATGATCGAGTCGTGGAGCAGCAGGTTGCCGACGAGGTTCTGGCCGTCGTGGGGCCCGTCGAGCCAGATGCCGTAGTCGTTCATCCACCAGGTGAGGTCGTCGGGGTTGCCGAGGATCCGATTGCGGAAGATCGTGGTCCCGGGACCCTGCTCGAAGTGGTGGTAGTCGAACACGGCGTTGTAGAACACGTTGCCCTCGAGCAGGTAGTGGTGCGGGAAGTTCCCGTGGAACACCACGTCCGCCAGGCCGTGCCAGCCGCGGGCGATGCCGTTGA
>JAFGHH010000567.1 GCA_016930215.1 Deltaproteobacteria bacterium
ACGAGCCCGTCGAGGATCCCGCGCTTGACGCCGTAGTCGAGTACGACGACGCGGTGCCGGGTCGGACCGGCGGCAGGCACCGCGTACGGCGCCGCGCAGGTCACCTCGGCGGCCAGGTTGCGCCCCTCGAGCGGCGGATGCCGGCGGACCCGCTCGACCGGGTCGAACGACGTCGGGGCCTCGCTCCAAATCCCGGCGCGCATCGCGCCGCGCTCCCGCAGGTGGCGGGTGAGCGCGCGGGTGTCGACCTCGGCGATGCCGGGCAGGCGGTGCCGGATGAGCCAGTCCGCGAAGGAGCCCCGCGAACGCCAGCTGCTCGGGACGCCGGGCATCGCGCGGACGACGACGCCGGCAAGCGCCGGTCGCTCGGCCTGGGCGTCCTCGCCGTTGATGCCCGTGTTGCCGATGTGGGGCGCGGTGAAGGAGACGATCTGGCCGCGGAACGAGGAATCGGTGCAGATCTCCTCGTACCCGGTCATCGACGTGTGGAACACCACCTCGCCGAACGCCTCGCCGTCCGCGCCGAAACCGCGACCGTGGAAGGTCCGCCCGTCCTCGAGGACCAGCACCGCGCCCATGGTGTCGCCCTCCCCTCGCCCCGCCCTGCCGTGCCCGGGCCCGCGTCCGCCCGGAGCCATACCCGAACGGGGGCGGGGAAGGGAAGCGGAATCTGGAACGGGAGGGAGCGGGCCGGCATCGGTGTCCGGGCGGCCGCGTCTGCCCCGCGGCGACCTGTCGCTCGACCTCGTCCGGAGTGCCTGTCCCGACTGCGGCACCTGCTGCTCGTGCCGTTCTCCTGCAGGCGGCGTGGGAGCTGCCCGCCGAGCGCGGGACGGCGGATCTGCGACCCCGTCGGCCGTCGGGTCCGCACAACGGCCCGGCGGCCTGGTGCCGAGGGCCGATAGTCCTGATCCGAACCGCGGGCTTCAGCCCGCGGCCGATGCGCCCGGACCCGCCGCGCCCTGAAGGGGGGCGCGGTTCGGTTGCGGGGGCAGTCCCGGACTTCTGGCCAACCGTACTAGTACGGGCAGCTGGTGCAGTCGCCGGTGCAGGAGACCCACGTCAGGGACACGGAGCAGGTGCACTCCTGGCACGTCCCCGGGGTACCGCACTCCCCGTCCCACGGACCGGTATCGTCGGGACAGACGGGACGGGAATTGTAGTCGAGGCAGCTGACGCCCTCATCGATCTGCCCGTCGCCGTCGTCGTCGATGCCGTTGCAGGTCTCCGGCGAGCCGGCCACACAGACGCCTCCGCGACACACGCCGGCGACCGGACCGATCTCGCAGACGGAGCCCTCCGGCCTGAAGGCATCAACCGGGCAGTCCGAGCCGGAGCCGGTGCATGCCTCCGGGAGGTCGCAGGGCCCCGCCGCCGGCCGGCAGATCGAAGTGGTCGGGGCATGGCCGTCGGCCGGGCACGCGGTGCTCGTGCCGTTGCAGGCTTCGGCGACGTCGCAGGGACCGTCCGCCGCCCGGCAGACGGTCCCCTCGGCCGCGAGGGCGCAGCGGTCGGCGCTCTCGTCGCAGCCGACGACGCAGCCGCCGATGCGGCAGGGGGCCGGCCCGTCGATGCAGGCACCCGAGCCGTTGCAGAACTCGTCTCCATCGCAGAACAGATCGTCGGGGCACGCCGTGCCGTGCGCGTCGGGGACGTCCTCGCAAAATCCGGTGGAGGGATTGCACACGGAGTGCACGCAGTCGCCGGCGACGTCTTCCGGGCAGACGACCACCGACCCCTCCTCGAGGACGCAGACGTAGTCCCGGCACACGAGTCGTCCGTTGCACGCGTTTCCGTCGTCCGGGCAAGGTACTTCGGGGGAACAGGCGCAGACGTTCGCACCCCCGACGCAGGCGCCGTCGGCGTCGCAGGTCTCGCCGTCGGTGCAGATGTTGCCGTCGTCGCACGGCTCGCCGGTGCGCGGCGCGAAGCTGCAGACCCGGCCCGTTCCTCCGGGCTCGCAAGCGTCGGCGGTGCACTGGTTGCGGTCGTCGCAGTCGAGCGCCTCGTGGCACGAGAACCGGCAGCTCGAGGTGCAGCCGTCGTCGTCCGTGCCGTTCCCGTCGTCGCACTCCTCGCCCGTGTGCCGGATCCCGTCGCCGCAGCTCGGATCCGTCCCGTCGGGCAGGGCCGTGTCGGCGTCGGCCTCGACGCCGTGGTCGGTCGCGTGCTCCGAGGGGACGTCGGTCCCGCCCTCGTGGTCCGGGACGACGCTGCCGCAGCCACCGAGCAGCAGGGCGAGCGGCCACAGGCGAGCGAGGTGGAGCGCCATCGGGAGCCTCCTTCGTCCACGAAACGGACGGAACGGATGATAGCCCGGGAACGCGGACCGGGCCAGCCTGCGCGGCCCGCTGCCACGCACTGCTGCGGCTCCCCGCGTGCACGCGTTCGCCGGTGCGCCGTTTGCGGCGCCGGACGATCCACGGTACCGTCCGTCCCGATGGGGTGGCGCCGCAAGCGCCTACCGACCACGTGGACGGCCGAGGCCGCACCGGACCTCGACGCGGTCGAAAGGAACAGGTCATGGACGAGACCACGGTCGGATCGCCGCAGCGCCGTAGACCGATTGCACTGCTGCTTGCCCTCTGCCTCGCGAACTGCCACTGCAACGGCGACACGACGGCACGCCCCTGCGACACGAACGACGACTGCGACCCGGGCCAGGTCTGCCTGGACGGCCGCTGCCGGGCCCTCGGCGACGGCGGGGACTCGGCCGACGGCTCGGACGTGGACGACGACGGGGACGCGGGAGACGTCGGGGACGCCGAGGCGGACGGCGACTCCGGACCGTTCTGCGGCAACGGGGTGGTCGAGCCGGGCGAGGATTGCGACGGCAACTGCCCCGAGAGCTGCGACGACGACGACCCGTGCACCATCGACAGCGGCACCGTGTCGCCCGAGACCTGCTCCATCGATTGCACGCACGAGCCGATCACGGTCTGCGCGCCGGGCGACGGCTGCTGCGCGCCCGGGTGCGACCGCACCTCGGATTCCGATTGCCCGTACCACGTGGACGCCACCCTGGGTGACGACGGGAACGACGGACTGACGCCCGAGACCGCGTGGCGGACCGCGGCCCGCGTGGGCGAGGAACCGCTGGCCCCGGGCGACCGCGTCGCCTTCAAGCGCGGCGAGGTGTGGCACGAGCCGCTGCTGCTCACGGCATCGGGCACCGAGGAACTGCCGATCGTGATCCAGAGCTACGGCGAGGCGGACGCCCCGCCGTTCTTCGTGCCCACGCGGCCCGTGACGGGCTGGACCGCCGAGGCGGACGGCGTCTTCTCGGCGCCGCTCGACGCGGAACCGCTGCTGGTCGTCACCGACGGCGAGCGGCTCACCGTGGCGCATCATCCCAACGAGGGCTACCTCTACGTCGACGAGGATTCCACGGCGCTCGACTCGTTCGTCGACAACGATCTCGCCTCGTCCGGGGCGGGCGACGTGGTGGGCGCCCTGATCCTCATGCGCGCCAACCGCTGGGACCTGCTGGCGCAGCGGGTGACCGGCTTCGCGGCGCCGACGGTGACCCTGGAAGGCCCGCTGCCCGGCGACGCCTCGATCGGCACGAACGAAGGCTACCTCCTCACGGACAGGCTGTGGATGGTCGACGGTCCGGGCGAGTGGTTCTACGACGCGACCGGCGGCCGCCTCTACCTGCGTCTGGCCGGCGACGCCGAACCCTCGGGAAGCGCCGTCGAGGCCGCGACGGACGACGACGGGATCCGACTGCAGGGCGACCACGTGACCCTGGACGCCCTGGGCGTGCGTCACACGGGTCGCAGCGGCATCCATGTGCGGGGGAACGAGGGGATCGTCGTCCGGAACTGCCGCATCGAGTCGGTGGGCTACCACGGCATCTACGTGAACTGGCCGCCCGCCGGCGCCGAGGTCCTGCTCGAGGGCAACACCGTCGTGGACGCCTACTTCTCCGGCATCATGGTCAACGCCGACGCCGAGGTGGCGCAGCACGTGGTCGTCCGCGGCAACACCGTCGAGGACACCGGGGCCGCGTTCCCCCTCGTGGGGCGGACCTCGCCCGCCGCCGGTCACGGCTGGGGCTTCGGCATGGGGCTCCACCTGCGCGGTTCGGGCGTCGAGGCCCACGAGAACACCGTCCGCTCCGCGGGCTACTCCTGCCTCGTCGCCGGAGGCACGGGGCTCTCCATCCGGCACAACCTCCTCGAGCGCTGCTGCCTGCTGTTCGACGACGGCGGCGGCATCTACATGGGCGGCTCCGGCCACCAGGTCGTCGGCAACACGATCATCGATTCCCTCGGCAACCCCGAGGGCACGCCGTCGTTCTTCACGACCGGCTCCACCGCGGCCCAGGGGATCTACCCCGACGACCGCAGCCACGACATCGTGATCGAAGACAACACCGTGGTGAACGCCGACTGGGGCCTGCAGCTCCACAACACCTACAACGACCGGATCCGCCGCAACACCTTCTACGCCAGCCGCAAGAGCGGGATCATGATCAGCGAGGATTCCATCGTCGGCGTCCCGGGATTCGTGCACGACAACGTGATCGAGGACAACGTCGTCTTCGTCGTCGGGGAAACCTACGCCGTCCGCGAGTCCCACGGCCTGGAAAGCACCGTCGACTTCGCCGCCTACGACGACAACACCTACTGGCACGAGCAGGACCGCGCGCCCTTCATGCGCAGCACCCTGTCGGGAGGCCAGGTCGAATACACCTTCGACCGCTGGCGCGATGCCACCGGACAGGATGCGGCCTCCGTCAACCTCGCCTCCACGTACGTCGTCGTACCCCTCGCCGGCCGCCCTACCGGCCCGTCGAATCTGATCTCCAACGGCACGTTCGACGCGGATACCGCCGGCTGGACCTCCTGGCCGGGGGCCGTCGGCGTCGCCTGGAACGCCGACGGCGGCCTGACCGCAGGATGCCTGTCGGCCACGGCGGTCGGCGCGGGGTCGGGGGCGCTGGTCAGCAGTCCGTCGTTTCCCGTCACGGCGGACCAGGGGTACCTGCTGCGCTTCAGCCTGCGGGCGGAGACGGCGCAGTCGGTCCGGGCCATCGTGCGCCACAACGACACTCCGTGGGAGAGCCTCGGGTTGTACCGGGCGGTCGACTACGGCCCGACGCGGACCGACTACGCGCTGGCCTTCGTGGCCACCGGAACGCAGACGGGCCGCCTGGATCTCACGAGCAACAGCGACTTCGCGTTCTTCCTCGACGACGTGGACTTCCGCGAGGCCGACGTGCGCGTGAACGATCGCGACGACGACGCCCGGATCCTCGTCAACGCAACGAACACCCCCTTCGATGTGGATCTCGGCGCCGCGACGTACTGCGATCTCGAGGACCACGAGGTGTCGGGGATCGTCGTCATCCCGGCGTACGGCTCGCGGATCCTGGTCGCCTGCCGGTGCAACAACGACGCCGTGTGCAACAACCACGAGACCGCCGCCACCTGCCCCCTCGACTGCGGCTAGCCCCGCGGGGCGACCGCACCGGACCTACGGTCCCAGCCATACCACCGACACCCGGTCCGGGTGGCGCCTGGTCGTCTCCGAGAGTGCGATCGCCCTCGCGACGAGGGGGCGGACGGCAGCCGAGCCGAAGCGTGGGGTCGCCGCGCGCACGCGGGCCCGCCGGCGGCCGTCCGATGGTCAGTGCCGGCGGCGGAGCCGGGCCAGGCCGAGGACCGCCAGCAGGAACAGGACGCCGGAGGTCGCCGGCCCGCGGGTCGGCAGCCTGCAGCCGCAGCCGCTCCCCGCGCCGCCGGAGAACCCGGCCCCGTCGGCCGTGTCCTCGCCGGTGCCGTCACCGGTGACGTCCGGGTCGGCGCCGGGATCGGCGTCGGCATCGGTTGCGAGGCGACCGGGAAGGCCACCGGCGTGTACCCGTAGACCGACGCGCCGAACCTCGCGGCGCCTCCGTCAGCGGCACCGACCGGCGCCGGCGTACCGGTCGGCTTCGGCCGTGGCGTGGCTGGTCGCTGCGTCGTAGACGCGGCAGACCCACAGGGTCCCCGACGACGAGTCCTCGTAGAGCTGGCAGCACCAGGCCGACATGCCCCGGCCCGCGGCCCAGGTGGTGCACTGGCTCGCGCAGGCCGCCCGGTCCTCGGCACTGCCGGTGTCGCTGCCGAAGTGGATCCACTGGACCTGCTCGCTGCCGTCGCAGCGCCGGTTCTGGACCAGCGCGTCGGTGGTGCAGCACGGGTCCGTGTTGCAGGCCCGACTGGAAGCGGGCCGCGTGCCGCTGCACAGAGCGTCCTCCACGCTGACCCCGTCGCTGCGCACGCAGGTCACACGGCGGGACTGGGTGCCGCCGCCGCAGATCGCCGAGCAGGTGCCCCAGTCTCCGGTCTGCCAGTCGTAGGTGAAGACGGGGACGTCCTCCGCCTCCGGCGCCCCGTCCGCCTCGGTCGCCCCGTCCGCGTCGCTCTCCGCATCCGCGTCGGCGTCGGCCTCGACGTGGGGGAAACAGTACAGGTCGTGGTACAGGTCGTAGCCGGGGTCACAGTCGCACACCGGCAGGTTGTC
>JAFGHH010000568.1 GCA_016930215.1 Deltaproteobacteria bacterium
CAACGACTGGCTGTATGGCGATGCCGGTGTCGACACCATCTACGGGGACGCGGGCGACGATCACCTCTACGGCGGGGACGACGGCGACTACCTCTACGGTGGCGACAACTACGACTACTGCTACGGCAACAACGGCACCGACTACTGCGGCACGAGCAGTCCGTACTACTGCGAGTACACCAACAGTTGCAGCTCGGGCGGCTTGTAGCAGATCTGGGGACGAACCGTCCGCGGAGGGCGAGGAGCAGTGACCGTGACCCGTTTCCAACAACTTGTTCGGTGGTGGGTGTTGGTTGCTTTCGCATGCCTGGTTCTGGTCGGCTGTTCGGGCGCCGCGGCGCCCGCGTCGCAGGACGTCGGCGATGGTCTCCACGATGCGCGTGTGCCCCCCGACGCCGTGACGGGAGAGGTTCACGACGGTCTCCTGGAGGCGCGGGATGCCGAGGCGCCTCCCGTCGCGCCGGCGCACTGTGGTGACGGCGTGCTCGACCCGGACGAGGAGTGTGACGACGGGAACCGGCTGAACGGCGACGACTGCGACTGGCTCTGCCGTCGCGGACCCGGCGAACCGGTCGATCACACGCCGGACCCGGGCGTCGGCGATCTCGAGCGCGACGTCTCGTGGACGCCGGTGCCGGTGGACGGGAGGCTCTACGGGGTCCACTCCGTTCTGCTGTGGACCGGCTCGGCCTACGCCACGGCCTGGGTTGTGCACGCGGAATCCGGTCCATCGTGGGGTACGGCGCAGTTCCGGCTCTTCGACCGTCTCGGCCGTGCGGTGGTCCCCGATTGGACCTACGAGTACCCGGATCGGAGCTTCAGCAACATCGACCTCGCCTGGTCCGGCCGGGTTTTTGCTCTGGTCTGGTCCACCCCCGCGGACGGCGGAGTCCCCGGGGTGTACGGCCTGATTCTGGACGCCGTCGGCAAGCCGCTGATCGGACCATTCACGCTGCTCGAGGACCCGGGTGGCTGCATCGCCAGCGTGACCTGGGACGGGGAGGCATTCGCAGCAGTCTGGTTCTCGGACCACGGTGAAGGCATCGGGCTCACGCGCTTCGACGAGCTGGGCTCGGTCGTGGCCGTGGTGCCGGGACTCTGCGACCCCGGGCCCGCCGCCGTGCAGCCGCGGTCCGCGTCGTCGCCGTCTGCGACCGTGATCGCGTTCGTCTTCTCCCCGCCTGGAGCCCTGGACAGCCGCAGGCTACGCTGGCTCGCCACGGCCGACGGTCGTCTTCTCCGGCCGCCGGCGGAGCTTGGGCCGCTCACCTACATGGATCCTGTGGCAATCGCGTGGGGCGAGAGCCGGTTCGGCATCGTGTTCGATGCGGCGAGCGACAGCACGCCTGGGTTGCACCTGGCGCTTCTCGATCAGGACGGCCTGCTGGTCGGACCACCGCGGCGCATCGTGGATGGGGTCCGTTCCCCGATCGAGTTCTGCGCGTCGGCCTGGGGCGCCGGGGGCTGGCTGATCGCCTACGTCGATCGGGTAGACGACGTCCGGCTCTTGCGGACCGACGCCGTCGGTGCGGCGATCCGCGACCTCGCCACCGCCGACGAGTCGACGACCGTCGGGGGTGAACTGGCGATGGCGTTCGACGGCGAGGGCTTCGGGATCCTGAGCCATGCCCATGTGGACCCGCGAGCGCTTCTGTTCACACGGTACGTCGTCGTGCCGTGAAGGGAAGGCGGGCGGCGCGGACGCCGTCCGCCGGTCGAGAAGGGAAGACACGGAACGAACGGAACATCAGCTCGCCCGACGCGCACCGCGCGCCTCGGGCGACGGAACGGAAAGGCAGAGAGATGAGACTCGCGTTGTTCTGCGCCGGGGCCATGACCCTGGCGATGTTCGGATGCACGGCCAACGAGCAGACGGAGCCGCCGGTCGCCACGGGGTCGGCGACCGCCGCGACGACCACGGGACCCGTCGTCGCCGAGACCGTGCCGCTCGCGTTCGAGCGGTCGTCGGTGGTGCAGGTGGTGCTCGCCCCGCCCGGCCGGCCGCAGATCACCTCCACGTTCTGCCGCTTCACCACGCCGCTGGTCTGGGCCGACCGCCTGGCCGCCGCCGGCGACTGCCGGTTGCTGCACTGGCGCGCCACGGACGGCCTGCCCGGAGGCCTGGAGCGCCTCGACGCCGGCGAAGTGACCGTCGAGGTCAACGGCGTCGAAGTCCCACTGCGGCCGCTCGACCCGTCGCTCCCGTGCCTGCGCGAGGCGGGGGCGGACGTGCCGGACGTGCGCGCCGGCGATGTCGTGCGGGTCCGCTCGACGGGCGGCGCCGACGTGCCGGCGTTCGACCTGAGCCTGCCGGTACCGGACGCGGCGGGACCGGCGACGACCGTCCCGGGCGGCAGACTGGAGGCCGGTGCTCCGTGGGCGCTCGGCTGGATCGGGGTCCGCGCGAGCGACGTGTTCGTGGAGGTGCGCGGCAAGCTGGCCGAGCGGGATCTCGCCCTGACGTGCCGCGGGCTGGCGGGCGACGCGCTGACGCTGCCGCCGGAGCTGACGGCGTTGTGGCCCGCCGGGGTCGAGCGCGAGACGATCCAGACCGGAACCGAGGTTTCCATCGAAACCGGTGGCACCGCGCCGGTCACGCTGCGGATCACCGCGTACGACCACGAGGTCGGGACGCGGGTGGTCGTCGGCCGTTCGACGCCGTAGCGACCCCGCCGGACGGCTCCCGTGGACGGCCGGCGGCGCACGGGCGGCGAAGGAGAGGAGGAAGGACGATGAGGACCACACGGCTTGCGTGGATTGCGGCGGCACTCTGGCTGGTCGGCTGTCCGGACGAGAACGGTGCGCGCGATGTCGCCGACGTCGCCGACGTCGCCGACGACGCGACGGCGGCGGACGAAGCGACCGACGACGATGCGGGTGAGGACGACGCCGCGGTGCCCGAGGACGGCGTCACCTGCCCCGACGTGGCGCCCGAGGAGACGCCGGAGACTCTTGCGATCTCCGCCTCGATCCGGGTGATCTGGGATGCGCCGGTCGCTCCGTACGTCTCGGCCACGCTCTGCCGCCACGACCCGCCGCTCGAGTGGGCGACGCTGTGGGGTTCGACGGCCGACTGCCGGATGCGGCTGCTCCATCCGATGGCGGTGCCCGTCGCGGTCGACCTCGACCTCGGCGAGGTCACCGTCGAGATCGACGGCACGCCGCTCGGCCTGGTCCCGATGCACCCGGAGATGCCGTGCTTCTTCCAGGCCGACGGCGTCGTCCCGGAGCCGACCCCCGGGGGCACGATCCGCGCCTGGTCCACCGGCGGCGCCGAC
>JAFGHH010000569.1 GCA_016930215.1 Deltaproteobacteria bacterium
ACAGACGCTGCGCGGCGACCGGAACGGCGGCGCTCCATAGCCCCAGCAGCATCCAGGCCCACGGCAGGCGTCCCATCGTCCGGGGAGCCTATCGCCCCGTGCCCCGGGCGGCAAGCGCCGCGCCGTCGCCAGAATCTGCCGTCGCCGATTGACAGGCGGACCCGCGCGCGGTAACTCCCCCGCGATGCTGGCGAGCAAGGCGCAGATTCGGCTGAAGAGCGCCCGCGACCTCGAGGCGTTGCGGCGCAGCTGCCGCCTCGCCGCCGAAACCCTGCTCCTGGCCGGCGACCGTCTGCGCGTCGGCATGACCACGCTGGAGATCGACGAACTGGTCCACGGGTTCATCGTCGACCACGGCGCCTATCCGTCGCCGCTCAACTACCACGGCTTCCCCAAGTCGGTCTGCACGTCGGTCAACGAAGTGGTATGCCACGGGATCCCGTCCCGCCGCCGGCTGCGCGACGGCGACATCATCAACATCGACGTCACCTGCAAGCTCGACGGCTTCCACGGCGACACCTCGGCCACGTTCTTCGTCGGCACGCCGTCGGCCGAGGCGCGCCACCTGGTGGAGGTCACCCGCCGCTGCCTCGAGATCGGCATCGAACAGGTCCGCCCCGGGCGCCGCATCGGCGAGATCGGCCGCGTCATCGAAGCCTACGCCGTCGCCCAGGGCTGCTCCGTGGTGCGGGACTTCGTCGGCCACGGGATCGGTCGCGACTTCCACGAGGGACCCCAGGTACCGCACTTCGGCGACGCCGGCCGCGGAGCGCGGATGGAGCCCGGGATGACCTTCACCATCGAGCCGATGATCAACCTCGGCACCTGGGAGCTGGAGATCCTCGAGGACGGCTGGACCGCCGTCACCAAGGACCGCCGCCTGTCCGCCCAGTTCGAACACACCCTGGCCGTCACGGAGACCGGCTGCGAGGTGCTGACCGCGCGTTCCCGGCCCCTGCGCCACAGCGAGCCGACGGACGAGCCGCCCGCGCGGCCCGCGACCGACCCGGTCAGCGGTTGAGCGCGTCCAACGCCCGTCGGGCGTCGGCGTTGTTCGGATTGCGGTCGAGCAGCTTCTCGAACTGCCGTCGGGCGTCGTCCCGCCGTCCGACGCGTACGTAGGCCACCCCGAGGTCCATGTTCCCCTGGTTGCGGTAGATCGGCTCGAGGTAGCGCACCGCCTCCTGGAACTGCCCCTGCTGGAACGCCGCGCGCCCCATCCCCGTGCGCGCCGCGCGATTCGTCGGGTCGCGTTGCAGGGCCTGGCGGAACAGCGCCCGGGCGCGGCTCAACTGGCGCGAGTTCAACGCCCGGTTGCCCGCCGCGACGAGGCTCGCGGCCGTCTCGCCCTCCGGCATCCCGGCGTCGGCACTCTCGTCCGCCGCATCCTCGTCCGCCGCGACCTCCCGCGGCACGTCGGTCGCGTCCCCGGCGGTGTCGTCGATGGTATCGCCGACGGAATCGCCGACGGCATCGTCGATGGCATCACCGGACGCCGCGTCCGCCGGCTCCGTCACCTCGACGAGATCCGCCCCGGTGTCGTCCACCGGCGCGTCCCCGGCCGTCTCCGCGGCGTCGGTCGTCGTCGTTCCGGCGTCGGGCGCCGCGACGGCAGGCGTCGTCGCCTCGCCCGTCGCCGCGTCGAGCACCGCCGCGGCGACGGTCGCATCCGTGCCGCCGCGCGAAGGCTCGCCTCCGCCTCCGGACAGGGCGAGCAGCAGCACCACGAGCAGCAGTACCGCCCCGGCGGCCGCCCCGACGTAGATCCGCTGGCGCGGCGTGAGCTTCCGCCAGAGCGCCGTCGCCTTGTCCCGGAGCGGCGCAAGCCGCTGCGAGAAGGACGGCTTCGGCAACCCTCCGTCCTCGATGGAAATGTCGATCGTCTGCTCGGCGGGCGGCTCCCCGTCCGCCGCGGGCAGCGTGCCAAACCCCGCGGGCGGTGCTGCGGGCGGTACCGACGTCGCCTTGACCGCCGCGACGGCCGCGGCCATCTTCGCCGCGTCGACCGGTTCCTGGTCGTCCCGTCGCGGCCGGATGCGCGGCGGCGGCCGCCGCGGCCGGTCCTCGATGATCTCCGGCTGGATCTCCTGCGTGGTTCCTTCCTCGGAGCTCGCCTCAGGTTGCGGCGCCGGTACGGGCGCCGCGGCCGGAGCGGTCGGTTCCGTCCGGTCGGCCGCGGGCCGCCCGGTCTGGTCGTCCTGGGGCTTCGAGAACGCGGCCCTCCGCACGGCGGCGGCCCGACCGGTCTGCCCGCGCCCGACCGTCGGCTGCGGCCCGGTGTCGGGCTCGTGGCGCACGGCCGAGGGTCTTGGCTCTCCCGCGTCGCCGCGAGGCCCGAGGGCCTGCATCACCACGGTGGCGCGCTCGCGGCGCGTCGGCCGCGCCGCCTCCGCCGGCGGGATGTGCGACGGGGACGCGGGCGGGATCGAGCCCCGCAGCGCCTGGAGCTTCTCGAGCACCACGGCCATCGTCGGCGGCCGAGCGATCGGGCGCTTCTCGACCATCTGCCGGACGAGGTTGGCGAGGACCTCGGGGATCTCCTCGCCCGAGGGGGCGATCAGCGGCGGCGGCGCCTCGGACGCCACCTTGCGCGCCACCTCCTCCTCGGTGCCGGAGAACGCCGACGAGCCCACGATCAGGCGGTGCAGGAGCAGGCCGATCGAGTAGATGTCCGACTTGAAGGTCGGGATCCTGCCCTCGATCTGCTCGGGCGAAAGCGTCCGCAGCGTGCCGTGGACCTCGCGGTTGCCGACCCGCCGCAGCGGGCCGATGCCGAAGTCGAGCACGACGACCCGCTCGTCGCCGCCCTCCACCGGGGGCGGCAGGAACAGGTTGGAGGGCCGGATCTGCAGGTGCAGCAGGGCCACCTTGTGGGCGGCGGCGAGCACCGTGCAGACCTGCTCGACCAGCCCGACCGCCCGGCCCACCGGCCAGGCCGGGTCGACCGCCAGCACGTCCTGGAGCCGTTCGCCCTCGACCCAGTCGCGCACGAGCAGCAGGCGTTCCCCGTGCTGCTCGACCGCGCGGATCCCCACCGCGCCGGGGTGCTTGAAGTCCTTGGCCCTGAACAGGTGCCGACGCAGGACGTCCGCCGCGCGCCGGTCCTTCGTCAGGTCCTCGGACAGCAGCTTGAGCACCACCCGGTCGCCGCTCTCGCCCTCCCGCCCCTCGAAGATCTCCCCCGTCTGGCCCAGGCCGACGGCGCGGACGACCTGGTAGTGTCCCGCCACCGTCGCGCCGTTCTCCAGCGACGGGTCGTGCGGCAGCAGTTCCTCCGAGTCGAACGAGCAGTGGGTGACGTCGTTGTCGTACAGTCGACCGCAAATGAGGCAGACATTCATGTCCGCAAACCTCTTCGTTCTTGCGGGGCCGCCCCCACCCGTGCACGCCACGATAGGCCACGCGGGGACTCGCACGCAAGCCCGCCGGGACGGAATCACCCCTCCAACATCCCGAGAAGCGTTGCGGCAGCCGCCCGGATCGCTGCTATGGTGCGGCTCGTTGCGGGAGTCCGGCATGCTGGTGGAAGTGGTCCGAGCCTTCGCCGCGTCCGAGGGGATCCCGCTCTGGGGCACCACGACCGCCGTGCCGCTCGAGCCCGAGGGGGAGCGGCTGGCGGAGTGGCTGGCGCGCGGGCTCCACGGCGGCCTGTCGTACCTCACGGCCACCGCCGCCCTGCGGAGCGATCCGACGCGGTCCGACGTGCTGCGGGCCGGCGCGCAGGGCGTCGTGCTGCTCGGGCTGCCCTTCGCCCGCACGACGCCCGACACCCCCGCGGCCGAGCGTGCTGCGGCGTCGTACCTGCGGGGCCGGAACTACCACCGGGTGTTCCGCGGCGTGCTGCGGCGGCTGGCCGGTCGCCTGCGGGAGGCGGTGCCCGACCTGGCGGTCCGGCCTTTCTGCGACGTCCTGCCGGTGCTGGAGAAGGCGCTGGCCGTCCGCGCCGGCCTGGGCTGGCAGGGCCGCAACACGCTCGTGATTCACCCCGAGGCCGGTTCGACGTTCGTGCTCGGCGGCCTGCTGCTCGACCGCCCGCTGCCCTCCGCCGTTCCGCTCGCCCCGGCGTGCGGCGATTGCCGGCGCTGCATCGACGCCTGCCCGACCGGAGCACTGGCCCTGCCGGGAGTGCTCGACGCGGGCCGCTGCCTCTCGCGCTGGAGCACCGCGGGACTGCCGCCGCCGCCGGCGCTGCCGCACGGGCCGTACGCGCGCGGCTGCGACGTGTGCCAGGACGTCTGCCCGTTCAACGCGGGGCCGGGACTCGCACCGTACGTCGGCTTCTACCAGCGCAGCACGAGCGTACCGGGGAAGAACGCGACCTCGACCGGCGGCGACTCCTCGCCCGCCTCGGGCGCCGACTCCCCGCCGCCGAAGTCGGCGGAGAAGTCGGTGAAGAAGAACAGGACCGTGCCGGCGACCAGCGCCGCGCCGGTGAGGCCGAGGAAGACGTAGCCGGACAGGTCCAACGCCTCGCCCCGGTCGGCGAGGTCCCCGTCCGTGCGTCCGCCGTCGACGTAGTCGCTGTAGGCCAGATGACCGAAGGTCAACGTCAGCACGGCGGTGAGGCCGAAGCCGCCCGTCGCGCCCACCATTGCCCAGAACGGCCAACTCGGCAACAGCTCGGCCGGCGTCTCCGGCTCCTCGGACCCGTCCGGCGGCTCGATCGGCGTCTCCGGCCTCGCGAAGGCCACCTCGATCGGCTGTTCGAGCCCCGCCGGTACCTCGCTCTGGCGGACCTCGGACTCCGGGAGTCCCGCCCAACGCACCTCGATGCGGTGCGAGCCGGGGGCGACGTAGACGGTCTGGTCGAGCGGGGAGGGCCCGACCCCCTCGCCGTCGATCAGCGCGTTGGCTCCCGGTTCCGGAACGCGGATCCGGACCGCGCCGACCATCGGCGCCAGCTCGCCCACCAGCTCCTGCGCCCGGTCGCTCTGCGGCAGGTCGGCGCCGCCCTCCTCCAGGAATCGCAGCAGCTCCTGCACCGCGTCGGGAGGGTTGTCCAGCTTGCGGTGGCACAGGGCGATGTTGAAGGTCACGATCGGCACCCCCGGATTGAGATGCCGGGACTGCCGGAACAACTCGAGCGCCTGGCCGAAGTCGTTCGCCCGGACGGCGTCCAGCCCCTCGTTGAACAGCCGCTCGGCCTCCGCAACCTGCTCCGGCGTCTGGGCAGCCGCCCGGCCGGGGAACAGCAACGCGGCCGCCAGCAGCACGACGCAGTAACGGCGATGCATGGTCATGGCGTGGATCCGCTCCCGTAGTTCGTCACGAAGTCGTCGTCGGAAGGCGGCCGGGTCGCACCCGCGTCGCGCCGCTGTCCGGGGTAGTCGGTGATGAAGTCGTCGGAAGGCGGCCGGGTCGCGCCCGTGTCGCGCGTCGTCGTCGAGCCGGCGTCGGTCCGCGTGCCCGGGTAGTCGGTGATGAAGTCGTCGGTGCCCGCGCCGCCGCCCGCTTCGCGCCGCACGGCGGCGTCCGCGGGCGGGCGCACGACCGCCGCATCGCGCGGCGGGCGCACGACCGCCGCGTCGGTTCGCGTCGTGCCGACGACCGCATCGGTCGGCGGCGCCGCCGCATCGTCGGCGCGGGCGTCGGCCGCGACTCCGGGACCGGCGTCCTCGAGCGGCTTGATCGGCAGCCCTGCACCGTCCTCGGCCGCGGCGTCGTCCGACCGGCCGGCGTCCTCCCCGGCCGCCTCGACGTCCGGCTTGGCCTCCGGCGCCGTGTCGGCGGCCGCCTCCCGGCGAGCGTCGGCGACGTCGGTCGCCTTCGCCGCGGCTTCGGCCGGCACGTCGGCGAACGTGCGCGCGTCGGCGCCTGCCTCGGTCGGGATCTTCGCCGTGGTGTCGGCGGGAGTGCCCGCGTCGAGCGCGCTCCCGCCCGCGGGCGCCCCGGCCTCGCTCCCGCTCGAGGTGCCGCGGTCACGCAGGAGGATCAGCGTGCCGACGACCAGCAGCGCCAAGCCCACGCTGGCGGCCGCGAGGACCGCCGGACGTCGCCAGAGCACCGCCAAGCCGCGCGCCGGATGGTAGCTGCCGATGGAACTGGAGACGTCGCCGGCGAGCGGAGCTGCGACCGACGGCGTGGAGCCTCCCGCGGCGGCCTCGCCCGCCGCGGCGCGCCCGGTACCCCCCGCGGCGCTCGCGACGTCCAACGGGAAGGTCGGCCGGTCCAACGGCAGCTGCGCCGCCGGCAGCGGCGTCGCGGAGATGGTCGTCGAACCCGCCTCGCCGCCGACTTCGACCGGCTCGGCCGGCTCGGCCGGCTCGGCCGTGAACACCAGGGAACCCGTGACCAGCGTCCCGACCGCCGAGGCCTGGTGCCCGGGCGGGAGAGCCGAGAGCGTCGCCGGTGCCGGGACGACCGAAGGGGCGGACGGCGCCAGCGAAGCGGCCGGGCCGGAAAGGGAGGTGGACAGCACCGACGGCCCGGGGGCCAGCGGCGGCACCGTGGGGGCCGAGGCGGCCGGCGATGCAGGGGCGGCTCGCGACGCCGTGGGGGAGCGCGCCGCGAACGGGCCGGGGGACGGCGTCCCGCCGTCGGACGAGGCCGCGCCGTCGGGGTCGCGCATCAGCGACAGGAAGCGACCGGCGGCCTCCCGTTGCGCGGGCGCCAGCATCCCGTCGGCCCGCAGCAACTCCTGCTGCATCTCCATCGCGGAACCGAAGCGGCCGGACGGACGCCGACGCAGCGACCGCATGATGATCCGCTCGATCGGCTGCGGCACGTCCGAAACGAACCGCGACGGCGGCGGGTAGTCGGCCGACTGGTTCCGCTCGGCGTAACGCTCCGCCCACATCAGGTCGACCTTGGTCTCCTTGTACGGGAACCGGCCGACCACCGAGCGGTAGAAGATCATGCCGCAGGCGAAGATGTCCGCCCGCACGTCCAGATCCTGCTCGATGAAGATCTCCGGAGCGGCGTAGGCGGCACGCCCGAGCACCGAGCCGGGCTGCGTGACGGAACTGTCGGCGTGGGAACCGCCGATGCCCTTGGCCAGCCCGAAATCGAGGATCTTCACGCGGGGAAAGGCGTTGGGCTGCCCGACCAGGTAGATGTTGGCCGGACTCATGTCGCGGTGGATGATGCCCATCGCGTGCACCGCCGAGATGCCGTCGAGCACCTGCAGCATCACGCGGTTCATGAACGCCACCGGGAGCCGCCGGTGCTGCCGGATGACGTCCTGCAACGTCACCCCCTCCAGCAGCTCCATCACCACGTACGCCTGCGGCCTCTTCCCGGGCTCGGGGATGCTCCAGTCGAAGACGTCGACGATGTTCGGATGCCGCAGCCCCCGCAGGACCTGGACCTCCCGGGTGAACCGGGCGTAGTACGATTCGTCGCCCAATGCGTGCTGATGTATGAATTTAATGGCGAATTTCTCGTAGGTGGTGATCTTCTCGGCGAGCCACACCGACCCCATACCGCCCGCGCCGATGGCCTGGAGCAGCTTGTAGCGACCGTCGAGGTTGGTCCCCTCGCGAATCATCACGACAAATCCGCGATTGACAGCATACCCGATGTGCCGTCTTCCCGGCAACGATTCCGTGCCGGGAA
>JAFGHH010000570.1 GCA_016930215.1 Deltaproteobacteria bacterium
GGGTTGCCGTCGTCGCAGGCGACGGCGTTGTTGGCGTGTCCGCAACCCGAGGTCGGGTCGCAGAAGTCGTCGGTGCAGACGTTCGCGTCGTCGCAAGAGACGGCGGAGCCGGCGCACGACCCGGCCGAGCAGACGTCGTCCTCGGTACAGACGCTCCCGTCGTCGCAGGGCATCGTGTTGTCGGCGTGCGTGCAGCCGGCGCCGGCGTCGCAGCCGTCGTCGGTGCAGGGGTTGCCGTCGTCGCAATCGAGGTCGCCCGAGCCGACGCAGTGGCCCGCGCCGTCGCAAAGGTCGAGGGTCGTGCAGGCGTCGGCGTCGTCGCAGGCGGCCGTGTTGTAGGCGTGGTTGCAGCCGCCGGTCGGATTGCACTCGTCGTCGGTGCAGGGATTGCCGTCGTCGCAGCTCCGTTCCTCGGTGCCGACGCAGCTTCCGGCCGTGCACCGATCGTCCACGGTGCAGGCGTTGCCGTCGTCGCACGGCGCGGTGTTGAAGGTATGGAAGCACCCGCGAACGGCGTCGCAGAAGTCGTCCGTGCACGGATCGCCGTCGTCGCAGCCGCCGGCCGGCGGCAAGCAGCCCCGCTCGTCCGCGGCCGGATCGTCCGGTGCGCAACGGTCGACGGTGCACAGGTCGTCGTCCTCGCAGAAGGCGTCGGACGGCACCGGCTCGCACGCATCGGCGTCCTCGTTGCATTCGTCGGCGGTGCACGCGAACGCGTCGGCGCAGTCCGGGGCGGAGCCGGCCCGGCACCGGTGCGAGGTCTCGTCGCATGTCTCCTCACCGTTGCACCACGACCCATCGTCGCAACCGGCGTCGGCGACGCACTCGGGCGCCGGCTCACAGCCGGCGCTGGGGTCGCACAACTCGTCGGCCCCGCAGCGCGTGTGGTCCGGGACCGACTGGCAGCGGTCCATGCTCTCGCTGCACGAGTCCACGGTACAGGCGACGCCGTCGGTGCAGTCCGGCGGCTCGCCGGGCACGCAGGCGCAATCGAAGCACTGTTCCTCGCCGTTGCAGAACAGCGAGTCGTCGCATTCGGCGTTGCTGGTGCAGGCGCAGGTCTCTTCTCCGTCGCCGTCCCCGGCCTCATCGAGCCCGTCCTGGGCGTCCTCCGTCGTCGTCGTGCTGCCACAGGCGAACAACGAGAGACCCAGGAGGACGACCAGGGCCCGTGCGATCCTCTGGTTGCGTCGTCTCATGCCTTGCCTCCTTGTGCCGGCCCCGTTCCGGGGCCCATCCCTGCGGTCTCGGCGACCGTCGCCGCGTCCGAGGGACCGCCAGAGGGTGTGAGCACGTTCCGTTCCAGGGACGAACCGTCGCTGTTCCGGCCGGTTTGCCCGGAACCCTCCGGCCTCGCGGATCGCGCGTTGCGCAGGTGCGCACCGATGGTACACTGCGCCCCGTGTCGAGACCCCGACCGCCGGACGTCGCGACGGTGCGCGACGACGACTCCGGACCTGCCTCCCCGACGGCGACGCCGGCCTACCTGCTCGTGCTCGGCGCGGGCGAGGCGCGCACGGTACCGGTGCCGCCCGACGCCGTGCTGGTCGTTGGGCGCGACGAGCAGGCCGTGGTGGCGCTGGCGGACGAGAAGGCGTCACGGCGCCACGCGGAGATCCGCTCGGCCGCGGGCGAGGTCACGGTGATCGACCTCCGCAGCACCAACGGCACGTTCGTCAACGGCGAGCGGGTCACGCGGACGCACGTGCTCGAGCACGGGGACGAGATCCGGATCGGCGGCACGCTGCTGACCCTCTTCCGCCCGTCGCGCGCCGCCGGTCGGACGGAGCCGCTGCGCGATGTCGGGCAGGTGCGCGAGCGGCTGGCGGTCGAGCTGCGCCGCGCGCGCCTGACCGGGGCGGCGGTCGGGCTGGTGGCCCTCGCGCCCGGCGACCGCGGCGCAGACGCCTGCGCGCGCCTGTCGGCCGCGGCCGGTCCGGCCGCGATCGTCGGACCGCTCGACGACGCCACGGCGGCGGCCCTGCTTCCGACCGCCGACCGGGGCGCCGCGGCGGCGGTCGCCCGCCGGCTTGCAGCCGCTGCCGGCCCGGAGGACCGCTGGTCGGTGCTGGCACGATGCCGTCCGGAGGCCGGTGCAAGCGGCCTGCTCGCCGAGCTTCGCGCCCGGCTGGCGCGGTCGCCCTGCGACCCGGCCGACGGGCCCGAGCCCTGGGATCGGGCCGCGCCGGCGCCGCCGGACACCGAAGACGTGGAACTGCACGATCCATCGATGCGCAAGGTGTACCGGCTCGCGGACCAGGCCGCTCGCGCGGACTCCCCGGTCCTGATCCTCGGCGAGACCGGCGTAGGCAAGGAGGAGGTTGCCCGCTACGTCCACCGGCGCTCGGCCCGGCGGCACGGTCCGCTGGTCGCGGTGAACTGCGCCGCGCTGCCCGAACCGCTGGTGGAGAGCATGCTGTTCGGGCACGAACGCGGGGCGTTCACCGGCGCGTCCGAGCGGCGCACGGGATACGTCGAGGCGGCGGCGGGCGGCACGCTGTTCCTGGACGAGATCGGCGAGCTGCCGCCGGCCAGCCAGTCGAAGCTCCTGCGGTTCCTCGACCGTCGCGCGATCGCCCGCGTCGGATCCACGACCGAGGTGGTCGTCGATGTGCGGATCGTCGCGGCCTCCAAGCGGGATCTGGCCCGCGAGGTCGAGCGGGGGTCGTTCCGCGAGGACCTGTACTACCGGCTCGCCGTCGTGACCGTGTTCGTGCCGCCCTTGCGGGACCGGCCAATGGACGTCCTGCCGCTGGCGCGTCGGTTCGCACGCCAGGTGGCGGCGACGATGGGCCGCGCCCTGGCGGAGTTGCCGGAGGAGTTGGAGCAGTGCCTGCTCGAGCACGCATGGCCGGGCAACGTCCGGGAGTTGCGGAACGCCGTGGAGAGCGCCGTCGTGCTGGCCGGCGACGACGAACTGGCGATCCGGCACCTGCCGGCGCAGCTCCAGCGGCAGGCGGAGTCGCCGTCCCCCGGCGTCGGTCTGCCGGCGCGCGTGGCCGCGGTGGAGCGGGACGCGATCCTGGCGGCCTTGCGGGAGTGCGGCGGCAACCAGACGCACGCGGCCCGCAAGCTCGGCATCTCCCGCCGCACCCTGATCTACCGGATGCGCAAGTACGACATCCGGTCCTCGCGCACCACGGAGGGCTGAACAACCGACGCCGGGCCCCCGCCCTGTTCCCAGTCAGGCAAGCACGGGGTAGCCGGCCAGCGCCAGCAGGCAGTTCAGGAAGCTCCTGAGCTCTGGGCACTGCCCGGCGGCAGCCTCCAGGTCCAACGCCTCGAAGAGCTTCTTCCCGTCCACCGTCTTCTTGTAGCTCGACCGCCCGCCGTGGGCGAACAGCTCGCGGAGACGATGGGCCGGAGGCCTGTCGACATCGATCTCCTCGGGCTTGGCGCCCCACGGCTGCCTCCCCTCGACGCCTGCCTGTCGCAGGACCGCCCTCCAGTCGGCCAGCAGCCACGCTTCGAAATCGTGCTTGGCGACATGGACGTGGCATCGCGGATCGATCGGCATCCACGAAGCGATGACCCGTTTCGCGTCGGCCGCGTCCCGGTACCTCGGGTACAGGTCGCTCAGGGCGACGACACCCAGCGTGCCTTCCTCCCTGAGGTGCCGATCGGCCAGGTCGCGGACGCGACGTTCGGCCAGGCCGCCATCCAGCTTCGCCACATGAAGCCGCACCCGCGGGAGGGAGCCGGCGCGGGCGTCGAGGAACTCCTTCAAGTGGTTCCTTGCAGCGCGCTCCGTGTCGCCCTCCGCGATGACGACGATCCTCCGGTTCGAGAGTCCGGCGGACGCCTTCACGGACGACCCCCCATCTCGCCCATCTCCCAAACCTGATCCAGGGTGTAGTCGTTCATCCAGCGGTCGAGGTCCAGCGCATCGCCCCGCGTGAACGTCGAACGCCCCTCCTCGCTATCGACCACGATGACATGTTCCGGCTTGAACCACCGAAGAAGCGAACCGGCATGGGTCGCCACGAGGATCTGGGTCCGCTGGGCGGCCTGGACCAACAACTCCGCCAGGAGGCGCAGCAACTCCGGGTGCAGGCTGAGCTCCGGTTCGTCGAGGAGGATGATCGCGGGTGGTTCCGGGCAGAGCAGAACGGTCGACAGCATCAGGAACCGGAGCATCCCGGAGGACAGCTCGTTGGCGAACAGCGGGTTCTTGAACCGCGTGTCGTGCCAGGCGAGGGTCACTTGCCCGGCGCCCACGATCGCCCACTCCAGCTTGCGAAACGTCGGGAAGCCGGCGTGAAGAACGTCCTCGATCTGCTGCCACCGGTCCTCGTGTTCGGCCCGGATCTTCTGAAGGACCGAGAGGATGTTGGAGCCGTCCGGCTCGGGAGTGGACGCAGTGGGCACCAGCGTCTGCGAAAGCCGAAGCGGATCACGGTCCCCGATCGCCGCCGGCGGGTAGTACGTCGCGCCGCCCATGTGGCGCCGGAAGCGGGAAGGCTCAAGGTGCATCCGGACCGCTCCCGACAGGATCGTCTCGTGACTGGCGACGTCCCAGTCCGGGTCCACCAGGCTGTTCGTCTTGGGGTCGTGGATCTTCCGGTGCGTGCGCGTGCGTTGGATGAAGAAGAACGGGCGCGAAGCCGCAGGATCGCGCGCCTGGTCCAGGCTCTCGGACGCGACGTCGAAGCCGTTCCCGGACGCGCCCAACTCCAGCGAGTACTTGATCGGCGCGGGCGTCTGGCCGCCCGGCCACGGTTGCGGAGAACTGCTGACCGCCACCCGCACGGTGGCGTCCTTTCGCCCGAAGCTCACGAGCCGGTTGAATCCCCCGCGCCGGGCCACGGCCTCCGCCAGTCCGGCGTTCCTGGTCGAGGTGGCGAGGAGCACAAGCGTGTCCAGCAGGGTGGACTTTCCGGCGCCGTTCGGCCCGATGACCACGTTCAGACCGCGCAGGTCGACCTCGACGTCCTCCAGGCATCGATAGCCCGAAACGGCGATGCGATCGAACCGGAACGCCTGCTCTCCCATGCCACCACCTGCCGATGTCCGGACGCCTCTGCCGGCCGGGTCCAGACGATCGGCAGGATACCCTCACTCAAGGCCCGACGACAACCGCGGGCGGTGCGGAAGTCCCGCAGACCGCCGGCGTCGTCAAGGACCGCCGGCGCCGATCGGAATCCGTCATCGCCAAGGCCCCAGGAACGGGTTCGGCTGAAGCTGCGTCGCCCGCGCGTCGTCCGCACCTGCCGCATCGGCGGGGCCCCCTCGTCCCGAGTCGTCCCGGTGCATCCGCAGGGACAGGCTTCGGTCCCGCGTGGCGGTGAACACCCCGTCGTGCGGACGGAACCCCGGCGCAACGACCCGCAGCCTGTGCCGCCCTGCGGAAGCCGGCAACCGGAACTCGCGGGCGACGGGGTCACCATCGACGAAC
>JAFGHH010000094.1 GCA_016930215.1 Deltaproteobacteria bacterium
CCGAAGGTGGCAAAATGACCGCCCGCCCCCTCGCCCCCCGCATCGCCCGGTCGGCACGGCCGCCCGCCCGCCGCCGCGCTCGAACCGGCCGTGTCGGGGCGGCGCCCGCGGCGTCCGGCGCTTGCCTGTCGCGCCCCGTGGTCGCGGCGCTCCGCGCCTTCGCCCGCGAACCGGGGGTGGCTTGGGTGGCCGTGTTCGGCTCGCGGGCTCGCGGGGATCACCGACCGGACAGCGACCTGGACGTCGCCGTCGGCCTCCTCGAGCCCCCGGCGGCCGCGGCGCGCGGCGCCGTGGGTGACCGGCTTGCCGTCGCCTGTCGCGTGCCCGGACTGGAAGTCGACCTGGTGCTCGTCGACGGCGCCTCGCCGCTCCTCAGGCACCGCGTCGCCTCCGACGGGCTGCTGATCGCGGCCCGCGACCCGTTGGACTGGCCGCGGTTTCGGGAGGCGGCGATCCGGGAATATCTCGACGAGTGGCCCACGATCCGGTTCCACCAGCAGGCGTTGCGGGAGCGCATTCGCGATGGTTCGTTCGGTCGATAGCGGCGTCGTCCTGGCCAAGGTCGCGCGGCTGGGCGAGGCCCTCGCGCAGCTGGCCGAGCTCGCGGCCATGCCCTTCGACCGCTTCGCCGCCTCCTGGGCCCTTGTCGCCGCCGCCGAGCGCAACCTCGAGGTCGCGGTGCAGGCCTGTGTGGATGTCGGCAATCACCTGATCGCGCGCCGCGGCCTCGTCGCCCCGTCGGCGGCCGTCGAGGTCTTCCGCGTCCTGGCGGACGACGGCCTGCTGTCCGAGGACCTGGCCGACGAGCTGGTCGCCCTGGTCCGCCTGCGCAATCGCCTCGCCCACGAGTACGAGAGGGTCGTCCCGCGCGAGCTCTGGACGGCCGCCCGGCAGCTCGACCCGTTCCGCCGCTTCGCACAAGCCGTCGGGCCGCTGGCTTCGCCCCCCGGCTCCTCCCACGCCCGCGAACGCGCCCCGAAGTACCGCAAGTCCCGTCGCCCCTCGCCCCGTTCCGGGAAGTGATACCCGGAAGTATCATTCCACGAGGTATCTCCCATCCGACCCTTCATCAATCGCGAGGCCGAGCTGGCGTTCCTGGAGCGCGCCTGGGACCGCCCCGAGGCCCAGCTCCTCGTCGTCTACGGCCGCCGCCGCGTCGGCAAGACCGCCCTCCTGCAACGCTTCGCACAAAAAAAGCCGGGCGCCTACTACATGGCTGCCCGCCTCCCAGGTCCCCTCCAGCTCGCCGACCTCGGACGTGCCCTCGGCCGCCACTTCGACGAGCCGCTCCTCGCCGACCACGGCTTCGCCGACTGGAACGGCTTCTTCGCCTGGCTCGGACGCCGCTCCGACCGCTTCCTCCTCGTCCTCGACGAGTTCCCCTACCTCGTCGAGGCCGACCCGGCCGTCCCCAGCCTCTGGCAGCGCGGCTGGGACCAGCACCTCTCCCGCACCCGCGCCCGCGTCGTCCTGATGGGCTCCTCCGTGTCGATGATGGAGCGCGAGACGTTGGCTGAACGCTCCCCGCTGTACGGCCGCCGCACCGGCCAACTGCGACTCCAGCCGTTCGCCTTCCGCGACGCCGCCCGGTTCCTCCCAAAATACTCGTTCGAGGATCAGGTTCGGGCCTGGTCGATGCTCGGCGGAATTCCCTACTACCTCACCCGCTTCGACGACGCCCGACCGCTCGCCGAGAACCTCCGCACCGCGTTGCTCGAGCCCGGTGCTGTGCTGCGCGACGAGGTCGAGTTCCTCCTCCGCGAGGAGTTGCAGGAACCGCGCGTCTACTTCGCCCTCATGCAGGCCCTCGCCCAGGGCAAGCGCCGCCCGTCCGAGCTTGCCAATGCCGTCGGCATCCCCCACTCCAGCCTGGGAAAATATCTCGGCGTGCTCCAGTCGCTCGACCTCGTCCGCCGCGACGTTCCGGTCACCGAGTCGGCGCCCGAGAAGAGCAAGCGTGGGTTGTACGGCATTGTCGATCCGTACGTCGCCTTCTGGTTCCGGCATGTCTTCTCCCGTCGCAGCCTCCTCGAGGCGGGTCGGACTGCCGAGGCCGCGGCCGAGATCTCTGCCGACCTCGACCTGTGGGCTTCCGGGGCCTACGAGGCCCTCTGTCGGGACGAGGTCCGCCGCGGGCTGCTCGACGAGCGGCTCGGCGTTCGTTGGGCTGCGGTCGGCCGCTGGTGGGAGGCGGACCGCGAGGTCGACCTCGTGGCGTTCGATGCGGACCGGGCTTGTCTGCTTCTTGGGGAGTGCAAGTGGTCTCGTGGCCGGGTCGGCCAGGATGTCTTGGCGCGGCTCGAGGCCTCGGCGGAGCCGTTGACCCGGCGTTTCCCCAAAAAACGGGTCGTCCGCGCGCTCTTCTCCCGGTCCGGCTTCACCGCCGACCTCGAGCGTCGTGCCTTGGCGGACCCCGACCTGCTCCTCGTCCACGGCCTCTCCCCGTCGCCGTCTCTCTCCGCGGTCCGCGAACCAAGGGCGCCCTACCGCAGCACGAAACGACCCAAGGTCGTTCGCAAACCAACCACCAAGAGCCGCCGGAAACCAGGATCCAAGAGCCAACAGCCGATCCAACAGCGAACCGCCAAGAGCCAAAAGCCTTGATCCAGAACAACCCAACAGCCAACAACCGCCGGAAACCAAC
>JAFGHH010000095.1 GCA_016930215.1 Deltaproteobacteria bacterium
CGTCGTGTTGCCGTCGTCGCAGTCCTCGCCCTCCTCCACCACGCCGTTGCCGCACTCGGACGGCACGTCGCCGTCGGCCTCCCCGTCCGTACCGTCGTCGGACACGTCCACGTCCGGTCCGACGTCCGGTATATCCTCCGCGTCGGGCCCGACGTCCACCTCGGCTCCGCCGTCCTCGGCGTCTCCCGCGCCGTCGACCGGCTCGTCGCCGAACAGCGCCAGGCTGCACCCCGGCCCCACCGCGAGGGCGAAGACTGCCAGACTCAGCCGACCGCGCATGCGAATGCCACACATGAGGCTACCTCCCTGCCAAGAACAGCGGAGCCACGAATGCCGGAGACGCGGAGCGGCGGCACCGCCCGACGCACCGCGACACACGGTCTTCGTCCTATACGCGATGGCGCGCGGCCGGGCAAGACGCCCGGGCCGGATTCCGGCCGCGATCCCGCATCGCCCGCAGGCACGAATCACGGCGTCCGGCTCCGGCGGCAGCCGAACACGGCGGATCCCGGGTGGGACCGGTGCTGGCCGGCGGTTCGGGGGATCCGGTCGGGAAGGGAGGAATCAGGGGACGAGGGTCAACGACCAGGAGTTGAGCGTACCGATGTCGGCGGCGGCGGTGTCGGCGACGTGCAGGATCCACGAGCCGGCGGCGTCCTGGCCAAGCAGCCGGGCGTCGTCGATCTCGAACTCGCCGATGATGTCGTCGTCCCAGGCGCTGCGGTTCGGCTGCACCAGCGGCACCTCGACCCCGTTGCGGCGCAGGACGATCTGCAGGTCGCCGACGTAGGTGTGGCTGATGTTCAGCGCCAGCGTGATGCGGCTCGGGCGGACGGAATTGACCACGACCAGCTCGCTATCGATGCCGGCCTCGGTGTCGTCGGGGATCGGCGTCGCCGTGCCCATGTCGTAGCGGGCGCCCTCCCCGCCCGGGCGCGCCTCGGGGTCGTACCTGTTGTTGCGCACGCCCGACACGCCCATGATCTCGTGCGTCTTGGTGCCCCAGCTGCGCCAGATGTTGATCGCATGCTCGTTCATCGCGGAGACGATGTTGTACCAAGTGTAGTAGCGGTTGCCGTCCTTCCCGCCCGTCTCGACGCCGGCGAACAGGTTGGTCAGCAGGATCCGCGAGAACTCCGCGTTGTTGTGGAACCAGCCCGACTCCGTGTCGTTGACCACGTCGGCCAGGTCCCAGCCCGTCGGGTCGCTCGCCGTCTTCTTGCACTCGAACACCTGCCGCGTGTAGTACTCGTACGACCAGCACGACCCCATGTAGATGATCTGGTACTTGCCCTCCGGGTAGACCGAGCAGTCGCGCAGGACGTTGAGCGAACCGTAGAACGAGTGACCGTTGTACAGGATGACCTCGTGCTCCGCGATGCCGCGGCGAAACAGCGCGTCGCTGTCGGCCACGCCGTGCATGTCGTACGGCGAGACGATATCGATCAGCTCCTCGACGCCCGCCTTGACCCGGCTCCACCGCTCGCCCGGCTCCAGGTCGGCCGTCTTGCGGAAGCCGCGCGAGGACAGCTCGCGCTTGAACTGCTGCCACTCGGACACGCCCCAATCGTTCGACGAAACCTCGTCGGCGTGCTCCGCGGCGTTGAACACCACGAACACCTCGACCTTGTTGTCGGCACGCAGCCGGTCGTACTCGGGGTAGGTCGT
Source organism: Deltaproteobacteria bacterium (assembly GCA_016930215.1). GTDB lineage: Bacteria > Myxococcota_A > Polyangia > DRWM01 > JAAZOP01 > JAAZOP01. The sequence continues at coordinate 1,669 of JAFGHH010000095.1, forward strand.
CTGGGCCGGGGGGGCGAGCGACGACACGGTGAAGGTGGCATCGACCATCGGCAGGTCGCAGCCGTCCTTCGCCGGGTCGTAGTAGTAGAAGTAGTTGTAGTCGGCCAGGCTGCCGGGGTCGAAACCGCTGGCGCAACGCTCGGCCGCCCGCGTGAACAGGTTGCGCGGGTCCGCCGGCAGCCGCAGCGCCGTGGTCGGCGTCGCCAGGATCTGCTCGATCGACAACCCCGCCTCCTGAAGCTCCTCGTGCGATACCACCGACTCGAGCCGCACCTTGTACGCGATCCGGATCGTCGTGCCCTCCAGCACGATCGATTCCGCCTCCACCTTGTCCGTGTAGAGGTTCATGTGCAGCTTCTCGGTGTTCAGCTTGTTCTTCGACAGCTTCACCTGGTCCAGCACCAGGTTCTTGACCTCGTAGGGAGTCCCCTGCAGCCGCGTCAGGTACTCCGTCCGCTCGGTCTCGCCCATCGCGCTCACGTCGAGCAGCACTTCTCCGACGAACTCGCCTTCGAGCTCCGTCGCCATGGTCGACATGTAGCCGGTGTCGGCCTTGCCGCCCGTCTCGCCGACGAGGTCGTCCTCCTCGTTCGGCAACTCCGGGTTGCCGAACGTCTCGCCCTCGTCTCCCACGCAGCCCGCGGCGAGCATCGCGAGCACCGCCGTCGTCGAAGCCAGCCGCCGTCCGTATCGCTCGTTCATCGCCATCCTCCCGCGGAACGTCCCGCGACTACGCGAGAAAGCAGGAGTCGGGCCAAGCCGCCGGCCGGTCCACGGCCTGCGGGCCGATCGAATTGCTCAAGGATCACGAGGATCGGCCCCCGAATGACGTCCGCGTGTCGGAGGGACCGGGGGTCGGCCAACCCCAGGCCTGGTGCCTGCGGACACCAGAGAGCCTGCGGGGCGGGCCGAGCGCCCGACGCGCTCCGTGGTTGCGCGAGCCGGACGGCATCGCTAGACTTCGCACCGATTTCCGCGCGGTGCGGAAGGAAGAGAGGAAGGATCTGGTGGTCCGGCTGGTCTTCAAAACCAGTAGCGGGCGGATAACACCGTCCGTGGCAGGTTCGATTCCTGCCCTCTCTGCCGGTGCGACGTCGTGCCGCGGGCGCGACGTGTCGTGCGTTTCCCGATGAAGACGAAACGTCGGCCACCTGCCCTGCGCGAGCTGACGAGCGTCGGCGTGCTGCTCGAGACGCCCGCCGTCCGCCGCCTCGCGCAGCAGCACGGCCGGGAGCTGGTGCGCGCCGCGATCCGCGGCGTCCTCGAAGATGAGCGGCGGGCGATCCTCGCGGGCGGCACGGCGCCCGGCCGCACCGCGCTGCTCGAGCGCATCGCGCGCGAGGTCCCGCGGCTGGCCCGCGGCTCGCTGCGTCCGGTCGTCAACGCCACCGGCGTCGTGCTGCACACGAACCTCGGCCGCGCCCCGCTCGGGCGGGAGGTCCTCGAGGCGATCGCCGAGGCGGCGGGCGGCTACTGCAACCTCGAGTTCGACCTGGCCACCGGGCGGCGGGGCGAGCGCAGCGCGCACGCGCGCGAGCTGCTCCGGCTGCTCACGGGCGCCGAGGACGCGCTGGTCGTCAACAACAACGCCGCCGCGCTGCTTCTCGCGCTGTCCGTCCACGCGGCGGGACGGGAGGTCGTCGTCTCGCGCGGCGAGCTGATCGAGATCGGCGGCGCCTTCCGGCTGCCCGAGGTGATGGCGGCGAGCGGCGCGCGGATGGTCGAGGTCGGGACGACGAACCGCACGCGACTGTCGGACTACGAGCGGGCGCTGGGGCCCGACACGGCCCTGATCTTCAAGGCGCACCGGTCGAACTACGCGATCGTCGGCTTCACCGAGGAGGCGAGCGTGCGCGAGCTGTCGGGACTGGCGCGTGCGCACGGCCTGCCCCTGCTCTACGACGTCGGCTCGGGGCTGCTCCGACGCCGGCCGGGTTCGGCGCTGGAGCGCGAGCCCGACGTCCAGGGGGCGCTGGCCGACGGCGCCGACCTCGTCTCGTTCAGCGGCGACAAGCTGCTCGGCGGCCCGCAGGCCGGGATCCTCGTCGGTCGCACCGCCTGCATCGAGCCCTGCGCCCGGGCGCCGCTGATGCGCGCGCTGCGCGTCGACAAGCTGACCTACGCCGGCCTCCTGGCCGCCGGCCGCACCTACCTCGACCCGGCCGGCCCCTCCGAGGCGCAGTGCCCGATCTTCGCCTTCCTCGCGCGCGACCGCCGGACCCTCGACGGGCTCGCGGAGCGGCTGGGCCGCCGACTGGCGGAAGCGGGCGTGGTGGCCCGGGTCGTGGCGAGCACCGGCCGGTGCGGGGGCGGCGCCCTGCCGGGGGTCGAGCTGCCGAGTGCGGGGGTCGAGGTGCCGGCCGGTTCCCGGCCCGACGACCGGAACGGCTTCGCCGAACGCCTCCACCGGGCGCTGCTCGACGGCGACCCGCCCGTGCTCGCCGTGCTGCGCGAGGGACGGCTGATCCTGGACGTGCTGGCGCTGTTCGAGGAACAGCTGCCGGTCGTCGCCGCCGCCGTGGCGCGCGCATGCGAGTCGCTGGGCCGCCCATGAAGCGCCTGATCCTCGGCACTGCCGGCCACGTCGACCACGGCAAGACCGCGCTGATCAAGGCGCTCACCGGCTTCGATTGCGACACGCACAAGGAGGAGAAGGCCCGCGGGATCACGATCAACCTCGGGTTCACCCATCTCGAGCTGCCCTCGGGCGCAAGCCTCGGCATCGTCGATGTTCCCGGGCACCGCGACTTCATCCACACGATGGTCTCGGGCGCGATGGGGATCGACCTCTGCATGCTGGTCGTCGCGGCCGACAACGGCGTGATGCCCCAGACGCGCGAGCACCTGCAGATCATGGACGTGCTCGGCATCCGTGCCGGCCTGGTCGCGCTGACCAAGGTCGACCTGGTCGAGCCGGAGCTGGCCGAGCTGGCCGAGGGCGAGCTCCGCGAGCTGCTCGCCGGCACCTTCCTCGACGGCTGCCCGCTCGTCCGCGTGTCGGCCGTGACCCGCGAGGGGCTCGACGCCCTCGTCGAGACGCTCGACCGCGTGGCCCGGACCGTTCCCGAGCGCCCTGCGGGCCGGGTGTTCCGGCTGTTTCCCGACCGGGTGTTCAGCATCGCCGGCTTCGGCACCGTCGTCACCGGCTCGGTGCTCGGCGGCGAGCTGCACCGCGAAGACACCGCGTGGCTGCTGCCGCCGAACCGCAAGCTGCGGGTCCGGCGCCTCGAGCGGCACGGCGTGGAGGTCGACACGGTGCGTGCCGGCGACCGTGCCTCGGTCAACCTCGTCGGGCTCGAGCGGTCCGAGTTCCGGCGCGGGATGGTCGTCTCCGACCGGCCGCTCGCCGCCACGACCCTCCTCGACGCCCGGCTCCGCCTTTTCTCGGACGCCCGGCCGCTCGGCCGCTGGACGCAGGCCGTGCTGCACCTCGGCACGCACGAGAGCCAGGCCCGCGTGCACCTGCTCGACCAGGCAACGCTCGCCCCCGGCAGCACGGGCCTGGCCCAGCTCCACCTCGGCGAGCCCTGCGTGGTCCAGGCCGGCGACCGCTTCGTCCTGCGCAGCACCTCGAGCGACCTGTCGCTCGGCGGCGGCGAGGTGCTCGATCCCCGGCCGCTGCACCACCGGCGGCGCACGGCCGCCGTCGCGGCGGCGCTCGCCGAGCTGTCGTCGGGACGGTTCCCGCAGCTGCTGGCGGCCGAGGTCCTCAAGCAGCGACGCCCGGTCGACCGCGCGCGCCTCGCCGAGCTGCTCAACGTCGCCGAGGAGGACGTCGCGAAGGTCGATACCGCGTCGCTCCCCGACGACATCGTGGCCCTCGGCGACCCCCCCCGGACGGTCTACCTCCCGGCGACGATGCACGAGCGCCTCGAAAAGGGAATCCTCGCCGCGCTCGAGACGCACCATCGCGACAACCCCCTCAGCGAGCGCGGCCGAACGACCGAGGAGCTGCTCGGACCGCTCGGGTTCGAGCGCGGCGGCGCGGGCGAAGCAGCCGTGCGCCTGCTGCTCGAGGCGCTCGAGCGGAACCGGCGGGTCAAGCCGGTCGCGCACACCTGGGCCCTGTTCTCCCACCGGGTCGAGATGTCCGCGGACCGCAGGCGGCAGTCGACGTTCGTCGAGTCGTTCCTCGCGCAGCAGGGCATGGCGACGCCCTCGACGACCGAGCTGACGGCGGCCGCCGCCCAGGCCGGTCTGAAGGAGCGCGACGTCCAACTGGCCCTCCGGTACCTCGTCGAGCAGCGCCGGGTGTACCAGGTCGAAGGCGAGTACCTCGCGGCGAAGGTCGTCGATGGCTGCCAGACGACGCTGCTCCGGGAGCTCGCCGGACGGAAGAGGGGGCTCACCGTTGCCGAGTTCCGCGACCTCGTCAGCGGCAACCGCCGGATCTGCCTCCTGCTCTTCGCGCTGTTCGACCGCGAGGGGCTGACGCGGCGCGAGGGCGACACGCGGGTGCTGACCGAGAAGGGCCGGACCGAGGCCGCCCGCGGCGCGACGCCGGACTGAGTCGCGCCGGCGCGCCCGTGCCGCCGGGCTCCGTGGGACCCGTTCCTTGACGATCTCCGGCACGACCCGTAGCATTCCTGTGCGTGCCTTCGTCTGCGCGCGCACGCACGGAGGGTTCCCGATGACGGAACGCGACCGGGTGCGTGGGGGAAGTCTGTTGTGCCGTGCCGGGGCTCTCGCCCTGCTCGCCGGAGCGTGCGGCGTTCCGGACGACGACACCACGTTCCCCGTCGACGTCCCGCGCGAAGACGCGGGCGACGTCGAGACCGACGTGCCGGTCGATGTCCCGACCGACGGCGAGGACCTGCCCGAAATTCCGGACTCCGTCGCGGACGACGCCGGGGAGACCGACGCGGTCGCACCGGACGACGGCGGCGGCGGCCCGTGCACGAGCGATCGCGAGTGTTCCGACGGCGTGGACTGCACGCGGGACACCTGCGACCTGGAGACCGGACGCTGCGCGCACGAGCCGCAGGCGGAACCGTGCAACGACGGCGATCCGTGCACCGGGATCGAGTACTGCGACGTGGTGCTGGGCTGCCGGCCGGGCACGCCGATCGTGTGCGACGACGGCATCGACTGCACGGTCGATGCGTGCAACCGCCTGTCGGCCGAATGCGAGTTCGTGGCGGACCACACGCGGTGCACCGAGCCCGAGCTCTGCGACCCGGATCGCGGCGGCTGCGCCCCGCCGATCTCGTGCGCCACCGACGAGGACTGCGACGACGGGGACCTCTGCAACGGCGTCGAGACCTGCGGGACGCTGCTGGTCTGCGAGCGCGGGACGCCCATCGTCTGCGACGACGGCGTGGACTGCACGATCGACCACTGCGTCCCGGCGGACGGCAGCTGCGAGGCCGTCCCGGACGACGCGGCGTGCGACGACGGCGTCGCCTGCACCGTCGACCGGTGCGACGGCGCGCTGGGCCGCTGCACGCACGAGGCGAGCGATGCGCTCTGCGACGACGGCCAGTTCTGCAACGGGGCCGAGCGGTGCCTGGGCGCGGCGGGCTGCGCGGCGGGAACGCCGCCCGTCTGCTCGGACGCGCTGGCCTGCACGATCGACCGCTGCGACCCCGCCGCCGCCGGCGGTGCCGGCGCGTGCGTCTTCGAGCCGCCCGACGTCGACGGCGACACGTACTACGACCTCGCCTGCACCGGCGACGACTGCGACGACCTTGACCCCCGCATCCACCCGGGGATGACCGAGTCGTGCAACGCCGTCGATGACGACTGCGACACCCTCACCGACGAGACGTTCGCCTGCGTGCGCGGCACGCCGGGGAGCTGTACGACGACCTGCGGGTCGACCGGCAGCCGCACCTGCTCCGGCTCCTGCAGCTGGGGGGTCTGCAACCCGCCGGCGGAGACGTGCAACGGCACGGACGACGACTGCGACACGAGTTGCGACGAGGGATGGGAGTGCTGCGCCGGGACGAGCGCCACGTGCACGACCTGGTGCGGCTCGTCGGGCAGCCGCAGCTGCTCCGCGTCCTGCGGCTGGGGCGCCTGCAACCCCCCCGCCGAGGCCTGCAACGGCCTCGACGACGACTGCGACGGCTCGACGGACGAGGGCTTCACGTGCGCGGCCGGGTCGGGCGGGAGCTGCACGACGACCTGCGGGTCGGTCGGCTCGCGCGTCTGCTCGTCGTCCTGCACCTGGGACGCCTGTAGCCCCCCCGCCGAGACCTGCAACGGCACGGACGACGACTGCGACACGGTCTGCGACAACGGCTTCGCCTGCTGCGCCGGAACGACCTCGTCCTGCTCGAACGCCTGCGGCGTCTCCGGAACGCGAACCTGCTCCTCGTCCTGCTCCGCCGGCCCGTGTTGCGCCGCTTCCGAGGTCTGCGGGAATACCTGCGACGACGACTGCGACGGCCTGACGAACGAGGGGTGCGGGCCGACGTGCACCGTGATCGAGGGGTTCGAGTCCGGCGTGTGGCCCGCGTCCGGCTGGGTCTCCGTGGCGGCTGGCGGCGCGCTCTCCTCGGCCTATGCCCACGACGGCAGCTACGGCCTGCGGGACCCGGACTGGCACTACCGGACCGCCACCACCGTCGGCAACGCCGGCGACCGGTTGTTCGTCTGGACCCGTCCCGGCACCGGACGCACCTACTTCGGCTTCGGCGCCAACTCCACCGGCGCCTACAGCATCATCCTCGCGCCGAATACGACCGAGCTCCTGCTGCAGCAGAACTCGGGGTGGGGCTACACGAACCTCACCTCCACGCCTTGCACCTTCTCCACCGGCGTGTGGTACAAGCTCGAGGTCGAGTTCGTCAGCACGACTTCGATCGTCGCGCGGGTCTACGAATCGAACGGCACGACCGTCCGTTGCTCGCTGTCCCGCTCGATCGCCGGACTTGCGCCGGCCGGCATCGCCCTGCGATCGTTCAACGGCCATGACAGCGACACGATCACGCTCTGCCGCTGAGGACCGCGGAGCGGGGCTCGCGACCTCCACGCCGCCCCGACCGCACCGCCTCGCCTCGCTGACGCTTTCCGGCAAAACCGCAGGATCGCTGTAGATACGAGGTTCGGCACCCGGGGGAGGCCGGATCCCGGCCGGGTCCGGGGATGCGGCCGGAGGGTGGTCCGCTCCGCCCGCCCGGCGTGCAGTGATCGGTTTGGGACCCGGCCTGCGACTGGTAGGATGCGAGAGATGGCGAACCGGGACCCGTTGCTCGGCCTGGCACGGCAGGCCACCCAGGGAGATGCCGACGCGATGCGTCGGTTGCTCATCGCCGTCGGTCCCGCGGTGCACCGCGTGGCGCGCACGATCCTGGGGGTGTCGAACGCGGAGGCCTGCGACGCCGCGCAGGAGAGCCTCGTCGCGTTCGTCACGGCGCTCGAGCGATTCCGCGGCGAGTCGAGCGTGCTGCACTTCGCCTGTCGCGTGGCGCTGAACGTCTCGATCAGCGCGCGCCGCAAGGCGGCGGCCGCCGGGTCGGCCCTGCAGGCGTTCCGCGGCGAGGCGCCGAGCCGCGCCGCGACCAGCTTGCGGTCGGACGACGAGTTGGCGGCGCAGCGGCGCCGCGACACGATCCGTTCGCTGCTCGACACGCTGCCCGAGGTCCAGGCGGAGACGCTCGCCCTCCGTTTCGTGCTCGACTACACGCTGCGCGAAGTCGCGCAGGCGACCGGGGCTCCGGAGAACACCGTGCGCAGCCGACTGCGACTGGCGAAGGAAGCCCTGCAACAGCGGATCGAGGAGGATCCGGCGCTTGCCGGCCTCCTGAGGAACACGGCATGAGACGCGTCGATTTGCATCCCGAGGAACTGATGCGCGGCGCGCGGGAAGACCGTGTGCCGGCGGACGGCGACCCGGAGCGGCTGGCCGAGCACCTGGCCGGCTGCGATGCGTGCGCGTTCGAGCGGGCCGTGGTGCAGGACTTCGCCGAGGAGCTGCACCGGGAGGAGGACGGCGAGCGCAGGGTCATGGCGCAGGAGATCGCCGGGGCGCTCGCGGACCCCCGGGTGCAGGCGAGCCTGTCCTGGCAGGCGCACGGGCGCCCGCTCGCGGTCCGGATGCCCCGCGGCCTGCTCGTCGCCGCGATCATTCTCGGCTCGAGCCTCGCCGCCGCCGCCGGCGCATGGTTCGCGGTGAAGGTGATCCTCGTGGCCGGGTCGGAGGAGCGCCCGCCGGCCGTGGACGCGTCGGCCGGCGTCAAGGCCGCGGACGTGCCCGCCTGCGAGCCGCAGGAGCCTGCTCCCCCCGAGGCCCGCCCCGCAGGGCGCCGCGGCCGTGGACGGAGGCCGGCCGAGGTGCCGGAGACGCCGCCCGAGGTACCGGAGGCGCCGGCCGAGGTGCCGGAGACGCCGCCCGAGGCGGCACCGGTCGGGCCGACCGTCCCGTCGGGACACCACGCCGCCCGGTCGCCGCCGCCGTCCGCGCCCGCGCCCGGCGAGACCGCGCAGACGCTGCTGGTGCGGGCCAACGCGGCGCGGCGCGTGGGCGACATCGAGGCGGCGACGCGCGCCTACGACGAGCTCGCCCGGCGCTTCCCCGGCTCGCGCGAGGAGGTGCTCTCCCGCGCGACGTACGGCAAGCTGCTGCTCGAGGTGCTCGGCCAGCCGCAGCGCGCGCTCGGCCTGTTCGAGGCGTACCTCGCCGCCGCGCCCGACGGCACGCTGGCCGAGGAGGCGCTGGTGGGCCGCGCCGTGGCGTTGGGCCGCCTGGGTCGCGCCGCCCGGGAGCGGGCGGCGTGGGAGGAGCTGCTCGTGTGCTTTCCAGAGTCCGCCCACGCGGAGCGCGCGCGGGCACGGCTGGAGGAGCTCCGGTAGAAGAATCAGGGAGGGGGTTCGAGGGATTGGACGCCCGGGCTCCGCTGCTCGCGGTCGCGTTTGCTTTCGGCGCAGCGCTGCCGGCCCGCGCCGACCCGCCGCCGGACGACCGCGCGGTCGACCTGGTGGTCGCCGGGACGCGGGAGGACGCGACGGCGGTGGCCGAGGTCGTCGCCGAGCTGCTGCGGCGGTTCGAGTTGCGGCTGCGCGCGGCGCGGGCCGAGCGGCTGGACCCTGCCGCGGTGGCGACGCCCGACCCGGAGGCCCCGCCGGCCGTGGCCCGGGTGTGGATCGACCTGCTGCCGCCGTCCGGGAACGAACGCGTCTGGCAGGTCGCGATCTACGTCGTCGACGGCGAGTGGGAGCGGACCCGCATCCGCCGGGTGGCGGTGCTGGGCGGGGTCGACGAGGTGGCGCGCGAGGAGCTCGCGCATGCGATCGCCTCGGGGGTCGAGGGGATCCTCTCCGGGAAGCCGCTCGACCTGTCGCACGACGAGCTGTGCCATGCGCTGGGCCTGTCGCTCGAGGCCGCGCCGCCGGATCCCGACGTGCCGCCGCCCGAGCCGGTGCCGGTTCGCGTCCCGCCGCCGCCGGGGGGGACGCCCGCTCCCGCGGTTCCCCACGGCAACGAGCTCGAGTTCGACCTGAGCCTCGGCTACGAGCTGACCGGCTTCGCCGACCAGACGGCGATCTCGCACGGCCCGTTCGCCGCGCTGGGAGTGGCGCTGCGTCGGGAGTGGCTGCGCCCCGCGCTCGAGCTCACCCTGCAGTACCGCCCGACCCTCGCGGTCGAGGACGACCCGTTCGGCGTGCGGCTGGACCAGGCGCTGTTCCGCCTGGTCGCCTCGGTCGCGATCCCCGTCGCGTCCCTCCTGCGCCTGGTGATCCAGCTGGGCGGAGGGCTCGACGTGGTGTGGACGGAGCCGACGGCGGCGGAGGGCGAGACGGCCCGGCCCGCGGAGCCCTCGACGGCCTACTTCGGCGTCGTACGCGCGGCCGCCGGCCTCCGGGTGCGGCTGGGCGGCTCCTTCGCCCTGCTCGCGCTGGTCGGCTGCGACATCGATGGCCGGCACCGGAGCTACGTCTCGTACGATGCCGGCGCGCGCCGGATGGTCCTGGAGCCGTGGACGGTGCGGCCACTGGCCCTCCTGACCTTCGCGTTCGACATGCTGGACCCGCTGGGGGACCCGGAGGCGACGGAGGAGTGATCGGTTTCGGTCTCGAGGAGCGACTGGCAGGGTGCGGGACGTGAACGATGGTCGGTGCCCGCCGCGGACAGGACCGGCGACACGGAATGCTCGGGGAGACCGATGAGGGGAGACGACCGTGGACGTTGAGGTGCCGCAGACGCCGAGACGACCGTGCATGCGGCTGTTTCCCCGGGCGGATGCCCGGGGCGCTCGTCCCCCGAGCGCCCCGGCATCCGTCCACTCACCCCGGATGCCGCCGGCGCTCACTGCGGGCCCCAGCCTCTTGTCGCGTCACGGCCGCTGGACCAGCGTCGGGCGTCGGAAGGCGGCTGCTCTCGCACGCGACTGAGGGCTGAAAAGAGAAGATACACCGATGAGTCGAGTTCCGACGAGACGACGAACGAGTCGCAGCATCGCCCTGTCGGTCGCAGCGCTGCTGCTCGCCGCCTGCAGCGGCCGCACCGGCCGGTTCACCGTCACCGCCCGGTATCACGCCGGCCGCGGTCTCACCGAGAACCTCCGCACGCTCGACCCGAACGCGTGGGTCGGCAGCCTGACGTCCAACGCCGTCGTCCTCGAGGTGCGCTAGGCGGAGGAGGCGCCGGCTTCACGGCGCAAGGCCGGGGCGCGTGAAGACCAGCGGATAGCGGACCCGCACCGCCTCGTTGCCGCACAGGAACCGCACCCCCGTCATCGCCTCCCCGAGGCAGTCGGCCAGCAAGGCATCCAGGACCTCGTCGGACTCCACCTCCACGTCCTGGACCACCCCGTCGCGGTTCACCGTGAACGCGACGGCAACGCGGCCGGCGATCGTCGGGTCCCGGCGCAGCGCATCCACGTAGCAGTGCAGGAACCGGCCGCGGTTCCGCGAGATCCGCTCCCGGACGTGCTGGGCGGGCACGATGTCGTCGAAGCATTCCTCGGGGCGGCCGAACGGCGTACGGTGGACTCGGCCGACCCGCCCGGGCCCCGGCCGCCCGACGAACGCACGGGACTCGGGAAGGATGATCGGCGGACCCTCGTCCGGTTCCACGGTCCCGACCGCCGCCATCGTGGAAGGCGCCTCGACCGGCTCCGGCGCCTCCTCGGAAGGTTCGAGCGGTGGAGGCGTCGGCGGAACGGCCGGCGGCACGGCCGCACAGGCCGTGCCGAACAGCATGCCCAGGGCCGCGTGTGCTCCTTTGACCCGGCTCTTTCGACGACGCATGTCCCGGCCCCTGCCCGCGACCGCCTTTGCCCGGGTCCGGCGGCGGCGATCGCCCGCCCGCCGGCGCGGCGGCATTGGGACAGCGTCCCCGCGCGCCGGTTCCCCGCCACCGTTGTCGGGACCTGTCCCTGTCGGGACCTGTCCCTGTCGGGACCTGTCCCAGGCAAGTTGAGCGGACGCGGCGTGAACGGCGGTACGTGGTCCCCGCCTGGCTCGGACCGAGGCCGTTGGATCGGCTGGTGGTGTTGGACGACAGGCGCGGTTCGGTGGTTCCGGATGTCGAACCGGGGGCAGGAATGCACCGCTGCCCTCGCGGCCACATGCCGCGCGGGGTCCGGTTGTCGGGCTCGGCTAGCTGGGTGGTGGCGGATGCGCCGACGATGCCGGCACCGGCAGACAGGCGGCTCCGTGACGAACGCGCATCAGCCACGTACCCTCGGGAAACACCGCCGCATGGTCGCCGTCCCGCCACCGTGCCCACGCCGCGCGGTACATGCGAACGAACGAGGTCCACCGAGCGACGGCCTCGACACGAACGTCGGTCTGCTTGCATGCAATCCGCGGATTGATCCGCCGACGGGGCTCGCGCGTGCGGGGACGATCCTCGGGGTCGCAACGCAGTACCGCGGCCATGCCCAGGTAAGACTTCCCCTCGGCTCGATGCTCGGCCCGCAACTCCGTCTCGCGCGCGATGACCCGCTCGCGCACGAGGGCATCGGACTGCTTCTCCGTCCGATCCTCGAAACCGGGCAGTGACGCCAGCGTCAGACTTGCGTCGACAGGCAGCTTGCTCGCGGCGCCGAAGAAGACACCGTCCGGACGAACGAAGGTCCGGGTCTCGCCGAACCCCCATCGAACGCTCGTCGCACCGGTCCAGCGGCGCGCGTGGTCGGTCAGACCGGCCGCCACGGGGTTGACCAGGACGTAGACCAGCTTGGACAGACGATCCTCGGGCGTCTCGAGTCGTACGGCGCTGTAACTCCCGGGAGCGAAGAACGATTCCCATCGCCCCCAGTAGGCGTTGAGCGCCCGGGCAAGGAGTCCGTCGAACCGCTCCATGAACAGGGGCAGTTCGCCGTCCGGGTCGGTCAACAACAGGTGGTAGTGGTTGTCGAGCACGATGAGCCCGTGAAGCAGGATGTTGAACTCGGTTGCGGCGTAGGCCAGGCAGTAGAGAAAGACCTGCGTGACGTATGCATCTGGGCGAAGCAGGAAGCGGCGTTCCGCAGTCCTGCGCGAGACCATCAGGGTCGCGCCCGGGACGATCTGTCGAGGCTGGGACACGCGCCGCGACCTCCGCGAACGGCTGATGCAGGACGC
>JAFGHH010000571.1 GCA_016930215.1 Deltaproteobacteria bacterium
AAGGAAAGGTGACACGATGAGCGACACGAGGGTCAGAGTGGGCGGAGCGGTGCAGTACGTGGCGGACCTGCCGGCGGCGGGGAACGACGTAGGAGACCGGCGGGTGGTGCTCGAGCCCCCGGCCGGCGCCCAGAGCACGGTCTACCGGTGGGACGGCGCGGCGTGGGTGCCCGAGAACGAGCCCCTCTCCGGCACCCTGCGGCTCTACGTCGACGGCACGAACGGCGACGACACCGCGCAGGGGACGTCGTGGGGAGAGGCGTGGAAGACCTACGCCAAGCTGGAGCGTGAGTTGGGGTCCATCCTGGCCCCGAACCCCACCGACCTCACGACCATCGTGTACGTCCGTGGGGACTTCACGGGGCAGGACCTCACCCTGGTCGGGTCGCTACATGGCGCGTCCAATCTCTACGTCGTACACCACATCGACGATTGGACCGAGGTTGCCAGCGGTACGGTTGCCACAGTTGCCGCGACCACATTCGCGCATACCATGCGCGAGATGACCTTCAACGGCATCGCCCTCGCTGCGGCACACGAAGGCCGCGCGCTGGTCCTGGAAGACGGGGCCGGACAACGTGTCACCTACCAAATCCTTCGGGTATGGGACAACGGTGGGACGATGACCGCAACAGTGAACCGCACGTCGGTAGCGGCTTGGATTGGGGCCGGGACCTTGGCAAGCATCAGACAGCCGTCTGTGGTTGGGGACGGTGTGTTGAACTACGATGTGTCGTCTGATCATCAGGGCTCCGGTTTCCTCGATGTTGGTCCTGGTATCCTGGGGCTTCGGTTCGGTCAATCGTTCGTCGCGGGTAGTGTTGGGTCATCGTCGAATCTGTGCCTGTGGATTGAGGCAGCACTTGCGTTCAATGGTCTGCAAGGGCGCCCCGCTGGGCTTGTTCGAACGTCCTTCGAGCTGTCATACTCAGCGGGACTTGGCTACTATATCCCACTCGATGTTTGCAGGGAGGTCGGGATTGTAGGAACCAACACAGACAACTGTGGACCGGGATCAGTGATTGCGGGAACCGGAAACGCGGTGCAGAACTACGGTGGGCGGATCGACTGTAAAGGTGTGTTCAAAAAGGGCATCTTTCAGACTTCGGCCGGGTACATCGCCGCCACCTTTTGTTCGGTCGAGGATGGCGGGATAGGGGCAGAGCTGGAAGGGGCCATGGCTTATGCCGGCCGCGCCATCCTTGGTCGCAAGTGTACCGTTCCGGCAACGACCGTGCCTGTCAAGGCGTGGAAGAACGGAACGGTCGAGGTGTCCTGCACTTCGTTCTTGGATCTCAACGCCGCGGGTTGCGGAAGCGGGTTCTTTAGCGCGTACTTCTCGGGGTTCGTCATCATCCCGAGCACTGTCGACGGCAACAACACCGGCACTGCCGGTTCCGGCCTCGTCGTAGCGAACTGCGTGAATGGGGAGATCCTGTTCAGCGGCAACCCGTCTGTGAACCTCAAGGGGGAGCACGGGTTCCTGAACCAGACCGACGGTCGCGTTCGGCTCCAGGGAAACTACTCCCAGGGCGCGCTCGAAGGTGGCGGGCCGGACATCTACGTCGAGAAGGGAACGCTCACCATCACCGGAACCGTGACCAAGACCGCCACCAACCCCAGCGGTGGTGGGGTCGCGCAGCCGGTGCTCAAGTGCCGTCGTGGTGCGAAGGTCACGATGGACGCCGCCGATGCGTTCACCCTTCCCGCCGGGTCCGGCAACAACGCGACCGACTACGGTGCCAACGGTGCCATCGACATCGAGACGTGCTGCGACGTGGCGCTCGGGACGCTCGCGGGCGGTGCGGCCGGAGCCGTGGGCATCGCTGCCCGGGTGAAGCGTGCGTCCCGTCTGGCGCACGCCGGCGCGGGAGCACCGTGGGGTGGTACTCCGCTCGACCTGGGCGGGTCCGGCGCGATTGCGTGGCCCGCGGCGAACCCCACCTCGGACGCCGCCGCAGGTGTCCCGGAGGACTGCTGGGTCCTGCCGGGGTCGGCGTAGCCCACCGTGTCCATCCAGCTCGGCCAGCGGGTCACGGACGGCCGCCGCACCGGCGTCGTCGTGCTCGCCTCCGTTGGGACCCGTCGTGGTCTCGAGGGCGGGAAGGCGGTCGACGTCTTCGTGCTGCTCGACGGCGACTGCGGCCCGGCCATCCCGGTGAACCCCGACGAGTGGCACCCCGAGGGCCCCCCGGCGACCCCGTTCCGGACCCGCACCACGACGTAACACGTTCCCCTGCCCTATCGCTGGCGTGTCACGGAACCACCTGCTCACCACTTGGTAGATCCATCATCCTGCGCGTAGCCTTGCACCAGAGGCCAACATCGGCCGCGTTGAACGGAGGAACTTCATGGCAGCCATCAAGCACAACAAGACGCTCCAGGAGGTCTGGAACATCGTCGCAAACGACCTGGACACGGGGGACACGCTGGTCATCACCACGGACATCCCGTTGCCCCGCAACCTGGCCATGACGGAGGCGAACCCGAACCGCTTCCTGGACGCCCTGCAGGACTGCCGGGCGATCTACCAGGAGGAGACGCGGATCGGCGCCCCGAACGTCCCGCCGCCCGAGCTGACGGCGAACGCGAACGGCTTCCTGGTCTGCACGCTCACCAACAACGGGGCGCCCGGCTCGGAGAGCCGCGGCCAGCTCCTCATCCAGCGGGAGCACAGCTCCGTCCAGTAGGACGAGGGCTGCGGTTCCGAGGAGGACACGAACATGAGCGCGATCGGACATTCCGTCAGCGTGCACGCGGGAGCCGGGACCGGTCTTCCGCCCGCCGGGGACGTCGGCATCTACCTGGACGTCACCGCCGGAAGCGACGCCGACAACGGGACGAGCTGGGCGCAGGCGTACCTCACCTGGGAGAAGGCGGAGAGCGCCCTGTACGACATCCTGGCGACGAAGCCCACGGACCAGCAGATCACGATCTTCGTGCGCAACGCCGCGCCGGGAGATCCGGCCGGCGTCGTGCCCGCCGGGTCGTACTGCCTGGCGCCGGTGGTGCCGGATCGGGTGCGCGTGCACGTCGTCCAGCCGACGGACAACTGGACCGTCATCAACGGGCCGAGCACCGTTCCGATCGCCGGTTCGGTTGCCGAGGTCGGGAGCGGTCTGGCAACCGTCACGATGGACGCTCCGATGGTCGTCGCCGCGACGGACCAGGGACTCTTCCTCCAGATCGAGGACGGAGCGGGCGAGCTGCTCCTGTGCGCGATCCTCGCGGTGGACGTCGTCGGGAACGCGTACGTGGTCAACATGACCGACGCGTCGATGCCGGCGTGGGTCGACGCGGCCGGAACCTCGGTCGCGACGGTGCTCGAGCCGCGGTCGGTCGTGAACGGCGACTTCACCTTCGCCCCCATCGGTGCCCCGGTCGGTCGCATGGGCAACGGGGTGAACGGTGTCGCCGGTCCGCTCAACTGGGCCTTCGGCATCCGGGCGAACAACCTGGACTTCGGCGGGTCGTCCGTGGGCGCCACGGCGTGCATCGCGCACTCCGACGGTGCCCCTGCGCCGGACGGGGACATCTGGCTGAACGGCCATACCGGGATTCTCGGCCTGTGGTCGTACGCCGTGGACGGCGGCGACGTCGTC
Source organism: Deltaproteobacteria bacterium (assembly GCA_016930215.1). Taxonomy (GTDB): domain Bacteria; phylum Myxococcota_A; class Polyangia; order DRWM01; family JAAZOP01; genus JAAZOP01. Next base: position 3,603 of record JAFGHH010000571.1, read on the forward strand.
GCGCTGGACCTCTCGTCCGCCCAGCTCTGGGGGCTGTGCGGCGCGACGCCCGCGGCCGGCTACATGTGCGGAAACTCCGGACAGGACGTCAACGTGCTTTCCGGATCCTTCAACTACTGGTCCGGGTCGGCGCTGTCGAACTTCGGGGTACGTGGCGAGTCGCACTGCATCTGCTCCGGGATGATGGCCGAGGACATCATGGTTTCCGGCGGGGCGTGGGCGTCGTTCACCAACTTCCGTGCGATCGGCGAAAACGCCGTTGCTGCGCTGCTGACGGAGGACGACGGATCGTCCGCCGAGGTGCAGAACTTCTTCCTCGTCGGCTTGGTGAACGGACAGCGCGCGTTCCTCGAGGCGACCGAGGGTTCGCAGATCCGCGTCGTGAGCGGCACGGACATCGCGAAGGGCGCGGCGGTGCCTGCGGACTACCCGCTCTACGGCTACTTCGCCAACGGCGGGGACATCCTCGTCGAGGCCGGCGGCGTGAACGACGACATCCGCGGGCAGTACCACACGGTCGCGGCGGACCTCGGCGGGCACCTCGACATCATCGGCGACATCGATCTGACGACGGCTCGTCCCGGCGGGAACCACGGCGGGATCGACAACGCCGACATCAACGTCATCAACGAGTCGACGCTGGTGCTGCGCGGCGACATCCTCAAGGGCGTGCAGAACACGGCGGCCTCCGGATGCCTGAACGTCGACGACGGCTCGCACATGACGCAGTACAGCGGCGCCTTCACCGTCGGGGTGGCTCCGGACGACTGGACGACCAGGTACGGCAACAACGGGCTCATCCACGTGGCGGACGGTTCCGATGCTCGGCTCGGGCTCATCTCGGACGGCGCCGTCGGCGTGGGCGCCGGCATCGCGATCCAGGTGCGTCGGCGCTCGAGCCTGTGGTACGCCGCCAACGGTGGACCGTTGACCGGTGTGGCGAACACGAAGGTCGGCGTCGCTGCCGCGGCGGCGTTCCCGGTCGCGGCCGTGCTCAACGATCTTCCCGCCGCTCCGGCCGGCACCGAGGAACTCTGCGTCATCGGCCCGTACGCCCTGCCGTAGTGGTGGGGATGATGCCGCGATGCAGGAGTTGAGCGCCGCTGCCAACGTCTCTGTCGTCGTCGGCGTCCTCATCGGTCTGATTCTCGGTCTCGCCTGGTCGGTCCCCAAGCTCTCCAGGATGTTCCACAACGGGAAGTCCGAGGCGCGACACCGCCGCACCTCGGACGCACCGTCCGCCCGTCTCTTGAGCGACGACTGCGAGGACTGCCGGAGCGAAGTCCACGAGCTGTGCATCAAGTTTGCGGAGCACCGCCGGGAGGAGCAGGAGGCCAAGGGCCAACTCTCTCGGGTGCTGGGCGAAGTCCGGGACCTCTTGCGGGAGTACCTGATCGAGCAACGTGCCCTGCGTCAGACCGGGGACGGAATCCGCATCCCACGAGCCGGGGGCGGCGGGAGCGCCTGACGATGCCGAGGCTGACCACGAAGCAGCGCCGGCGGAAGCTGCGGTCCTGCGGGACGCAGTGCTTCGGCGATCCGAATGGCCCGAAGGCTCGGAAGGCCGGGCGCCCGCGGTACCCCATCTGCGGGTCCGGGTGCGCGGTATCGTGCCGGGAGTCGCACAAGTCGTGGCGCCGCTCCCGGCAACAGCACGAGCGGTCGGTGTCGGAGCGGATCGTGCGTGCGGCTCAGCGTGCCGGGTGCCGCTGGGCGAAGGGGAAGTGACACGATGCGACTCGCCCGTTCCCAGGTGTTGTTCCTTCCGCGTGGTGCCGTCGTCCAGCGCATCGGCACGGCGGAGGACCTGGTGCTCGCCGACCTGGTGCAGGCGGAGAACCTCCACGACCAGGACGTGTTCGTGCTCGATGACGGCCGCATCCGGTCGCGCAACGGGTTGTACGTCCGGCTGCTGTCGTCGGTGGTGGCGCACGGGGACCTGGTGATCGAGACGGGCGAGACGCTGTTCGTCCAGCCGTACTCGGCGGTGCTGGTGGCGGCCCTGTCGAAGCAGACGGCGGAGAAGTGGCCTGCGGATTCGTTCTGGGACGCCGCCATCGGCACGTCGCTCATCGCGGGGACCGGGGTGTTCGTGGGGTTCGCGTTCCGGAGGTGATCCCGTGCCCGACATCCGCATCAACGAAGCGCCGATCGACCGGTGGACTGCGGTTCATGTCGGGTCGGGGTGCGCGCTGGGTGCGCTCGGGATGCCGTGGTGGGGCGCCCTGCTGACCTCGGTCGGGTTCGAGGTGGTGGAGAACCTGGTTCAGCCCGACGTTCCGTCGGTGTTCGAGGGGTCTGCGGACCGTGACTCGCCCGAAAACTCTGTGCTCGACACGGCTGCGTTGATGCTCGGGTGGTTCGTGGTGAGCACGATTCGCGGAGGGTAGTCCGGTGCGCTGGTTGTTCGTCGGTGACAGCATCACGGTAGGGATGACGGAGTCCCTCGGCCGTCGGATGCTGGCCCACGAGCAGACGGCGGAGGTTGTGTCGTCGGTCGGCTTGGACGTCGAGGGGGCGATCGAGAACCCCCTGGTGCTCGAGGCGCTCGGGCGGCGTCCGCGGGTCGTGGTGGTGGCGCTCGGGACGAACCCGTACGGCATCACGAGTTCGGACCGTTTTCGCGAGGCGGTGCGCCGGTTTCTGACGCTGGTCTGGTCGGTGACGGACGTGGTTGGGTGGGTGAGTCCGTGGGCCGGAACCGACCACGACCAGCGGCAGTTGATCATCCGGGAGTTCGTGCCGGTCAGGTGGGCGGACGGCCTGCTCCTGGGCCGCGGGCTGGACCGCGTCGGGGAGGACCGGGTGCACTTCACGACCTCGGCGTACGAGGCGCTGGGGCGTCGGGTGGCGGACTGGGCGGTGCGGGTGGTGGAGCCCCGTGCCTTGACGGGGCCCCGTGTCGCTGGCAAAGTGATTTCGGTGTTCGGCGTGGCTGTGGCGTGCGCGGCGCCGATGACACCGGAGCTGATCGGAGGGTTGTGGCGATGACACTGAAACTGCGAGCGGAGGCGAAGCGGTACTGGAACAAGGGCGTCTGGCCGCACGGGATGCCGAGTGGTGGTGGTGCTCCGGCCGGTGGTGGAATGCAGCTCGGCACGCCGGGCTACGACGAGCCCTGCGCCCCGGGGCTGCCGCGGCTGTACATGAACCGCCGCGGGTTGCTGAACCGCAACGGTCGCCTCGGCGGCCTGGGCGACGACCCCGAGACCATCCTCAACTCGCCCGACCCCGTGGGGCTCTACGTCACCGCGCTGCAGATCCTCTTCGGGATGCCGGAGGAGATGCAGACCGGGGTGTGGAACTACGAGACGCACAAGGCGATGATCTCGTTCCTCGGCGACCTGTACGGCGTCGAGGACATCCCTCGGTTCCCGGGTTGGATGCAGGACCCGGGCTTCACGGGGTTCTTCACGGTCGAGGTCTTCTTCGGCGGATTCGACCTGAGCGGTGCCTTCGAGCGTCTGCGCCCGTTCTACGCGGCGCTCGGTCTTCCGACGACCAGTATGCGCGACGCGATCTCCGAGTTCACGTCTCGCGGGAACGCCGCCAGGATGCGCCAGGTGCTTGACCGGGTGAACCGCTACGTGATCGGCTGCGAGGGCGGCCGTGCGTACGGCTCGCCGGCGGTGAAGACCGAGGGGATCGTGGCGGCGGCCGGCGCGTTCGTTGGGTCCGTGGCTGCGGTCCTGCTGGTGGGGTGAACCATGGCGGCGGGTACGCGGTACCAGGCCCGCGTCTGCGACGACAAGGCGTGTCGCGACGTCGGCAAAGCGACTCGGGACTTCAAGAAGGCCCAGCGTGCGATGCAGAAGGAGATGAAGCGGGTCTCGAAGAAGAAGTTCAAGAAGCTGCCGGCGCGCGAGAACGAGTTCGAGACCATCTACGGCGAGGTCTGGGAGAAGGCCGGATCGCAGACCGTGGGCGACCGCCCGGTGTACGTCGGCGGAGAGGGGTACGGGTCTCCCCGGTCGATGACGCCCCGCCGGCCCCGTCGTACGCGTTCCGGTCCGAGGGTTGGCACGAATCCATCGGGCGGTTGATCGCCCAGCCCACCGTCACCCACGACCACCTACAACCGCACCGTACAACGTAACACGCCGCCTACGCCGCCCCAGGACGGCCGATCTTCGTCGAGGGGCATCCTGACCCGTCCGAGGGGGAGATCGTCCGGCCTGCCTTGGGTGGCTTCGTCCTGCGTTGGGTTTCTGGGGTGGTCGTGGGGAGCGATGCCGTGGTTGGGCGTGTTACGTCCAGTCGTCCTCGAACACGTACGACCAGAGGAGCGGGATCCAGTCCCGGGCCGGGAACAGGACGACGATGCCGGCGACGACGTACCCGGTGTCGATGGCGCGCTCGAGCATCCGGCGCATCAGGCGGGCTCCTTGAGGCTGGCGTCGATGTAGTCCAGCAGGCGCCCGAGCTTGCATCGGGGGCACGTGCAGTCCTCCTCGTTGAACACCTGGTGCTTCCAGCCGCCGAGGTCCTGGTGATCGGAGATGATGTTGTAGAGGCTCTTGCGCACGACCTTGAGGGCATCGGCCTGCCCGCGCATCGCCTTGGCCTCGGCCGCCATCTTGCTGGCCTGGGCCTGTGCGAACGCGACGGCTTCAAGGGGTTGCGGATGGAACATCCGGTTGTACGACTTCTCGCGCGCTCTCGCGACGAGCCGCTCCCACTGCTCCTTGTCGTAGGGCGGAGCGGCCGGCTCGGCGGGCGGCAGATCCGGCTCGTGCGGCGGCAGATCCGGGGAGTCCTTCGGCGCCGCGTAGACCTTCGGCTCGAACATGTCGCACAGGCCAGCAAGCGGAGGCGCGCACTTCCCCGTCCGGCGCTTCGCGCAGGCGTAGCACTGCCCGTCGTTGCGGATGCGGAAGTCCAGGTCGTTCACCCCCAGGAGATCCCGGAGCAGGGCGAAGGGGCACTCGCCGCCGGGGTACGAGAAGCCGCCGGCGACGCCGAATCCGAACAGGTTCCGGATCCTATCCCGTGCGGCGCACTCCCCTTTCGTCGTTTTTCGGGCCGCGTCGGTGTCGAGCGGGCGCCAGCTCGGGCACGTGTCGACGCACATGCCGTTCTGCGGCCGGATGAGCTTCTTGTTCTTCTCGGTCATGTTCCCTCCTTCTCTGCTTCGTCTCGAATGAAGCGTTCCATGTGTTCACTCCACCGAACCTCTGGGCCCTTGGCGCCGGGTCTGAGCTTGAACCCGCGGCAGGCGGGCCAGAGGGGACCATGTTTCCACGTCGGCTGTCCAGTGAGTCCGCACGTTTCGGTTCCGTCGTTCTCGGTGTACTCGTCGCAGTCCTCGCAGAAGACGAACCGCTTTTCTGCGATCTGCTGGTTGATCGCCATGGCGCCACCTGGGCACATCGTAAATCTCACGGTTTCGTTCTGTCTTGTCATCACGTCACCTCGACCAAGCCGATGACGGCGAGGGTGTTGTCGTTGCGTGCCACGCGGATCCAGTTGTCGAGAGCCTCGCAAGCGGCGTCACCCACGTTCCACCTCCTTCTCGCTGAACAACCCAACCTGCGCGGTGGCCTTCTTCGACCTGGAGCGCAGTACGTGCATCCACGGACCACGGCGCTTGTCGTCCCGCTCGCTCCACGCCTTCTTCGCGCGACGTGCCTGGTCGAGCTGCTCGAGCGTACCGACGAAGCGGAAGCCGCAGACCGCGCACAGCAGATCCCGGTCGGTGACGACGTCGCCGGGGTACGACGCCGCCGGCACGCAGGCGTGGGCGCCGCACGCCATGCACGTCGGGACGTCCATGTACGCCGGCAGCGCCTTCGGTGGTGGGCGGCAGTCGTCGTCCCTCTGCATCCCGTCCTCGACCGCGTCGAGACCGAAGGCGTCGGTGGTCTTGCGGCGGCGTCGTCGCATGCTCTACTCCCGGCCCAGCAACCCGAGCTGCTGGCCATCCCTGGTGTCGTCTGCGGGCGCATCGCCTGCATCCTCTGCCGCCGCAGCGATCCTCGCGTTGGCGATCTGGCAATAGCCCTCGTCCAGATCGAAGCCGATAAACCGGAAGCCCTCGAGGCGAGCGGCGCAGCCAGTGGTGCCGCTTCCGCTGAACGGGTCGAGGACGATTCCGCCTGGCGGCGTCACGAGGCGGCAGAGCCAGCGCATGAGGTTGAGCGGCTTCACGGTTGGGTGGTAGTTGCGCACCGTGTCCGCGCTTCGGCCTGCACCCGCGCGTGGGCTTTTCGTCCCTGCGGATCCTTCTTCGCGGTCGACAGCGGACGCACCAGATCGCGGTAGCAGACCTTCGCATCCGCGATCCCGCTCCTCGCGCGTGGCCTTGGCGCAGTAGAAGAAGCGGGATGCTCCGCCGCAGTCGGTGTACCCCCTCGGTCCGCGACGTGTCTGGATCGTACCACCCCAGGTGTTGCCGCCGCAGTCGGAGGGGTTCTCGTTGCGCTTGGTGGACGACTGGCCCGACTGCTCGTCAAGCATCTCCGAGGATTCCTCATCAAGCACGAGGTTGGCTGGCCAGCGACCTTCGTCGTGCACCAAGTACGCATGTCTCCCGATGGATCCGTGCGCGGGCGATACCGATGGTGCTTCGTCGCCGCTCACGCCGTACTCGAACCTGTCGGACTCCGATCTTCTGACCCTGCACCCATCCACGTTGATCGCGCCGGTCCTGTGCGCCTGCACGTTCTGCGCGACGGCGCCGCAGAGCGGTTTGCGCGCGAGGACGATCGGCTCCCACGCGGGCTTGAGAGCGGTTCCCCAGCCGGACCAGCGCTCGGCCTCGGGTGTACTCGCTACCGTTACGTCAACCTCTCCGGAGCGCCCCAGGAGACCAGTCGCGTAGGTGTGCACTCGGAGATCCACCTCGTTGAGGATTCTCGATACACGCTTCGAGCCGACAACCTCTCGTTCGGCGCCAGCGGCCTTGTCGATCGCCTTGCTCACATCGAGCGACTTCGGGAACCCCGTACCGTACAGCCACATCAGGCAGTCGCGGATCTCCCACCCGGCATCTTCAATCGCGCACGTCAGCCGGTGGAAGGTGCGCGTGCCGCCGAACGCCAGCAGGTGAGCGCCGGGCTTCGCAACACGGAGTGCTTCGGCCCATACCTCTACCGGCGGCAACGCTCCATCCCACGTCTTCCCCATGAACCCGCGGTCTGAACCGAGGCGCGTCCGGCCGAACGGTGTCTCCGGGTCGTTCACCCGCGGAGAGCCCTTGCGCGAGGAAGCGGTTAGCGCGTAGGGCGGATCCGTCACCACCGCATCCACGCACCCGTCCGGCAGCTTCCGCATCGCGTCGAGGCAGTCGGCGTGGTGGACGCGACCGACGGTGAACGGCCCGATGGTCCCTGGCATGGCGCCCTCCTGTTCTACGCGGCCTCGTCACCGCCGGCCGCCTTGAGCTTCTGGACGATGCCCTCGGCGATCTCGACGACGTCGGGGGCCTGCCCGCGGGCGCAGTCGATGGCGCGTGCGGCGCCGATCCACTCCTGGCGGATGACGTCCTTCTCCCCGGCCTTGCGCTGCATCCGGACCACCGTGTTGAACAGGTCGCCCAGCTCCTTGAGCGACGGCTTCACCTTCCCGCCGGTCTCCTTCTTCGTCTCGCGCTTCGCCTTCGCCTTGCCCTGCTCCTGCTGGACTCCGAGGTGCCTGGCGAGCGCCTTGTCCTGCTCGGCGTGGGGAAACAGTTTCGAGAGGTCGCGGGCGGTGTCGATGGTGATCTGCCCCTCGGAGAGCGCCCGGAGCACGGCGGGGGAGCACTGCTTGCGGATCGACAGCAGCATCGACACGTAGCCGCTGGTGTACCCGAGCCTGTCGGCGATGTCGCCGCGGTCCACCTTGCAGTTGACCAGCTCGAGGATGCCGTCGGCGATCTCCACGGGGTTCAGGTCGTCGCGGTCGATGTTCTCGGCGAGCTTGAGGAAGCGGGCGTCGGTCTCGGTGCCCTGCCAGAGCGAGCACTTCACCTTGTCGAACATCCCCGGGCGCTTCTCCCGCAGCCGGCGCATCGCCTCCATCCGTCGGTCGCCGCAGACCAGGATCTTGCGCGTCGCGACCTTCTTGCCGGTGTCCGACCGCGTGTAGCCGTTGCCCCCGTAGTGCTTGTAGAGCACGACCACGGGTTCGATCTGCCCGTGCCGCATCAGGCTGTCCATCAGCTCCGGGATCTTGCGGAGCGCCTGGCGGGTGTTCTTGAACAGCCCGATCTCGATGTCCTCGAACGGCACCATCATCATCGTGTTCGTCTCGGCCATGGTTCTACTCCTCCCTCTCGTCTCCGCCGTCTTCCGGCGGCTTCGGCCTGCATCCCTCGACGCAGGGCATCAAGCGCACAACCTGGATCGCGTACGTCCAGACGGTCACAGCAATCGCCACCACCGCGAGCATCCTCGGGCGGTTGACGTGCCGGGAACAGAACGGGGCCCACCACCGCGCAAGTCGCAACAGGTGTGCCATGGCGGCGGCGTGCAGTCGGCAGACCCAGCAGCGACGACGCAGGATCGCGACCTTGCGGTCCTGCAGCCTGTAGGAGTCCTCGGGGTGGTCCACGTGGAAGCCTGCACGATCGGAGATGGCGTCGGCGATGTACTTGTTCGCCGCCTCCTCGAAGCCCTCGCGGATCTTCTGCTCGCGCCTCTCCTTCTCGTCGTCCATCAAGCCCACCAGTCCTCGAGGTCCAGATCGTCGCGGTTCGCCCACCGGAGCAGCACGGCCTCCACGTCGCCCTCCGGTGCGTCGACCAGCTCGGCCCGCAGGTCGTCCTCGGCGTCGGAGGCGTAGGCGTACTCCGCGTACGACCGACGGACGAGGTCACAGCCAGACCAGGACCGGACGACGAGGTCCCACCCGCCGGCGTCGTTCAGCTCGACGGCGATCAACGGGATCGCGTCCTGCCCCGGGACCTTCTCGTGGTTCGCTCCGCTCACGGCTTTTCCTCCGCCCGCACGCGCACCGTATGCCCTTGGAGTGGGAGCACGAGCACGCCGAAGCAGTTGTTGATGCCCCTGGGCCCGACGAGGACCTGGATCTTGCCACCGACACAGTCCAGCACGGCCTCGTCGTATCCACCGGGCTGCTCCTCGCCGCTGATGCGGTTGGAGTCGGTGAACAGGACGACGTCTCCGAACCCAGGCGTCAGGTTGTGGAGCGTCGGCAGTCCATCGCGCTCGACCTGGTCGGCGAACCGACGCAGGAACGTCGCGAGCTGGCGGTTGTGCTCGCTCCTCTCCCATGGCTGCCTCTCATGTCCAATCTCGCCAGGCTCCTGAGCGCCGCCTGGCTCCTCCGCGCGCCGGCTCGGCCACTTGACGTAACTCATCGCGTCCTCGTCCGTTCCGTCAGCTGCACGCGCACCAGCTGCTCCACGTCGGCCGGAACCGTCCAGAGCCCCTGGGCGCCCTTGCAGGGCACGGGAGAGATCGGGCGGATGCACTTCAACTCCCAGGCCCATCGTCCCGCGGAGAAATCCCCAAGGTCGTGTTCGGTCTGCGAAAGCGGACCCTGGTTGATACTCAGGGCGTCGGGTTCCCAGACCCGAACCAGGTCCGCAACGGCGATGATGGCGCCGCGGGCGTGGGTGAGACCGGAACGCAGGCCGGACGACTCGATCGCCTGCGCCGCCTCGGACACGGCGACGTGCTCCATCACGCACGACGGCTCGTGCTTCGAGGCGTGGATGGCGAGCTCCCCGCGGTAGCGCGTCGCGTAGGACCGCGTCTCGAACATCTTCGCGCCGCAGCGGATCGCGTCGGCCCACGGCTGCCAGATCGTGATCGCCTTCATCGGTGGTCCCTCCCATCGCATCAGCGTCCCGTTCTTGAACACGGAGATCTCGGCCTCGGTGTCCTTCACTTCGTGTTCGGCTTCCACAACTCCACCTTTCCTTCGACGGCCTTGGTCAGCGCTGAGACGTAGGCGCCGGCCAAGCCACTGCCACGGCCGACGATCTTCCCGTGTTTCCTTGCGATGGGTATCGCCGCCCCGAATGAGCACGCGAACTCGTCGTTCTGGTCTCCTGCCAAATGGATCGCGACGGCGATACCGAAATCCACCAGCGCCAGCGGACCACCGTAACTGCGGTAGATCTGCACAACGAGATCGGTTGTGGCACGGATCCAGTGCTCAGGAACCTCGATAGGGTCGTCGTCAGTCTGCATCGCGGTCCTCCACCAGCCCCGCGTGGATCGCGGCAAGCTCGACGGCGCGGATCATGCGGTTGCGCGGCCGTAGCCTCGGGGCGGTCTTGAACGCCGAGCGGATCGCAACTTGCAGATCCCGGGACGGATCCCCGACGAACATGCAGACCGACTCGCCGATGGATCCGTAGTCGAACACGCCCAACTTGAGCAGCGGTCCGCCGGTCCAGATTTCCCTGCCGGCCTTCTTCCACTTCTTCGGCAGCTTCGGTAGCTTCGGCTTCTTCATGTCGGCTCCTTCTCCTTGAACGCCTTGACCACGGCAGCCGCTTCCCGCTTCTGCCTCTCGGCCAGGGCCTTCAGCGACTCCACGGCGATCTTTTCGCAGGTGGACTCGTACCTCGGGCTGCACAGGCCAACCAGGAACGCGGCTGCGGCGATGGTAGCCTCCGGGTTGGCGAGGAACACGTCCTTGATGCCCTTGGCGACGATCCGCAAGCCTTCGCTCGCGTCAGGGGAGAACTCGTAGGACGGACCCAGCACGAACGGGAAGAACGACCCGACACCGATCGGCGGTCCCTTCGGCTTCTTCATGGCTTCGCCTTCCTTGTCCGCCGGCGCCGGGCTTCATAGCCGAGCGCACGGACCACGGCGTCCATCTCGGGGACAGGCAGGAACCCTGGGTCGTCGGGGCGCACCGGGGAGGGGGGTGCGGAGCCTCGCGTGATGAGGTTCGCGATGCCACGAACGACGCCACACGGGGACAAGTTGATACTGCTGCGGTTGGCGACGACGAACTGCACCGGAGGGTCGTTCGCGTCCGCGACGACGTCGGCACACCCGAAGTCGCTCACGAGCAGAAGATACCGACCACCGGGGCCGCGCAGGTTGATCTTCATCTGTCCTTGTCCTCCTCGAGCGGATCGTCGATCGGCCGGCCTTCCGACAGGTTGCGGATCCACCGGTACAACTCCCGCTCCGTCGGGTTGCCGTCTTTGAGGCGCAGGTCGATCGCGAGCGAGCGCAACTCGCAGAACGCGTCGACGTGCTTGTCGACCACCTTGCGGAGCCGGCGCTTCTCGAGCAGCTCGACGATCACCAGCGCGACGAGGCCGGCGGCGGAGACCACCACGAGCAACCCGGACACGACTGGAAGCCAGGACAACATCAACCCCTCACCTTCTCCGGCTTGGTCAACACCTCGAGCCACCGCCGTGCACGGGTCCCGACGTCGGCCGCGATGGCGACACGCCGGGACACCAGATCGGCGCGCAGCGTGCGGCACAGCGTATCGCTGGACCGCAGGCGCTCCACGCCGGAGTCGTCGAGTCCGAACTGCTCAACGACGACCGTTACGCGAACGACCTCCTCGACCATGACGGTTCCTCCCTCCTCGTGGACCACCGAACGAGGCGCGCGACCAGACCGGCGGCAGCGTCTTCATCGGCAGAACCTTGTACCCGAAGGCGTACAGCAGGCGGAGCGGTACGTAGCAGAGCCGCTCAGACCGCTCGATCGCCGGAGGCTTGTACGCCCTGCGAGTCATGGGACCGGAGCCTCCACGCACGCATCCGCCGCGCGCTCGGCGTACTCGGCCGACAGGACCGACGCCACGGTCGCCAGGATGCCGAACAGGGCGGACGACGCGGCGAGGGCGATGTCGGCGCCCGGCTCGTCGGCCAGGGTGGACGTCAGTACCCCGCCGGCCCCGGTCGCCCCCGCGGCACCCCCGGCGGCGACCCCGACGGCGTGCCAGGCGAGGTACGAATCGTCCATCTGCCGGCACTCGTCCGTGGGCGTGCGGCCCGACGGAATCAGCGAGGAGCACCCCGAGCCGGCGAACAGGCACGCGACGCTGGCGACGATGATCGCCAGGGCGACGACCATGTCCACGATCCCGATCTTGAAGGTGCGGTTCATCGGCTCAACTCCCCCCCCACGCAGCCAAGCAGGTTTTCCCCTACGCGGCCACGCAGATCGGCGACCTGCCTGCGCAGCTCGTGGATCTCCTTGACGCGGTCGGCGGAGTCCCCCTGTAGCACGCGGATGGACAGCTCCACGCGCTCGAGGCGCTTGAGCAACTCGCTCGCCTCGGTGGTGGCAGGAACGATCTTCGGATGAGCCGCTGGCGGCATCCTGAGCCGCGCCCCGCAGTCGACCCCCACGCAGGCGTAGACCACGGTCCCATCCTTGCTGGTCCCATCGATGCGCATCTCGCTGTCGCAGTTCGGGCACTTCATCTAGGCCACCTTCTCCTTCTTCGGCGCGGTCGCGCCGGCCTCGAGCTGGTCGAGTCCTCGCTCGATCGCAACCAGGATCACGTCGGAACGCGAAATCTTGCCCTTCGGCCCCATGAACACCGGGCGGTTCACCTGGTACAGGGCCGCGAGGCGCTCCGCGCGCCGCAGGGTCTCGTCGGGGTAGCGGACGCTGGTCGTACGTCTGGCGCTCATGGCTTGCACGCCTCCCTGCACTCGGCGTAGGCGCCGAGGCATTCCTTGGACGCCGCGATGGCGAGCGGACGGTCCGTCTCGACGTAGACCGCGGCGGCCTGCGTGCAGATCGCGGCGAGATCCTGGCACGTCGAGCAGCACGCGGAGAACGACTCCTTCGTCGGGTAGCAGCCGATCCCGAGGAGGGCGCCAGCGGCAACCAGTAGCGCGGCGATTACGAAGTTGTGCATCACAGGTTGACCTCCTGCGTGGCCGGCACGAGTCGCACCGTCCACGACTTCCAGAAGACGGTAGGCTGCAGCTTGTAGTACACGTTGCCGCGCTCGATCGGGCCGGCCACGTAGAACGGACCGATCGCCTCGCGCGGGGCGTGCTTCTCGAATCCGTGCGCGAACCACCAGACGATCCCGGGCGTCGCGTTCGGGTGGAATCCTGCGACCCAGTCCAGGACGAACGTCCTGGTGCGCGCCGGGATGTCGCCCCAGTCGAGGGCCCGGTAGTAGTCCGCACGGGCGGTGATGCGATCGTGGTGCCACGGCCCCGCGCTGGACCACTTCGCGCTGCAGCACGACGAGTAGGACTGCACGACGGCGGAGAGCGTCGGGCGGAGACCGCGCTTGTGCCACTGGTAGAGCTGCTGGGACAGGGCCCAGGCCACGGCGGACTGCTCGCCCTCCCCGTAGACGCCGGCCTCGCACTCGACGGCGCGGCCGAGCCACTCGATATCGCGCCGCTGCAGCTCGTAGACCCACCCGTCATCTCCGACGATGCAGCCGTTGCGGCAGGATGCGCCGGCAACCTCTGCGGCGTCCTCGGCGGAGAACGGCGGGAGACCGATCAGGACCATGTACGCGACGAGGATAGCGATCATAACAGGTATCCCTTCATGTGCTTGAGCACCGCGGCCGTGACGCGGACGCAGGTGCGGATCGAGCCGTCAACCAGCTTGCGCGGGAACGGGACGCACGACCAGTTGTAGCGGTACCCGGGCGCTGCCCCTGGCTGCACCATCAAGCCCTGCGCAGCACCCCGGGCCGACCACCTCGGCGCCTTGCCGCATTCGTCGTTGACCCACAGGTCTCGCTCGGCGCGCGGCATCGACTCCCACCGCTGGAGGCACTTCGCCTCGAACCGGGCGTGCCCACGCAGGAGCATGTTGTACCGGTGGTGCGGCACGCAGAGATCCTGGACGTAGTGCAGGGCGCAGCCGGCCAAGGAGCACAACATCCGGTCCCGTTCCCTCGCGTCGTCGATGGGCACGTCCGCCGCTTCGATGAAGCACCGCTCGAACCACTCGGCGTACGACCACGCCGCGGGAAAGGTGATCTCGTCGAAGGCGTGGGTGTAGCCCTTGACCTGCAGGAGCTGGTACAGCGGATCTTGGCTTTCGAGGCCGAGGGGAATCGAGGGCCAGGCGCCGGCGATGTAGCGGATGTCGACGTTCGGCAGCTCGAGGTTCCCCAGGCTGCGATCCATCCCCAGGTTGTACCCGGAGAAATGCGTCAGGCTGGACAGGTTGTTCCCGGCGAACCTGCGACCAATGCCCGGCACCGTGAAGATTTCGATCTGGTCCGGGAGGGCCGCGCCCTTGCCGACGGCGTCGGGGTCCGGCCACCCGAGCCAGCGGGCGCAGTCCTCCGCGATCATCGTGTGCAGTGCTTCCTTCATGACCCGCCCCCCATCGCTTCCGCGGCGGCGGCGACCACCTCCATCCGCGACTGCACCCGTAGCATCATCCGGAGGCACTCTCGGCCGTCGCGGATCCGAACCATGGCGTCGAGGGAGTCGGCGGCGTCGCGGCACGCTTGCGCGGCCATGGTGAGCAGCTCGGGCGGCACCTTGAGGATCAACTCCGAGGCGGCCTCGATCTGCTGCGGCGTCAGGGACGCGAGCGGATCGGGTTCCGTGTCGGTCTTCTCGGTGTTGGCGTTCATCGATTCGATCCTTTCTTCTTGGCGTCGGCGATGGTCTTGCGCCACGAGGTGAACGAAACGAAGGTTGACGCGACGACGATCACCATGGCGGCGTCAACCAGGTTGAAGACGCCACAAAAGAGGAGCACGGGGACGCCTACAACCAAGGCGATCGCGACGACTGCGACGACGGTGGCGAAGACGTCCGTTCTGGACCACTTCCTGTTCACGGTTTTACCCCCGGCTTCGGGGTCTTCCTCCGCTGCATCCATGGCAGGGAGAGCCACTTGGACATCTCGGCCGCGAACCTGGCGGAGTCGATCACCTTCTGGATCTCCTCGTCGACACCCTTCTCGAGCTGCTCGAGCCGGGCCTTGGTCTCGCGCTGCGCGCTTGCGTTGTTCTGCGCCGCGGCGTTCACCTGCTGCTCGAGCCGGCGGAGGTGCTGGTGCAGGTCCATCAAGCCGTTGACGATGAACGGCTTGACCACGTCGCGGCCGTTCATGACGGCCAACAGGAGCGAGTCCATCCCGATCGCGTCCGCCTTGCGGAGGCGGTCGAGAAACTCCAGCTCGGCGTCCGTCGGCGGAAACTCCCTGGTCGTCGGCGTCGGCGACGGCGGCTTCCCACTCCGCTCCTCCTTGGCGATCCCCACGTCGTCCTTCCCTCGTCCGTCTCCTCCCACGTCGTCTCTCCTTTCTGGCGTGCGTGTTACGCTACGCCCGTTTGCAGATCCACCACGCGCCCCAGAGCAACCCGACGAATACCACAACCTCCACCGTGTTACCTCCCTCCGAACGTGTTTCGCTTGTAGCACGTTCCAATGATGTCATGCAAGCATCAAGCGCAAGCCCCCATGCACCCCCGTGCGCCCCTCCTGTGGCGGGGGAGGCAACCCCCACCTACCCGGTCCCTGATCGCGGCTCTGCGCGTGTGTCGTCGTGCTCCTCGGCGAGTTTCTGGCGCCTCTGCAGCTCGGCTGCGGTCCGGATCCGGCGCTGCAGGTCCTCGAGCGCGGCGCGGATCTCGTCGGCCGACATGGCGTCGAGGATCGCCCACGTCGCGGCCCGTGCTGAGACCAGGATCGACTTTGCCTGCTCGAGCGGGTCGGACAGGTCGCGGCGGCTGCGCGGGATGGCGTCCCGTCGCCGGCGCGGCGCGGCCGGCACGACAAGATCGCAGGTCCCGCGGGCGGCCTCGAGCCGCTCGTACTCCTCGATCCCCTCGTAGATGACCAGGTGCGTGTGCCAAGCGTTGAAGTCGACGGCGACGCGGGTCCGCGGCTTGGGGGGCGGTCGGTATGGGTTCACGCCGAGGATGTGGGCCGGATGATCGGTACTCATGGTGTCCCCGTGCCGCGGCAGGTCCCGGCGGCGGTGACGTGGTACTCGTAGGGCGCCCAACCCTCGATGGACACCCAGATCGTTGATCGACCATCTTCCGTCGGCGTGCACTCGTAGTCGCCCGGCGGGCCGGTGATGTCGCAGGGTCCCTCGGAGCCGACCTCCGTGTTGGCTGTGCCCGCGAGCTGTAGAGACAGCGTTGTCCCGGGCACCAAGTAGAACACGACCGACGCAACGATTCCGTCCATCCCGATCCCGCTCCAGTCGTCCCAGTCGTCCCAGGTGCAGGCGACGGACGTGGCGTCGTCCGCGGCGTCGTGCGGCAAGTCGGAGTCGTCGGCCCCGGTGTCCGTAGCTGCGTCGTCGTGTGGCGGCGTGTGTTCCTCCGACGGTGCGTCTTCTTGGCGCTCGGTGTTGTCGTGCTCCGCGTCGCATCCGTCGCAGTCGTCGCAGTCGTCGTCGACCACGACGGAACCGCACCCCACCAACACCACGATCAACGGCACGATCGCTCGCATGGCTACTCCCTCCACTCCTGGTCTCCCTCGTCTCGTCGTCGCGCGACCACGGTTCGGATCTCGTACACGATGCCGGCCACGGTCTCCCGTCTCTCCCTGAACCGCGAAAGCATGTACTCGCGCGGCCGAAGCCAGCGGACGGCGAGGATCCGCGCCGTGGGTCCGGCGATGACGCCGATCGCGTCCGCGGCATCGTCGGCCAACACCGCGGCGATCGGGACCGCGTCGGTCCCGAAGTTCTCCGTCACGTCGTAGAGGTCCACCGTCGATTCCCTCCCTTCCGCGCCCCACCCGCCAAGGGTAGCACGCCGCGCCCGGTCAGTTGCCGGCGTTCTGCTCCCGCGTGCGATCCCACGTCTCGGAGTTCTGCACGGCCACGGCGGCGGCGGCCCGGACGGCGTCGGCCACGGCGCGGGCCTGACGTCCGGAGCGGATCGCGCGCATGGCGGCGGTGTGGGTCGCGGCGCTGAGGGCGACCGATGCCGCGGTCAATACCGCTCCGTCGTCGGGTTCCTCGCCGCTCGCGTCCCGCAGTTGGGCGCGGCACTGCTGCACGGCGGACCGTACCAGGTCGTCGACCAAGTCCCCGAGGTCGACGCCAACAAGCGGGCGAGCGTGTTCCTTGTCCATCTTCTCTGCCTCCTCGGCCGCTCCATGCGGCCCCCCGGGGGTCCGATCCATGTCGGGGCCCCGGGGGGCCGTGGGATCCGGGGGCAGCCGGATCCCACGGCGACGGACCGCGCTACTCCGCCGAAGCCGGCGTCTCCGCGGTCCCGCCGGGCCCCGCGGGGGACGCGGGGGCCGGAGTCTCGGATTCCAGGTTGAAGCGGCGGCCACGGGTCTCGGTGAGCTGCTCGAGCCGGGCCCGGACCTCGGTCAAGCCGTCGCGGACCATGTTGCGGATCATGGGCGCCTTGCGGATCGACTGCGGGTCCGCGCCGGCGAGCAGGTCGCGAGCCTGCTGGACGATCCCCGCAAGCTCCCCGTCGCGGACGATGTTGCGCGCCTCGAACGTGTCGAGCCACCCGGAGAGGTTCTCGATCGTCGAGTTGCGGAAGATGTGCGGCTTGCCGTCGGGGGCCGGCTGGAGCACGTCGACCAAGTGCCCCACCAAACCGGACAGGGCGACCCGCATCCCGTCGCGGATCTCGCGGCTCGCATCCTGCAGATCCCGCGCCGTCCGGTCCCGCTCCCTCTGATAGATGCGCTGGGAGAGGCTCTCGAGCCGCTGAGGGGTGCCCCACGACTCGAACCGAATCCTGACGGTGAACGCCTCCCGGACGTCGTCGGCGTCGGGGTAGTCCGCCGCGTCGTAAAGGTCCCCGAGTCGGCCGCGGGCTTCGTCCCGCGCCAGTCCGTACACAGACAAGAACGCGTCGACCATGTGCCGGCGTCGCTGCTGGTACTCCTCGAGGATGGTGTCGACGCGGTCAAGGATGCCGTCGGCTACCAGGTAGGAGCCGGCCCGGAGTTTGAACGGTAGGGCGAGCTTGTTGACGGTGGTCCGCGTCTCGTTGTCCAGGGAAATGATCGAGTCGAACTCCTTGCAGTCGAGGATCTCCTTGCTGACGGAGATCAAGTCGGCGTCCGGCTCGCGGGCCGTCGTGCCGGCGGCCTGCTGCTGGAGCGTCTCGCGGATCCGGACGCGGTCGGAACCGACCTTGCGGCGGATGCCGAGTCGGCCGATCCGGATCGACACGATCGTCGCGCGGTCGAGGATCGTCGCGTCGGTGTTGTGCGTCGTGGTGTTGGTGGTCGTCATGTCCTATCCCTCCTCCGTCTCGGTCTCGGTCTCCTCGGTGCGGATCGTCACGCCCCCGAGCCGGGGCCCGATCGACTCCGCCAGTCCCGCGGCGAACCGCTCGGCCGTCGGCCGGTGCACGAACGGGCCGGCCGTGTGCTCGATCGGCGACTCCCCGTGCTGCGACGAGAGATAGACGGACCATTCAACCCAGTGCTTGATCGTGTGCATCTTCCGTTTCCTCCTTGCGGGTCTCCCGACTCCGCCCGGGGCCCGGGTCGCGGTAGCATCGACCCGGGCCCATGGCGATCCGGGAGGGATCGCTAGCCACACCATCCCCCGCCGAGTCCGGCCCGGCGGAGCTGGCGATCGACCTGCTCCTCGGTCAAGCCGGCGGCGGCCAGGGCGCGGGGGTCCATCTTCCGGGCGGTGACGTCTCCGATCTCGGCCTCCAGGGTCGCGGTCAAGGCGCGGCAACTCAAGCCGGGGGCGTTCCGTACCGTGATCGACGCGTTCCCCTCCGCGTCGATCTGGGCGATGATTTCGGCGCCGTCCGCGCGGCGACGCAACAGGATCGTGATCATGTCGTCCATGCTAGCCCACCCTTCCAGCGCCGGCGGCCACGGTAGCAGCCTGCTGCGTCGAGTCGGACACCACGTCAAGCCCGCTCGCGCGGGCGTACCCCATGATCGTGTGGTAGGCGGCCCGGCGGGCCAGCTCGGCCGGCATCGGGCGGCCGATCCGACGCTCGCACTCCGCGATCGTGCTGACGTCCGCCACAAGCTGACAGGTCCCGTCCGATGCTCGCACGATCGCGACGTCCTCCCCGTACCAACCGATCCGCCGGGCGACGGCGACGGCGGAGTCGGCGGTCTGCGCCCCGTAGAGGGCGGCCCGGAGCTTCCCGGACGCGTCGACGTCGACCGTCGCTCCGGGGTAGAGGTCCCGGAGGGCGGCGGCGGCAGCGTCCGGGTTGGCGATCCTGGTCGTGATCCTGGTGTGGTGTGACACGTTACACCCCCGTCCCGAACCGGCGGCCGGCGGCGGCCGTGGTCTGCTGCTGGGGGCCGCGGTAGGTGCCGGGATAGCTCGCGGCGTGAAACCGTCCAGCGGCGGCGGTCCGCATGGCGGCGATCGTGTCGGCGGATGATTGCGAGATTGGAACCACGTAGGCGCCAGCCTCGCGCGGGCTGCAGTGCCATTCGTGGGCCCGCTCCGCGCACGTCTCGATTTCCGCTCCCGTCCACCCCTCCAGGTCCGGCCACTGCGCGGGGTCGTCCGGCACACCGTAGCGGGTGGCGTACAGGTGGCGGATCGTCTCCCTCTCCTCGGAGCTCGGCAGGTCGTAGAAGTAGATCCCCGCTCGGAAGCGGCGGCGAAGCTCGGTCTTGATGGTGATCATTTCGTTGCAAGTCATGACCCAAAACGCACGACCGGCGAGGGCGCGGATTGTCCCGAGGGCGCGGCGGATGTTGCTTTCGCTCTGCCCGACCAGGGATCCCTTGATGGCGCCCAAATCGAGCCGCACGATCGGCACACCGAAGACCGCGGCGAGGGCTTGCGCGCTGGCGCTCTTGCCGGAGCCGGGCACCCCGAAAGCGATCAACCCGTCGGCTCGGGTTGTCTCCATTTCGGTGAGTAGGGCTGCCTCGATCGACTGCGACACTCCCGACGTATCCCCCGGTCCTCCGGCGCCCCCGCCCCCCGCCAACATCTTGCCTCCCTCGTCCAGCAACACGACGGCGCGCGGCGGGTTGTCGCTCCCGGCGAGGCGCGCGGCCAGTCCCTTGATCCCCTGCAGTCCGCCGAGCTCGTCGATCTTCCGGACGGTGTCGTCGACGCTGAGTCCGGGGGTGGAATCGATCGCCTTACGCCAGCGGGCCCGCAAGCGCTGCAGGTCCAATCCGGAGCGGTCCACGGCGAGGGCGCATGCCTGCCGCACGCTGAACGCGGGGAGGCCCCTGGTTCCGGCCACGGCGAGGCGGATCGTTGCGTCGTCCGGCTCGGGCGTCTCCGCGTCCTTGAGCACGGCGCGGATCGCGGTCTCCCGTGCGGCGTCGTCCGGGGGCTCGTCGTCGAGGGGCTCCACGTGCGGCCCGACGTCCGGACCCCATGCCGCGAAGCTCGGACCCGTCAAGATCAAGGTGCGGCCCGTAGCCTCGAAGGGGTTTCGCAGGTCTCGGATCCAAGCCTCGGCGACCTTGTCACCTTGCCAGTGGTGTGCCCCAAGGACGACCAGGGCGGAGCCGGTCGGGGCCTTGCTTGCGGCCCGCAGTGCGGCGGCGGCGGGCGGATCGTAGGGCTCGGCTCCGTCCGCCATGCGGGCGAGGGCCGGGCCGGCTGCCTCGTTGCGGGGCGTCCACCCCGCGGCGAGGCTCCACGTCAGGATCGGATCGTCCCCCGCCAGTGCGTCGACGATCGTGTCGGCCGTCGCGTGGTCGTCGATCGTGGTGACGCTCACGAGGGGCACCCCGCGGTTACGGCACCGTTTCAGCTGTTCGATCGCGTTTCCCATCTTCTCTTTCCTCCTGCGGATCGGTTTCGCCGTCCGCCGTGCGGGTCGGATAGGTCCGGCCCGCTGGGCGATGGGCGAGCTATCCGTTGCCGTCGTCCGGGTCCTGGTCCGTCAACACCGGCTCCGGAAACTCCTCGCCGCATTCGCTGCAGTGGTAGTTGTCCGGTCCGCCGCAGTCCTCCGCGTTTGCGTCGTCGACCTCGGATCCCTCTCCGGTGTACTCGAAGAGAAACGATCCGGGGTGCCCCGGGTTGTCGACCACCTTCACGGGGTACAAAACGATCGCGCGTTCCATGTGCGCAAGCCGTGTCGATCCGCAGTGCGGGCAACCCCAGTGCTTCGCGGTCTTCGTTTTCTCGTCCATTTCTCTCCTGCCTCCCTCCGGTTCCTACACCGGCCCACGGCCCCCGTAGGGGACGCGGGTCGGGGTGGGACTAGCGCACGACTCGACCCCCGTGGAGTTGCACGGCCAGATCAAGCGCGCGGTGGGCGCCGTCAAGGCGGGCCCGGTGGTTCCACCCGTCCGGCTTGTCGATCTGCCCCACCCATGCGATCCGCGGGCCCGGACCGTCCGCCCCGATTTGCCACAAGTCGCGGGCAAGCCCCTCGGAGGCGTCATAATCCAGCGTCGGGAGCGCCTGCCCGGTCGGGCCCGGTGCGTCGTCCAACTCCGCCACGGCATCCGCCTGCATCACAGCGTCGACCGATGCCAGGGCCGCGGGGGAGGGGCAGGTCATGGGGACACCTCCGCCCGGAGATACCCGCGGCAGATCGTGATCTGCCACTCGCGTTCGGCATCCCACGCGGCATCCCACGCGGCAGACCACGCGGCATCCCCCGCGGCATCCCTCGCGGCAGCCCTCGCGGCAGCCCACGCGGCAGCCCACGCGGCAGCCCCCGCAACAGCCCTCGTGATAGCCGCGATCTCGCCGCGCGCGAATCGACGCGCAGCGTCGATGACAGCGCGCGGCCGGCCATCCCCGGGGTAGTCATGCGAGAAGAGGTGCTGGACATGCTCGGCGACGTCGGCGGCGAGCAGCCGCGCGGCTCGCTCGGACAGCAGCGGGGAGTGCACCACCGCCCACATGCGATCCTCGACCGGGATGTCGAGGTCGAGGATCTGCTCGCCGGTCAGTCCCAGGCGTCCGCCGAACAGCTCGCGCACGCGGCTCTCCGTGTACGGGCCACACGGCTCCCACGCCATCACGTCGGCCACGGCGACGGTGGGGACGGACGGGCGCGCGGCGGCGCACTTCTTCGTCGGCTTCTTCGGCTGCTTCTTCGGCTGCTTCTTCACGGTCATCTTCCTTGCCTCTCCCTCGGCCGCTTGGCCTAGCCCTCGTCGGTCGGCGCCAGGAGCGCCCGGACCGTGGCCCACCCGGCGC
>JAFGHH010000572.1 GCA_016930215.1 Deltaproteobacteria bacterium
ACCCCGGGCGACCCCGACATCGGAGCGCTCGACGGGGCGCTCGGGGTCCGCGGCGCCCGACGCCTCCCGCTGCTCGAGGTGGGCGGCGAGCCGTACGCGATCGGTGTTGCGATCGGCAAGCGCTTCACCCGGGAGTTCCGCACCTTCTTCGCGCGGCGTCGGGAGTGGTTCGACGGGCTCGCACGGTTCGCGGAGAACGACGGCCGCCCGGCTTTTGGGGCGATGTACGAGGCGGCGCGGCGGTACGCCCCGGAGCCGCTGGAGGAGCTGCGGGGCCTGGCCGACGGCTCGGGCCTCCCGCTCGGCGAGCTGCAGGTGCTCAACGCGCGCAGCGAGCTGGAAGCGGCCCAGACCACGCCGCTCGACCGCGCCGGCTGCTCCACGATCGTCGCCGCCGGCGGCGCCGGGCTGCTGCTGGCCCACAACGAGGACGGCGACACGGCCAACGAGGGGCTGATGTACCTGGTCGAGGTGCGGCCGCAGAGCGGCGTCTCGTTCCTGGCCCTCGGCTACCCGGGGATCGTCCTGGGCAACGCCCCGGCGATCAACGACCGCGGGCTGGCGATGACCACCAACTTCATCGGCACCCTGGCCTGGCGCCCCGGCATCCCCCGCTATCTCCTCGACCGCTGGGCGCTCGAGGCGCATTCGATCGACGAGGCGCTGGCGCGGGTGCTGCACCCGGAGCGCGCCTACTCGTTCCACCACGTGTTTGGGGCGATGGAGGGCGGCCGGCCGCGCGCGGTGGCGGTGGAGGCCACCCCGGGGCGTTCGCAGGTGCGCGAGCTGCGCGACGTCTACGTGCACACCAACCACCTGGTGCTCGAGCCGCTGTGGACCGAGCCGCAGATGGACGAGTACGTGCAGAAGTCGTCGCGGCCGCGCTACGAGGCGCTGACCGGCGCGCTGGCGGACGTGGCGGACCCGGGGATCCTGGAGGTGGAGGACCTGGCGACGCTGCTGTCGTCGCACGTCGGCCGGCCCTACTCGCCCTGCCGCCATCCGGAGGGCGAGGTGCGCGGCGCGACGCTGGCCTGCGCGATCTTCGACCTTCCGCGCCGGCGGATGCGCCTGTACCCCGGCAACCCGTGCCGCGGCGGCTGGGCCGAGTACCTGGCGCCGGAGGCCGAGGCGTTCGCGTAACCGGCGGCCCAGCCCCTCCCTTGGCGCCTCGACGCGACGTCAGCCGTTCCGCCGACGGGGCGCCGGTCGTCGCGGCTCGCGACTCCCGGGCGGCGTCGCCAACTCCCGCTCGACGTCGTCGACCAGCCGGAACAGCTCCTCGGCCTCCCACGCCCGGTTTCGCCGGGACAGCGTCACCGGACGCAGCACGCCGTGACCCGCCAGCGAACGGATCGCCTCGTTCACCGCCTGCTTCGACCGGCCCAGGATCCGCTGCCCCGTCGCCACGGTCACGATCGGATGCGCCGGAAGCCGGACGATCAGCGCCTCGGCGCTCGAATGCCGCCGCGGATGCCCCGCCCGCTCGCGCCACGCCTCCTGCAGGGCCCTCAGCCGCCCCGCCAGTTCCCCCGCCTTCGCCGCCGACCGCTGCACCGCCTCGGCGAACGCCCCCACCCACTCCGCTCGCCGCCCCTCCCGGAACGCCGTCAACCCGGCCACATAGCCCCGCGCGTCCGCCGCCAGCAGCAGGCTTACCGGCGGCACGTAGTGCGGCGCCAGCCCGCGACGCCGGAGAATGACGTGGATCAACGCCCGCCCCACGCGGCCGTTGCCGTCCGCGAACGGGTGGATCGTCTCGAACTGCGCGTGCGCCACCGCGGCCTGCACCACGGGCGACACGTCGGTCCGGCTCGCGTAGGCGCACAGGTCGTCGAGCAGTTCCGCCACGCGCTCCGGCGGCGGCGGCACGAACTCCGCCCGTCCCGGATTGAACACGTTGCCCCCGACCCAGTTCTGCCGGTCCCGCAGCCGGCCCGCGATGGCCGGGGTCGTCGTCGCCAGCAGCAGCGTCCGGTGCAGCCCCAGCAGATCGCGGGTGCGCAGCGCCTTCGTGGCCGCACCTGGCGTCACCGCCTGCTCCATCGCCGCCACGTTCGCCAGCACCGACGCCGCGGTCTCGTCGCGCGTTGCCTCCCCTTCCGCCTCCGCTCGCGCCAGACGCCGCTGCGAGAGCTCCAGCCCCTCGATCCGCGACGAGGCCAGCGACTCCGCGCGCAGCAGTCGCCGCGCCAGCACTTCCAGGCTCGCCACCTGCGGCGGATCGCGGTTCAGGGCATCGACCGCCCGCTCCGCCCGCGACACCATCGCCACCACGCCCGCCGGCAACGGCAACACCGCGTCCGCGAGCCGGTCCGGCACGTACGCGCGATACGCGAACCCCCGGCGCTCCGCCCGCCCCCCCGGGGCGTCCGGGTCCGCAGGCCAGATGCGGGTGACCCAGCGCGGCATCCGATCCGAACCTTGATCAACGCCGCCCGTTCGTCAAGGTTTCCACGAAAACCTGACCTCCGGCCGGGCGTCCCGGGACCCTCCCGCCGCCCTGGCGCTTCGGATCGATTGCCTCTCAATCCAAGGTCATGATGCGGAGCCCGATGCCGCGCCGTCAAGACAAGCTCCTGTCCTTGCGGGGGAAGCGCCGGATAGGCACGGGCTCCCCTCTCTGCCAACATGCGTGAGACACCCGCCCCCGTCGGAAATGGTGTAGAGGGCGGGTAGGCAGGGAGGAGATGGCAAGGCAGAACGGACAGGTGGCAGCGGCGCGGGTGCAGGAGGGGCAGGGCCCGGTGGGTCCGGAGCGACCGCGGCGATGGTTCCCGAGGCGGCGCCGGTGGGGCCGGTCCCCCACGTCGAGCGGCCGGCGCGGCGACCGTTCGCGGCCGAGCACGAGAAGCGCGTCCTCGAGCAGGCCGACCGGCGCCGTCCGGCTCTGGCCGTGCCTCTTGGCCCTGGCCTGGGGCTGCGGGGACGACGCCGCGGGACCCGACGCCGACGCCTCGCACGAGGCGTTCGACGAGGCCGGCGGCGAGGAGGCGACCTTTGCGGACGTCGGGGCGGACGAGGCGGGAGCGGCGGACGACGGGGCGACGGACGACGGCCTTGCGGACGACGGCGCGGCGGACGCGGTCGAGCCCGACCCGAGCTGCACGACGAACGGCTGCCTGCGCGAGGCAACGCTGCTCGGCCGGTACTCCAAGGCGGTGATCGAGGCGTGGCTGGCGCCCGGGGTGACGATCGACAACGGCTACGCGGTCTGGTCGTTCCGCTTCTGGACCGACGGCGCGGAGTGTCTGGGGACGGCGACGATCCCGTGGGGCGTCGATGCGCCGGCCGGCGGGTGGCACGTGGTGTCGAACGAGCACGGGACGTCGGGGGTGGCGGATGCGTGCGCGGTGACCGACACGGTGGCGGGGGCGGGGCTGGCCGGGCTGTTCGGCGCCCGCGGGATGTTCGGCATCGCCCCGGACTACCCGGGCCTCGGCACCGCCGGCACCCACCCGTACCTCGTCGCGCGCAGCGAGGGCCGCTCGGCGCTCGACGCGCTGCGGGCCGCGGACCGGCTGGCGGCGCACGTCGGGGTTCCGGTGAGCGGCCGGCACGCGCTCGTCGGGCTGAGCCAGGGCGGGCACGCGGTGCTGTCGGCGGCGGCGGAGCACGCCGCGTACGCGCCCGAGCTGGACATCCGGGGGTTCGCGGCGTCGGGGCCGGCGTCGGTGTGGGAGGAGCAGTGGCGGACGGGCGCCGCGCTCGACGGGCCGCACCTGGTGTTCCACGCGCTGCTGGCGTGGGCCTGGGCCGCGCATTACGGCGGGAGCGGACCGACGCCGTGGGCCGACGGGCTGGCGGACGGCGTGGACGAGGTGATGGAGTCGCTGTGCCTGGTCTCGACCACCGGCGGCGAGACGCTGTTCGACGCGCTGGGGGAGAGTCGGGCGGCGATCTTCGCGCCGGCGTTCCTGGCGGAGTACGCGACCGGGGCGTGGGACGCGTACGCGGCGTACCACGACTGGTTCGGGCGAAACCGCGTGGGGCCGTACGAGCAGACGGCGCCGCTGCGGATCTACCAGGGCGATGCGGACGACACGGTGCTCGAGCCGCACACGCGGGCGATGGTGGAGGCGTTGCGGGCGGGGGGCGTGGAGGTCGAGTACGAGGTGGTGGCGGGGGGTGGGCACACCGACGTCGCGTTCGGCTTCGTGGCCTATCCGGAGCTGCGGACGGAGGAATCGATCGCCTGGGTGCGCGAGCGGCTCGCGGCGCCGTGAGCCGGCCGCGGGCTGAAGCCCGCGGTTCGGATCGGGACTACCGGCCCTCGGTACTAGCCGTCGTCCCGGCCTGCGTTGGGGCCGGCGCCGCCGTGGCGGATGTCCTCGCCGCCGACCATGAACACGACCATCTCGGCCAGGTTGCAGGCGTGGTCGCCGACCCGCTCGAGGTACTTGGCGATCGATTGCACGCGCGTGGCGCGGTAGATGTTGCGCGGGTCCTCCATCATGTAGGTCAAGAGCTCGCGGAAGATCTGGGCGTAGTAGGCATCGACCGTCGCGTCGCGGCCGATCACGGCCCGCGCGCGCTCGGCATCCCGGGCGACGAAGGCGTCCAGCGCCTCGCGCACCATCCCCTGGACGGCCTCGGCCATCCGCGGCAGGTCGACGTACGGCTTGAGCGTCGGCTCCTCGTTCAGCTCCAGGGCGCGCTCGCAGATGTTGACCGACAGGTCGCCGATGCGCTCGAGGTCGGTCACCAGCTTCAGCGCCAGGGTGATGAAGCGGAGGTCCGAGGCGACCGGCTGGCGGCGGGCGAGGATGTTGAGGCACAGGCGGTCGTTCTCGATCTCGAGGCGATCGATCTCGCGGTCCCCGGCGATCGTGGTCCGGGCCAGCGCACTGTCCCGTTCGACGACCGAGCGGATCCCGGCGGCGATCGCCGCCTCGACCTTCGCGCCGAGCAGCAGGATCCGCTCGCGCAGCCGCAGCAGCTCCGCCTCGTACTCGCGATCGGTGTGTCGTGGCGTCATGCGGGCTCCCGTCAGCCGAACCGGCCGGTGATGTAGTCCTCGGTGCGTTGGCGGCTCGGTCGCGTGAACAGCACGTCGGTGCGGTCGTACTCGACGAGCTCGCCGAGGTGGAAGAACGCCGTGTAGTCGGCGACGCGGGCCGCCTGCTGCATGTTGTGGGTGACGATGACGATCGTGTAGCGCTCGCGCAGCCCGTGGATCAGCTCCTCGATGCGGGCGGTGGCGATCGGGTCGAGCGCCGAGCAGGGCTCGTCCATCAGCAGGACCTCGGGCTCGAGGGCCAGGGCGCGGGCGATGCACAGGCGCTGCTGCTGTCCGCCGGAGAGGCCGGAGCCGGAGCGGCCGAGGATGTCCTTGACCTCGTCCCACAGCGCGGCCTGGCGCAGGGCCTTCTCGGCGAGGCCTGCCGGGTCGGGCGCCTTCTCGCCGCCGAGGCGCAGGCCGGCGAGGGTGTTCTCGCGGATCGACATCGTCGGGAACGGGTTCGGCTTCTGGAACACCATGCCGACGCGGCGGCGGACGCGGACCGGGTTGACCTGCGACGCGTAGACGTCCTGGCCGTCGAGCAGCACGCGTCCGGCGACGCGGGCGCCGGGGACGACCTCGTGCATGCGGTTCAGGCAGCGGACGAAGGTCGACTTCCCGCAGCCGGAGGGGCCGATGATCGCGGTGACGCGGCGTTCGAGGAGCGGCAGGGTGATCCCCTTGAGCGCCTCGGCCTTGCCGAACCACGCGTGGAGGTCGTGGGCGCTCATCTTCTCGGTCGGGCGGGCGACGGCGTCGGCGGCGGCGAGGGCCGCGGCGCGCTCGCCGGCGGTCGTGGTCGGGCTCGGAAGTCCGCCCGACGGGCGGGGCGTCGGGGTCGGGGCGGCGAGGACCGTGTCCATCGGTCGTGCTCCTTCTCGCGCCGCGTCCGGCGCGCTCACCAGTACACGCGCCGTTGCAGGCGTGCGCGCAGCCAGATCGCGAAGCCGTTGAGCAGCAGCATCAAACCGACCAGCACGACGATGCCGGCGGCGGCGTTGACGTGGAAGCCGGCCTGGGGCCGGGAGACCCAGTTGAAGATCTGGATCGGCAGCGCGGTGAACTCGCTGTGGACCGAATCGGGCAGGAACGCCACGTAGGTCAGCGCGCCGATCGTGATCAGCGGGGCGGTCTCGCCGATCGCGCGGGCCAGCGAGAGGATCACGCCGGTCAGCACGCCGGGCAGGCACATCGGCAGGACCACGCCGCGCAGCGTCCGCCACTTGTCGGCGCCCAGGGCGTAGGAGGCCTCGCGCAGCGACTGCGGCACGGTGCGCAGGGCCTCGCGCGAGGCCATGATCACCATCGGCAGCAGCAGCAGGGCCAGGGTGCAGGCGCCGGTGAGCAGGCTGCGGCCCATGCCGAGGACCCGGGCGAAGACCTCGAGGCCGAGCAGGCCGTAGATGATCGACGGCACGCCGGCCAGCGTGCTGATGTTCAGCTCGATCAGCATCGTCAGGCGCGAGGGCCGGGCGTACTCCTCGAGGTACAGGGCGGCGCCGAGGCCGACGGGGATGGCGATCGCGGCGGTGAGTCCCATCAGGCAGGTCGTGCCGACGAGCGCGGGGAGGATGCCGGCGAGCGCCGGCTTGCGCGACGGGAACGCGGTCAGGAAGTCCCAGTCGAGGCGCGGCCAGGCATCGACCAGCGAGCTGCCGAACAGGAAGGCGAGCAGCAGGAGCGGCAGGACGAGCGCCACGAGGCCGATCGCCTGGAAGACCCGCTGCGGTGCCAGCTCGGCGCGGCGGATCGCCAGGTCGTGGGTCCGCGAGGAGGGGGCGCTCACGTCAGGCCTCCCTTGAGCATGCGCTTGCGGAGCCGGTAGGCCGCGATGTTGAGCACCAGGGTCATCAGGAACAGGCACAGGCCGACGGCGAAGATCGTGCGGTACTCCACGGTGCCGGTCGGGGTGTCGCCGAGGCTGATCTGGACGATGTACGCGGTCATGGTCTCGATCGGGACGCGGGGGTCGAAGGTCAGCCGCGGCTGCTGCCCGGCGGCGATGGCGACGATCATCGTCTCGCCGATCGCCCGCGAGACGCCGAGGATCACCGAGGCGCCGATGCCGGAGAAGGCCGACGGGACCACGACGCGGAACACGGTGCGCAGCCGGCCGGCGCCGAGCGCGTAGGAGGCCTCGCGCAGGCTCGCCGGCACGGCGTAGATCGCGTCCTCGCTCAGCGAGGCGATGATCGGGAGGATCATGATCCCCATCACGATCCCGGGGCCCAGCGCGTTGAAGCCGGCGAGGCCGGGGACCACGAGCTGCAGGGCCGGCGTGACGTAGGTCAGCGCGAAGTAGCCGTAGACCACGGTCGGGATCCCCGCCAGCACCTCGAGCGCCGGCTTGAGGACCCGGCGGAGGCGCTCGGGAGCGAACTCGGCCAGGTAGATCGCGGCCAGCAGCCCGAACGGCAGCGCCACCAGCACGGCGATCAGCGTGGTGAGCAGCGTGCCGGCCAGGAGCGGCCAGATGCCGAAGTGCTTCTGGTCGAACAGCGGGGTCCACTGCGAGTCGCCGAAGAACTCGGCCAGCGAGACCTCGGCGAAGAACCCGGCGCTCTCCCGGACCAGCACGACCACGATGCCGACGGTCGTGACGATCGAGACCAGCGCGCAGACGAACAGGACGAGCCGCACGACCTGCTCGGAGCGGGCCCGGGGACGGAGCAGGTCGGAGGGAACGGCGGCGGGGGGCGGTCCGGAAGGCGTCCGGCCCGAACGCTCCCCCGAGGCCGGCGCGTCGGCCCCCGTGGCGTCGGGGTGGCGCTCGGGCGACGTCATTGCGGCGCGGCGGCGGCCTCCCGCTCCAGCAGGGTGTCGATCGTCACGCCGACCATCGAGCCCTTGCCGGCGAACATCGAGCCCGCGCGGCGCTCGCGCACGCGCTGCAGGGCCAGCGGGTAGGCCCGTTCGGGCAGCGGCACGTACCCGACCTCCGCGACCAGCGGCACCCCCTCCGCCAGGTAGTACTCGACGAACTGCGCCACCTCGGGCCGCTCGAGGGACTTCACGGCGACGTAGACGAACAGCGGTCGCGAGAGCGGCTGGTAGGTGCCGTTGCGGATCGCCTCCAGGGACGCGGCGACGGGTCCGTCGCCGTTGTCGGGCTTGCCGTCGTCGACCGGGAGCAGCTTGAGCTTGTCGCGATTCTCGTCGTAGTAGGCGAAGCCGAAGAAGCCGAGCGCCAGCTCGTCGGTGGCGATGCCCTGGACCAGGACGTTGTCGTCCTCGCTGGAGGTGAAGTCGCCGCGGCTCGAGTGTTCCTTGCCGACGACGGCCTCGGTGAAGTAGTCGTAGGTTCCGGAGTCGACGCCGGGCCCGAAGAGGTGGATCTCGCGGTCGGGCCAGCCGACGCGCACGTCGCTCCAGCGCAGCACTTGGCCCTGCGCCTCCGGGGCCCAGAGCTTGCCGAGCTCCTCGACGGTGATGTGCTGCGCCCAGTCGTTGCGTGGGTGGACGACGATCGCGATGCCGTCGTAGGCGACCGGCAGCTCGACGTATTCGATCCCGGCCTTCGCGCACGCCTCGACCTCGGTCGGCTTGATCGGGCGCGAGGCGTCGGAGAGGTCGGTCTCTCCCGCGCAGAACTTCTTGAAGCCGCCGCCGGTGCCCGAGATGCCGACGGTGACCTTCACGTCCGGGTGGACCTTGCCGAACTCCTCGGCGACGGCCTCCGTGATCGGGAACACGGTGCTCGAGCCGTCCACCCGCACCATGCCGGCCGCGGACGACTTCCGGCAGCCGGGGGACGCGGTCGCGACGGCCGTCCCGAGCGCGAGCAGCGCGACGAGTCTGGTGGTCTTGGACATCGTTCGACTCCTTTCCCCGCCGGGGTCAACATCCCGGCGGCGTGTGACATCCGCGTGACGTGCAAGCCACATCTCTGCGGAATTCCGGGCGTCAGTAGGAGGCCTGGGCGGACAGGATCACCTGGTTGCCCGCGGTCCGCTCGTCGTACTGGAGGCGCGAGTAGGAGAGCTGGAGCTTGGCCTCGTGCTTGTGGACGAACCAGTTCAGTCCGGCATCGATCTGCCACAGCTCGTCGGTGCTGCCGGTGCCCTCCTGGTCCAGGTCCGGGTCGAGGTAGCCGACGCGGACGCAGGGCTGGAGCAGGTCGGCGATCGTGTAGGCGACCGCGGCGTAGAAGCCGTGGCCGTGGACGTCGGTGCCGCTCGAGTCGACGTCGTGGGCGTAGATGTACTCGCCCTGGAACAGGAAGCCCGCGTAGTCGAACCGCAGGTCGCCCTCGTAGCGGTCCCGGGTGCCCGGCTGGTCGCGGTCGCCGACGGCGAGGTAGGCGACGCCGGCGATCGTCAGGCCGTCGAACGGGTAGGCCTCGAGGCGCAGGGCGACGTCCTTGGTGTTGTTGGTGTCGAAGTTGTTCTGGCCGGCGCCGTTGTACAACCCGAGCGTGTAGCCGAACCACTCGAACTTCTTGGCGAGCATCAATCCCAGGTCGCGGCGGTCGCCGAAGCGCCGGGACACCGCGGCCCGCTCGGGCAGCAGCAGGCGGGACGACGAGCCGAAGCCTTCCCAGCTGACGGGGATCTTGAACTGGCCGATCGAGATCTCGACGTAGGGGACGAGGAATGTGACGAAGAAGTCCTGGAACATCGATACGGCGGAGACGGGTTGGCGGACCGTGACCTGCTCCGGGTCGGCCGGATCGGTCGGCGGGGGATCCTGGTTCTCGACCTCGATGGTGGCGGAACCGAACTCGAGCACCTTGGCCGGGTCGATCATCAGCTTGTAGCGGAGCCAGCCGGGGACGATCTCGCCCTGCGCGCTGATTTCGGCGCGGCGGATGCGGAAGGTGTTGTCGATTTCGTCGGCGCCGGTCCCCAGGAACTCCGCGGTGTACCAGCCCTGCATCAGGATGCCCGGCCGGAAGAACCCGTCGCTCGAGCCGACCTCGAGCTGGCGCGGCGGCTCCGCGGCGGGAACGACCGGCTCGGCGGTGGCCGGCGCGGCCGGCGCCGCCGCGGCGGGTGCGGGCCCGGCGGGGTCGGTCGGCGGCGGTGGAACCTGGGCCTCGGCGCGTGCGGCCGTCAGGCCGACGACCAGGGGGATCAGGGCCGTCCGGATCCGGTTGCTCGTCATTCTCGTGACCTCCCTTCCTCTCTCGGGCGACGGAACGTCCGTCGCCGCCGGGGGCGAGCATGCGCGGCCGATCCGACCGCGGGACGTGACGCGGACGTGACTTGTGCGAGGCGACCGTGAACTCGGCGTGACGCGAGGTCAGGACGGAATCGGCCGGGCGAGCGGCAGGGTGAAGCGGAACGTGGTGCCCTTGCCGGGCGTGCTGTCGACGCCGACCGTGCCGCCCATCGCCTCGACCAGGTGCTTGACGATCGACAGGCCGAGGCCGGTGCCGCCGAGCTCGCGCGAGCGGCCGGTGTCGACGCGGTAGAACCGCTCGAACAGCCGCGGCAGGTGCTGCGCCTCGATGCCGGGACCGGTATCCTCGACGGCGAGGCGCAGGCGGTCGCCCTCGACGGCGGCGCGGACGGCGACGGCGGCGCCGGCGGGGCAGTACTTGACGGCGTTGTCGACGAGGTTCGACAGGACCTGCTCGAGGGCGCGGCGGTCGGCGCGGGCCGCGGGCAGGGCGGCGGGCAGCTCGGCCTCGAGCCGCAGCCGCTTCGCCTCGGCCCGCTCGCGGTGCAGTCCGAGGACGTGCTGGACGACGGGGACGATGTCGAGGGGCTCGAGGCTCGGGCGGTACTCGCGGGACTCGATGCGCGAGAGGTCCAGCAGGTCCTCGACCAGCCGCTGGAGGCGCTCCGCGTTGCGCTCGATGATGTCCGTGAAGCGGCCGGCGGCGGCGGGGTCGCGCTCCAGCGCTCCGCGCAGGGTCTCGGCGGCGGAGCGGACGGCGGCGACCGGGGTGCGCAGCTCGTGGGACACGTTGGCGACGAAGTCCTTGCGGATCGTCTCGAGGCGCCGGAGGTCGGTGACATCGACGAACACGGCGAGCAGGCCGCCGGCCTCGCCGGGGACCCTGGAGGCGTGGACGAGGAAGCGGCGGGGCTTGAGGCCCTCGACTTCGATCTCGCCGGCCGTCGGGGTCGGCGAGCGGCGTGCGGCCTCGAGCAGCTCGCGCAGCTCGGCGTGGCGGAGCGCCTCGAGCAGCAGCTTGCCGGCGAGGTCGGCGTCGAGCAGCAGGCTCTGGCGCAGGGCGGCGTTGAGCAGGACGATCCGGCCGTGGGCGTCGATCAGCAGGACGCCCTCGGTCATCCCCTGCAGCACGCCCTGCAGCAGGTCGCGCTCGGAGCGCAACGTGCCCAGGGTCGTGGAGAGGCTCTCGGCCAGTCCGTCCAGGGCGCGGGCCAGCTCGCCGACCTCGTCCTGCTCCGTGCTGCGGGTGCGGACGCTGAGGTCGCCGGCTGCCAGCTTGCGGGCCACGGCGGTGGCGCTGCGCACGTTGCGACCGGCCCAGTGGGCCGCCAGCCCGGACAACGCCACGGCCACGACGAGCGCCAGCAGGGCGCCGAGGGCGAGCAGCCAGCGCATTCGGGCGAGGGCGTCGTCGACGGCGGTGAGCGGTACGGCGAGGCGGACGACGCCGACGGGCGGAGCCGCGTCGGCCGGGAACGGCGCGGCGACGTACATCATGCGGTGGCCGAGGGTCGTGCTGTGGCGGGTGGCCGAGCCGTGGCCGCGCTCGAGGGCGTCGCGGACCTCCACGCGAGTGCCGTGGTTCTCGACCCGAGCCAGCTGCTCGGGCGGGAGCTCGGAGTCGCCCCAGACGGACCCGTCGCGTCCGACGATCGTCACGCGGGCCTCGGCCGTTCCCGCCAGCCCGTCGGCCAGGGCGTCCCAGCCGGCTCGGTCGCCGTCCGGCAGCCCGGCATGCGTGGCCGCCCGGGCGGCACCGGCGGCGCGAATCTGGAGATGCTCCGCCTCGCGCTGGGTGAGGAAGCGGTCGAAGGCGTTTTCCAGGAACAGGAAGGCCACGGCGACGCAGACGACGATCAGTCCGAGGGAGACGAGGAAGAGCTTGCCGCGGATGCCGGGTCTCACCGCTCCGCCTCGCGGGGCGCGGCCGCGAAGCGGTAGCCGACGCCGCGGACCGTCTCCAGGTACTCGCCGGCCGCCCCGAGTTTCTCGCGCAGCCGCTTGACGTGGGTGTCGACGGTCCGCGTCGTGATGTCGGCCTGGATGCCCCACACGTCGTCGAGCAGCACGGCGCGCGACTGGACGCGGTCCCGCCGCTCGTGCAGCGTGACCAGCAGCTTGAACTCCAGCGCCGTCAGCGGGACCTCCTCGCCATCGACCCAGACGCGGTGGGCGTCGCGGTCCACCCGCAGCTGGCCGAACTCGATCAGCGGCGCCGTCGCGGGCGCGGTCGCGGTGCGACGCAGGATCGCCTGGATCCGCAGCAGCAGCTCGCGGACGCTGAACGGCTTGGTCACGTAGTCGTCGGCCCCCAGCTCGAAACCGACCACGCGGTCGATCTCCTCGCCCTTCGCCGTCAGCATCAGCACGGGGATCCCGCGGGTCGCCGGCTCCTTCTTCAGCGTCTTGCACACGTCGGTGCCCGGAAGGTCGGGCAGCATCAGGTCGAGGCAGACGAGGTCGGGGCGGTGGTTGCGGGCGAGTTGCAGCCCTTCCTCGCCCCGCAGCGCCTGCAGCACCTCGTGCCCCGCCTGCCGCAGGTTGTACTCGAGCACCGTCTGCAGGTCGCGTTCGTCCTCGATGACCAGGATTCTCGCCATGGCACCCGTCACGCTGCCGTCATCCCGTGACGGCCCGGTGAACTTCCGGGAACATCCTGGTGCAAGGCTAGAACCTTCGAGACGGTGCGATCAAGGCGGTCGAGTCGGCGAGTCGGGCCGGCGAGTCGCCGGCTTGCGCGGCCGACGGGCGGCGTGCGGAGCAGCACGCCGGAAGGTCCGGCCCGCCGCGTTTTCACCGGGATGCCGTCTGCTTTTCACGATTGCAACGGTGCTCGGCTCGGGCAGGCCGCTTCGGTTGCGGATTCGGGGAGTTGAATCGCGCCCGGGCCGGGCACGCCGATTGCATCGCTCGACCCCGACGTTGGGGAGGATGATGGTTCTGGATGGTTTCGGCGGGTTCGGGAACGGCGGGCGGCGCATCGGCCGGTCGAGCGCGCCGTCGCTGCCTCCGCCGGGGCGCGAGTCGACCGCCTGGATCCTCGCGCGGATCAACGAGTGCAACCTGGAGTTGGGGCTGGATTCGGACCGGAACATCCGGCGGCTGGTGGCGCTGTGCGGCACGCTGATGGGCGCGGTCCAGGTGGGCTACGAGCGGCTGCGCGACGGCGGTCTGCAGCCGACGGTCCGCTGGACCGAGGCGACCGGGGCGGAAGCGGTGCATTCGACGGCGGTACCGGGTCTCGAGCCGCGGCTGTCGCTCGAGCCCGGGGCCGCCGTGCCGGGGGCCGGCGCGGTCAACGGGTTGAAGGTGGAGCCGACGGACGGCGGTACGCGGGTGACGGTCGGCGTGCGTTACGGGGGGGTCCGCTGGGGCGTGTTGCGCGTGGCGCTCGACCGGGTGTTCGTGCTCGGCGACATCGACCGGCGGATCCTGGAGTTCGTGGCGGCGGCGATCGGCATCGAGGAGCAGCGGGAGGGCTCGGAGGTCGCGCGGCGGCAGACGGAGGAGCGGTCGCGGCTGGTTTTCGAGACGATCCGCGACGGGTTGGGAATCGTCGACCCGTTCGAGAACGTCGTCTTCGCCAACCAGGCCTACGCCGATATCCTGGGCTTCACGCGGGAGGAGATCGTCTCGAAGAACCTGCGCGAGCTGCTGGTGCCGGGCGAGTTGGACAAGGTGCTCGCGCAGACGGAGCAGCGGCGCGAGGGGAAGGCGACGGTCTACGAGCTGGCGATGCGGCGCAAGGACGGCGAGGTCCGGCAGATCCGCGTCTCGGCCGTGCCGTGGCGCGATCCGAACGGCGCGTTCGTCGGCACGATCGGGGCGATCGTCGACATCACCGAGGAGAAGAAGGCCGAGGCGGAGCGACTCGACCATACGGCCCGCCTGCGTCGGGCGATCGAGAAGACGATCCAGGCGATCACGACGATGGCCGAGCTGCGCGACCCGTACACCGCGGGCCACCAGCGGCGCGTCGCGCAGCTCGCCGCCGCGATCGCCCGCGAGACGGGTCTGGACGACGAGGCGGTGCAGGGGATCTACCTGGCGTCGGTGATCCACGACATCGGCAAGGTGGCCGTGCCGTCCGAGATCCTCAGCAAGCCGGGTCGCCTCGAGCCGGTCGAGTTCCAGCTGATCCAGACCCATTGCACCACCGGCTACAACATCCTCAAGGAGATCGAGTTTCCGTGGCCGATCGCCCAGGTCGTCGCGCAGCACCACGAGCGGCTCGACGGGTCGGGCTATCCGGCGGGGCTCAAGGGCGCGCAGATCCTGCGCGAGGCCCGCATCGTGGCCGTGGCCGACGTCGTCGAGGCGATGGCCTCGCACCGGCCCTACCGGCCGGCGCTCGGCGTCGGGGTGGCCCTCGAGGAGATCCGCAAGGGCTCCGGCCGGCTGTACGACCCGGAAGCGGTCGAGGCGTGCACGCGATTGTTCGAGCAGGGCGGGTTCGAATTCGACTAGATTCGGGGCAATGGTGGGACGCCGACCCATCGCCGGCGGCGGGACCTTCCGCCGGCCGGCGTCGCTCCTGGCCGTCGTCTGTGCGGTGCTCGGTTGCGGGAAGCGCTCCGCGGAGGCGCCCGCGGCCGACGGGCCTTCCACCGCGACGGCGACGGACGTCGCGGAGCCGTCCGACGTCGTCATCGAAGGCAGCCCGGACGTCCCGGCCTCGTTCGAGGCGGTCGAGGAGGACGCGGTCGGCGAGGTCGAGGAGGTGGCGGGCGACGCGGCGCCGGCGGTGCCGGAGTGGCCCGAGACGCCGCTCGTCGTCTTGCAGGAGCCGGCGGCGCTGGAGCGGGCGTGCCGGCGCCGGGACTGGGCGGCGTGCGTCGCGCTGGCCGACCGCCTGGCCGACGGGCCGGCCGGGGAGCGCGACGAGGCGCGGGCGGACGAGTTGTATGTGCGGGCCTGCGACCAGGGGCGGCGGGGCGACGCCTGCCGGCGGCTCGGCCTGCGGCGGCTGCGGGCGGGCTCGACGCCGGCCGGGGGCCGCGAGGCGGCGGCGCGGCTCGAGCAGGCCTGCAACGCCGGGTTCCTCGACGCCTGCGAGGTGCTCGGCGCGTTGCAGGTACGGGGCGAGTGGGTGCCGTGCAACGTCTATGTCGGCCTCCAGCGTTTGCAGCGGGCCTGCAACGCGGGATATGCGGCGGCCTGCGCCACCGTCCGGACGTTTCGGGAGGTCGCCGAGTCGTACGACCTGCCGCTGCCGCGCGCGGTCGGGCCGGAGCCGGTGGAGCCGGGGAAGGAGCCGGCGGCCGAGGCGGTCTGCCCGGCGCTGTTCCACGGCGCGGCGGCCGTGGCGTTCTTCGAACACCTCGACCGGGACCTCGTGCGGCTCTCGCCCGCGGCGCTGGCGGAGGCGCTGCCCGAGGCGGTCGAGGGGTGGACGGTCGAGCGGGGGCCGGTGCGGGACGGCGACTCGTTCCTGCGCGGGACGGTCGTCGGCGCGCGCTTCGTCGCGGGCGACCGCGCCGTGGAGCTGGTGGTGCGCGACCGCGTGTCGGAGTGCACGCTGCAGCCGGGGACCGGGGCGGCGATGCTGGAGCGGACCGGGCGCGGGGCGGAGGACCGGCGGACGGTCCGGGTGCGCGGCGAACCGGCGGTGCTTGCCGGGCCGCGCGCGGCGCGCGTGCTGACCTGGTGGGTTGCGGAGCGCTGCGAGGTGCGGTGGACGGCGTCGAACGTGCCGGACGATCGACTGCTCGAGCTGGCCCGGACGCCGGACCTCGGGGCGCTGCGACGCGAGTGCGCGCGGCGGGAGACCGCGGACGGCACGGCGGTCTACGAGCCTTGATCGTCCCGTGGAATCACGACGGCGCGCAGGCAGCTCGGGTCGCCCGGGCGGAGCAGGTCGAAGGCCTGGTTGATGTCGGCGAGCGGGAAGCGGCGGGTGACGGCGAAGGAGGGTCTGGAGGCGGGGTCGGCGTTTCCTCTAGCGGTCCTTCCAGACCGGCTTGCGCTTCTCGGAAAAACTCGCCAGGCCCTCGCGCACGTCCTCCGTGCGGTACAGGTCGGCCAGGAAGATCGCGCCGCCGCGGTCGAGCGCCGCGGCGATCGGGATGCCGTCGCACTGGTCGGCGGCGCGGACGGCGAGTCGCAGGACGCTCCCGCTCCCGCGGGCCACGCGACCGACGAACGCCTTGATCGCGTCCTCGGCGCCCTCGGCGGGCAGCACGGCGTTGGCCAGGCCGACCTGGAACGCGCGTTGGGCATCGATCCGGTCGCCGGTCAGCATCAGCTCCATCGCCACCGCGCGGGGAATCCGGCGCGGGAGCGCAGCGGCGGCGATCGGCGGGAAGAACCCGAGGAGGATCTCCGGCACGCCGAAGCTCCCCTTGGGCCCCATCAGGATCAGGTCGCAAAACAGCACCACCTCGGCGCCCCCGCCCAGCGCGGCGCCCTCCACGACGGCCACCGTCGGCACCGACGCCGCCCGCATCGTCTGGAACAGGCGTCCGAACGCGGTGATCATCGCCGGCGCCTTGTCCGGGGAGTGGTCGGCGACCTCCACGCCCGCCGAGAACGCCTTGCCGCGGGCCCGCAGGACGACCACGCGGGTCTTCGGGTCGCGGCCGGCCTCCTCGAAGGCGGCCGCCAGTTCGTCGATCATCGGCAGGTCGAACACGTTGAGCGGCGGCTTGTCGAGCGTGAACGTGCGTACGCCGTCGGCGAACGACACGTCGATGGTTTTCCCCTCGGCCATCGGGTTGCTCCTTTCTCCACGGGCGGTTCTCCCGGGTGGCGGTGGTCGTACCACCCGGGCGCCGGGTCGTCAACCGGGTCCGCAGGACGACCACGACGATGACGACGACGACCACGACGACGACCACGTTCAGGGGGAAATCAACTATACTGCCGAGCGGCAGGAGGTGGACGATGTGGAAGAACGGCACCGCTCGCGGCCCGCGCTGGACCGCCTGGACGAGCGCACTGCTGCTGGTGGCGAGCGTTGCCGCACCGGCGGCGGCGGACGAGGTGCCGGAGGTCGTGGTGCGGGCGGCGTGGGGCGGCGGTGACGGCGAGTTGGGCCGGAGCGGCGGCGACGAATCGGCGCCGGTGGGCCCGATGAGCTTCGCCGTGGCCTCGTCGGACGAGGTGCTGGTGCTCGACCAGGTCAACCGCCGCGTGGCGCGCTTCGACGCCCGCGGTCGCTGGCTCGGCGCGGTGCCCCTGGGCCTCGACACGTTCCAGGACCTGGTCCTCGCCCCCGGCGGGCAGTTGCTGCTGCTGGACCGGCTGGCCGCGCAGATCGTGCGGGTGCTCGACGCCGGCGGCGCGACGCTCGCCGAGACCCGGCTGCTCGGGCCGGGGATCGAAGAGGGGGGCGGGACGACGGCGCTGTTCGTGCGGGACGACGGGGTGTGGGTCGAGTACGACCACCGGCGTTCGGTGCGGGTGCTCGACGCGCAGTTCGCGGAACCGTTCTACCGAGTCGAGCGCACGGGCCGGCCGCTGGTCGGCGGGCTGCAGGGGCACGCGCGGTTGGCGGGTCCGGCGGCGGTCGAGGTCTGGACGGTCGACCCGGCGCGGGACGTGATCGCGGCGCACGCCGAGCTGCGCTACGACGGGCCGGTGCGGCGGATCGCGGCGTTGGCGGGCGACGCCCAAGGCCGGGTGGTGGTGGCGGCGCACCTGTGGGAGGAGCATCCGGAGACGTTCCTGGTCTCGGACGAGCGGCTGGAGGTCCGGGTGCTGGAAGCCGCGCTGGCGGAGCGGCGCCGGTTCAGGACGACGCCCTCGGTGGGGGCGTGGGAGCAGTTCAAGGAGTTCGAGGTGACGCCGGAGGGGGCGGTCTGGCAGCTCGCGTTCGTCGCCGAGGGGGTGGAGGTGCGGCGTTGGCGGCCGTGAGGCGCGCGGTCTGCGTGGCGCTGGTCGCCTGGCTGGCCGTTCCGGCCGCGGTGCCGGCGGACCCGGCGGAGATGACGCGGGACGAGATCATCAACCTGGCGATCTCCGGCGTCGGCTACTCGTACTGGTGGGGCAACGGCTGCTGGCGCACGGACGGGACGCAGCACGGGTCGTGCTCGGGCAGCTGCCCGTCGTGCACGCACACCGGCAGCTACGGCGCCGACTGCTCGGGGTTCGCCGCCAAGTGCTGGCAGGTGCCGAGCCCGATCTCGGTCTCGACCTGCGCCCACCCGTACTCCACCTGGCACTTCACCTGCACCGAGACCTGGTGGAACGCGATCAGCCGCGAGTCGCTGCAGAAGGGCGACTGCGCCTCGTACCGCAGCGGCGGCTGCCCCGGCAGCGGCGGCCACATCGTGGTCTGGGAGCGCGGCGACCCGTGGGGCTCGATGTGGACCTACGAGGCGAGCGGCTGTGCGACGGGGATCGTGCACCAGAGCCGCACGCTGTCGTCGTCCTACCGCGCGATCCGGCGCGTGCGGCTGACCAGCGCGTGCGTGCCGACGACCGAGGTCTGCAACGGGGCGGACGACGACTGCGACGGGGCGATCGACGAGGGGGACGTGTGCCTGATCGCGGAAGAGGTGCTGCAGCAGGCGGCGCAGTACGACGGCGGCGGGAACAGCGACATCGACGGCGACGGTCTGGCGGACGTCTGCGCCCGCGCGGGGGCCGGCTGGCGCTGCCACGCCTCGACCGGCGCGGCGTTCGGCGGGGAGATCGCCGGCCCCGCGCTGTCCGACGACTCGGGCTGGGCCGACGTGACGAACTACTCGACGATCCGGATGGGTGACATCGACGGCGACGGGTTGGCCGACGTCTGCGCGCGGGCCAACGCGGCGTTCCACTGCTGGAAGTCGACCGGGGCCGGGTTCTCGGCCGGGATCGAGGGACCGCCGCTGTCCGACGCTTCGGGCTGGGACGCCCACCCGTACCTGACGACGATCCGCCTCGCCGACTTCGACGGCGACGGGCGGGACGACCTGTGCGCCCGCGCGGCGGCCGGCTGGCGCTGTTACCCCTCGACCGGCGACGGGTTCGCCGGCGCGGTGACCACCGAGCGGATGTCGGACGCGTCCGGCTGGGGTCACCCGGAGCACTACGGGACGATCCGGATGGGCGACGTGAACGGCGACGGGCTGGCCGACGTCTGCGCCCGCGGCAACGCCGGGATGTTCTGCTGGCTGTCGGACGGCGCCGGGTTCCCGACCCAGGTCAACGGTCCCGCGTGGAGCGACGAGGCGGGCTTCGACGACATCAAGTACTGGAGCACGATCCGGCTGGCCGACATCGACGGCGACGGCCGGGACGACCTCTGCGTCCGCTCGGCCTCCGACTTCCGCTGCCACCTCTCGACCGGCGACGGTTTCGGCGGCGCGATCGTCGGCCCCGAGCTGTCCGACGGCACGGGCTGGGGCGACTACGACAACTACTCGACGATCCGGATGGCCGACGTGAACGGCGACGACCGCGCCGACGTCTGCGCGCGGGCCAATGCGCGCGTCTACTGCTGGTTGTCGGACGGTGCGGGGTTCCCCACGCGGCTCGACGGGCCGGAGTTGTCGGACGACGGCTCGTGGAG
The DNA here is from genome assembly GCA_016930215.1 of Deltaproteobacteria bacterium. GTDB lineage: Bacteria > Myxococcota_A > Polyangia > DRWM01 > JAAZOP01 > JAAZOP01. The sequence continues at coordinate 19,620 of JAFGHH010000572.1, forward strand.
CGAGCCGCGGTACTTCCGCACGATCCGCGTCGGCGACGCGAACGGCGACGGTCTGGCCGACGTCTGCGCCCGCGGCTCCGCCCGGTTCTACTGCTGGCTGTCGGACGGCGCGGGCTTCCCGACGCGGATCGACGGGCCCGAATGGGGCGACCCGCAGAACTGGGACGAGATCCGGTACTACACGACGATCCGCTTCGGCGGGCCGCCGCCGCCCGTCTGCCGGCCGACCGCGGAGGTCTGCGACGGGGTCGACAACGACTGCGACGGCGAGATCGACGAGGGGTGCAATCCGCCCGACGATGCGGGAACCGACACGTCCGACGCCCTCGGACCGCTCGACGTGACGCGCCCGGAAACCACGCCGCTGGAGGGGTCGGGCGAGACGGGCGGCGACGTGCCGATCGTCTACATCTACGGCGACGACGGTTGCGGCTGCACGGTGCCGGGCGCCCGCGGTCGCGCGACGCTTCTCGCGCTGCTCGGATTCCTCGGGTTGCCGGGCCTCATCCGGCGTCGACGCGGGTCGTCCGGGACAGGGCCTCGAGCGTCGTGATCGGCGGCAGGCAGCGCGTCCCCTCGCAGACGTAGGCCACCGCTTCCCCGCGCGGCGTCCGGACCGCCAGCGCCTCGGGCAGCGCCGCGTCGGGCGGGATGGCGAACACCTGGTCGCCCGGACCGGCGCCCGTCGCCAGCGCCGCGTGCCACGGAGCGAGCGCCGCGGGGGAGCCGCGCAGGACGACCGTGCGCGGCTCGGCGAGCGACTCCTCGAGCGCCAGGACGAGCGAGCCGAAGGCGGCGGGGAAGCGTGCCAGGTCGGGGGCGAAGGCCCGCAGTGTGCGGTCGGCGGCCGCGAGCCAGTCGGTGCGGCCGAGCAGCCGTCCGAGGCGCAGCAGGCCGCGGACCGCGATGCCGGTACCGCTCGGCAGGGCCCCGTCGGCGCCGCCCCGCGCGCGGTACAGCAGCCGTTCGTGGTCGTCGGCGGTGAAGTAGAAGCCGCCGGCCGGGTCGGCGAAGGAGTCGAGCAGCCGGTCGGCGATTGCCGCGGCATGGTCGAGGTCGTCCGAGCGCCAGCGGGCCTGGAGCAGCTCGAGCAGGGCGTCGAGCAGGAAGGCGTGGTCGTCGAGGTAGGCGGGGAAGCGGGCGCGGCCGTCGCGCCAGGCGGCGAGCAGCCGGCCGCCCTGCCACAGCTCGCGGTGCAGGAAGTCCGCCGCGGCGACCGCGGCCTCGACGTAGTCCGGTCGCCCGAGCAGCCGACCGGCGCGGGCCAGGCCGCGGATCATGAGCGCGTTCCAGGCGGTCAGCACCTTGTCGTCGAGGCCGGGTCGGGGGCGTCGGGCTCGCGCCGCCCGCAGCTTCGTCCGCGCCGTGCCCAGCCGCCGCACGACCTCTGCCTCGGGGACTCCGAGCCGTCGCGCCGTCTCGGCCTCCGTCGCCGTGCCGGCGAGGTGGTTGGCGCCCTCGAAGTTGCCGTGCGGCGTCACGCCCCACACGGCCTCGACCGCCGCCAGCTCGCGGGTGTCGAGCAGCCCTCGCAGCTCGGCGTGGGTCCAGACGTAGAACGCCCCTTCGCCGCCGCCGGAGTCGGCGTCGAGGCTCGAGGCGAAGGCGCCGCCCGGCAGGTGCAGCTCGCGGAGCGCCCAGTCGGCGACCCCTTCCGCGGTGCGCCGGAGCGAGTCGTCCGCCGTGACCCGCCAGGCTTCGGCGTAGATCGGCAGCAGCAGGGCGTTGTCGTAGAGCATCTTTTCGAAGTGCGGGATCTCCCAGCGCTCGTCCGTGCTGTAGCGGAAGAAGCCGCCGCCGAGCTGGTCGTACAGGCCGCCGCGGGCCATCCCGTGGAGGGTCCGCTCGAGCATCCGTCGGGCCCCGTCGTCGTCGGGTCTCCGGCGCAGCCGACCGAGCAGGAACTCGAGCGGGATGCTTTGGGGGAATTTCGGGGCGCCGCGCGAGCCGCCGTGGACCGGGTCGAAGTCCCGCTCGAGCCGGTGTCGCCAGGCTCGCACGGGGCCGTCGTCGAGCGGTGCGGCGGTCTCGGCCTACGGCTCGGGGTCGACCTGCCGCAGGGCGGCGGCGAGGTGTCCGGCGAGGGCGTCCACGGCGCTGCGGCGGGTCGTCCAGGCGGCGGCCAGCTCGCGCAGCAGGTCGGCGAAGCCGGGCAGTCCCAGCCGACCCTCGGGCGGGAAGTAGGTGCCGCCGTAGAACGGCCTGCCGTCGGGGGTCAGGAACATCGTCAGCGGCCAGCCGCCGCCGCGGCGGGTCAGGAGTTGGTGGGCGGTCTGGTAGATCTGGTCGAGGTCCGGGCGCTCCTCGCGGTCGACCTTCACGCAGACGAAGTGCTCGTTCAT
>JAFGHH010000573.1 GCA_016930215.1 Deltaproteobacteria bacterium
ACCGACGAGGAAGGACCTGGGATTCCGTCGGCCTTGGTGACTCGCGGCCCTGCAAGCGGCCGCGCCAAGCGCGAGGCGATTCCGGCGCTTCTGGGCGAGCGTCTACATCGTGGACGCGGAACGGAGCCAGGATGGCGTCACGGCGCGCCGGCGGTCGCGGACGCCGAGGCCTCCGCGAGGGCCCGGAAGCGGCGCATCGAGTCGCCGAACAGCGCGCTGATCCGCTGCTCGAGGCTCCCGCCGGCCGGCAGCGGAAGGCGGACGCTGTCGTGGACGCCGCAGGGCCAGGCCTGCATGCCGACGGCGCCCCGCCGCTCGGGCTCCCCTGCCGCAAGGAGGATGCTACTGCGGAACCCGGGCGGGGCCCGGATCGCGCCGTAGCGGTTCTCGAATGTAGAGCGGCCGAGCGCCGGTGCGGGCGAAGCCCGTTCCAGCGCGAGCCCGACCGCGAACGACGCGTCTCACCCGACCGCTGCGCGACCCCGCCCACGGGAGCACTCGCCCCGGCCCGTCCCGCTTCTGGATGCGTGGGACACGCGCCTTCTCCTGAGCTCGGCCGACGTACGACAGCCCTGGGAACAGAGGTGCTTGACCCACCGCTTCGCACATGCTGCGATGAACTCCATCATGATGCTCGGCAAACACGGAGGACTCATCGGATTGCCTGCCATCTGCTCGCTGGGGCTCGTTCCGCCGGCATGCGCCCTCGTCGCGGCCTGCTCGTCTGCCGCGCCCCCGACCGCCGCGCCGATCGAGGCGACGCCCGCGCCCCCCCCATCTCCTCCGAGCCCTGCCGCACCGGCTCCCGCGGGTGAGACGGCTCCGAGCGAGCTTCCGCCCGAGGCTGCCTGGACCGCGGACTACCTGGCGAGCGCACAGACGATCCGCATGACGGAAGGGACTCGCCACTATCGGCTGGAAGACGGTGCCCTCGAGTGGGACGCGCAGGGTCTCGTGACCCTTCGTTGGGGACCGTCTGGGACGCTGGTCCGTACCGAGGTGCCGGTCACCATGCCGCTGACCTCCGGAGAGTACGCCGACGGCATCCTGCTCAGGAGAGACGGGGACACCATCAGCGCCCTCGACGTGCACACCGGGCAGGAGGGCTGGCAGGCCACCATCACCCTGCCGTGGGCGGTTGTGGTCTCCGCCGCGCGTGCGGGGGAGGTCGTGGTCGCGGACCTCAAGGACTCCTCCACCGATGCGCCCCACCAACTCGTCGCCTTCGACGTGCGCACGGGACAGCAGCGATGGAGTCGGAGCGCAGCGGACCGTGGTCGGACCATCCGCTATCTCATCGGGACGCCGAGCCAGCTGCTCCTCCTGGAGTACGACGGGACGGTGACCTCGGTGAGCCCCGAGGACGGTTCGGTTCGGTGGAGTGACACAGAGGTCTCGGCGCTGCGCGAAGACTATCGCGACGTCGTCGACATGGCCCTGGACGACACGGTGCTGCTCCTCAGCTCCTCGCACCGCGCGGTCCGCATCCTGGACGCGGCCACGGGCGAGGAGCGCCACCGCATGCCCGTCACCGGCGGCATGCACGCCGTCGCGGCGGCCGGCGGCACGGGCTATGTACTGCTGCGCGACGCGCAGACCGAACAACTCTCGGTGGCCGCGATCGATCTCGACAGCGGCACGTGGCGGTGGCGGACGGCGCTTGATGCGGTGGACTGGCGCGGCGATGGCCACCTGGCTGTGGGCGCCCAGACCCTGTACGGCTGCGGTGGCTACGGGCGTCTGTTCGCGATCGAGCGGCAGACCGGCACACCGCTCTGGCGCTCCGACATCGGCCGCTGCGACCCGCTCTTCGCGCCCCTCGTGCTGCCTCCGGCCGGCTCCCATGAGGAGTCGCTCCTCGTTCAGGCCGAGGAGGACCCCGAGCTGATGGTCTTCGAGCGCGGCACAGGCCCGCTCCAGCCGCCCGAGCAGGCCACGGTGCACGGGCAGGTCACCCTCATCGGCGCCCCTGCTTGTGCAGGGATCGAAGTCGTCGTCGGAGGAGCAATGCAGGCCACCGACAGCAGGGGGCGCTACCGAATCGACGTCCAGGGCCTCGGCACACTGCCGGTCCACCCCCGCGGCGGTCCCGCCTGCTTCTCCAATCACCACTGCCAGGTCGCGCACCTGCGCCTGGAGGGCCGCCGCACCTACGAGGTGGACTTCCGGTGCGAGCAGCCGCAATGGTGACGCTGCCCGCCCTGACCTTCACCGATGGGAGCTGCAGGTTCAACTGGAACGGACCATGGACCTGCCTCAGCTGCTACGGAGAACACCTCGGAGGTCTCCGTCGCCGTGACGACGTCGCCCGTGACTTCCGCGTCGGCGGACGAGGAGTCGCCGTCGTTCGTGCTCTGCACGAGCGCGGTGTCCGGCAGCACGCCGCCAAGCCGACCGCCGGTCTCGGCGGAGAGGCCTACGATTCGGCCGGGGACCGAGTCTCCGGCAACCACGGGCCCTGCGGAGCCCCTTCCCCCCCCTCGCGCTCGTGATCGGCGACAGGAAATGGAAGCGCGGTCTACCTGGAGGCCCTGGCCGGTCCCGAAGTCCATCGATGTCCCGCGTGGTGCCCATCAGCCTGCCGACGCGACGTGACAGACTGCAGCTTCCACAACAAGGCAACGATCGGACGCAGGTTTTGGGGAAGACTCACGACTTGACGAGGCAGGAGGACCGAGACCGGCTTCGGATCGTGGGCGTGGAACGAAGGTGGGATGGACCCTCCCCGTCGAGCATCCGGGGAACACCAGTAGGACGATCGGCGCCCAACAGCGACGCGGACCGTGCCCTGCCGACATCTGCGCAGCCTCCTTCCGCGCGTCCGCGAGACGACAAGACGCCCACCTTCGGGGGCGAAAGCAGAAGCAGGCAGCCGAGGCACGCCAGCACGAACCAGCCCCAGCCAGCCGCGCCGCTCCCACCGGTTGCCCGGCAGCCGCACCCATCTCCGCCGCCCCCGTCGACGTCCTCACCATCGTCCGCGAGGTCCGCGTCGTCCGCGCCGCCCTCCCTGTCCGACGGCTCCGGACCGTCCGCTTCGGCCGCCGCCACGTCGCCCACATCGCTGCCGTCCTCCGGCGCGTCGATATCCGCGTCGCCACCGTCCACCGGCGGGACGACGCCTGCGCCGCAACACAGGATCGCGTGGGGTTCTCCCGTGCCGGGCTTCTGGCTGACGCCGGCGATGTGGCGTCCGGGCGCGCACTCGCCCTTGTAGTAGGTCTCGTCCCAGTCGTTGATCATCGAGGCGCCGTCGAAGTTGTTCCCGTCGGCGAACACGACCGGGCGGCAGTCGTCGTGCGCGACGTTTCCCCGGCAGCAGCGGATGGAGAACAGGGCCAAATTGGTGGTCTGGCTGATCCCGACGACGTACTCGTCCGGCGCGCACTCGCCCTTGTAGAATCCCGGATCCCAGTCGCCGTACTCGGTCGTGCCGCGGTTCTCTCCGGCGTCGAACACGACCTCCTCGCGGCAGCTCGTGCGCACGAACTTCGTGTCGTCGTCGAGGCGGCAGAGCAGGTCGTGCGCGAAGGCCAGCACGTCCGTGCCGAACGTCGTCGACATCGACAGCCCGGTCGCCGCCTGCGTCAGCCCGCACCCCGCCTTGTAGTGGCCGTAGCTCCAGTCCTCCCCACCCGCCACCCGGTCGCGCGTCGCGTTGCCGCAGGCGAAGCAGAGGCCGTCCTCCAGGTTCGGCGAAGGAGTCGCCGGCGGGGGACCGAGGGCAACGCAGGGCTGGACGTTGTTCCTCGCGTGCAGGATGCACCGGGCGCAACCGATATCGACGTTGTTCGTGACGCACCCCCTGGTCGGGGTGGCGATGGCGCAGTTCTCGTTGATGTTCTGGACCGTCCCGGCGTCCCGATTGACGTCGTTGACCACCGCGACGTGGCCCCACGACCCCGTTTCGCACTCCGGATTGTCGGGCTCGAAAACCATCAGGTCGCCCGGAACGACGTCATCGATCGTCGGGCTGTCGATGCGGAGCACCTCCGCCGGAACCGCGCCGCGATCGCACATCGCGGCGGCGGACACCACGTTCGGCCAGCTCGGCACCGCCCACCGGCCGAAGAAGTAGCGCAGGGCGAACTCGACGCACTGGTAGCCATAGCGGTTGGTGAGCTTCCAACTCGAGCTCGGCCTCGTCGGCGACGTGTGCCTTCCCTCCCAGGTGTAGACGTAGACGTTGTCGTCGCTGGCGACGTTGCACTGATCGAACGCCGGAAAGTCGTCGAACGTGCACACGCGGGGCGTGGACGACGGGGAGCAGACGGACCCTATCTCGCGGGTCTGGGCGCCGCACTCCGTGGGTGCGGCGAACACCGGTCGGGACAGGCCGAGACCCGCGACGACCACGCAGGCGGCAACCGCCCAGGCCCTCGGACACCGATGACGTCCGGACATGACGAAGCCTCCCTCTGGCGCGCTGACATCCCGACTGGGGCCGATCTTCCCCCGGACCTCGCGGATCGGGCGGCGACTAGGGAGTCCAACCGTGGTCTACCCGGAGGCCTTGGCCGCTCCCGAAGCCCATCGATGTCCCCCGTGCTGCCCATCAGCCTGCCGACGCAATCCAACATATCGTGCCTTCTACGTCACGGCAAGGAGCGGGACGCAGGAGCGGGACGCGGGTTTGGGGAAGACCCACGACTTGACGAAGCAGGAGGACCGAGACAGCCTTCGGATCGTGGGCGCGGAACGGAGCTGGGATGGCCGTCCGGGCAACGGCCCGCCGGGGCGGAGGCCCGCGATGCGACGGCGCACCAAGCCGTGTTCCCGTCGGTTCGTTCCGGCCGCGGCGGCGATCCTGGTCGCACTGGCCTGCTCGCGCGGGGGCCAGCCGGCGCCCGCGGGGGACCGGTCCGGCACGGCCGCCATCGATATCGTGCCGCTCCCCCCGCCGGTCCGCGCGGACGCCGGGGCCGCGGACGGGCCGTCGGCCGACCCGCCGACCGCCACGGCGCCGGACGCAGGACCGCCGCTCGATGCCGGTGACGTTCCGGCGCCCGGACCCGAGGCCGGCGGGGCGGACGCGCCGGCCGGGCTTGACACCGCGGACACCGCGGCGATGCCGGACACGCCGGCGGCGCCGGTCGACGCTGCCGAGGGTGGCGACGCGCCGGACCCGGTCGCGGAGGCGATCTGCGAGGCCCTCGAGCCGACCTTCCCGGAGGCCGTCGAGCTGGTCGCCCGCGCCGAGCACGACGGCGTGACGTTCGCGCTGTACCAGGTCTACCCCGGCGCGATCTGGGAGGCCCGCGAGTCCGACGCCGGAACGCTCGAGACCTCGCAGCAAGCCTGGCAGGCCCGGATCCGGCGCTGCGAGGACGAGACCCGCGGCGCGGCGCCGCTCCCCTGCGAGGTCACGACCGCCCCCAACGTCCACGTCGGCTGGGACCGCGCCGGCCGCGGCAGCAGCCTGATGTCGTTCGCCTGGGAGGTCGCCCGGCTCGCACGCGACGCCGGCGACCCGGGGGGACCCTACCGCATCGTGCGGCGGGCCACGCTGGTGTCGATCTCCGACCAGTCCGAGGCGACGCCCGAGCTGCGGGTCCGCGACCTGGACGGCGACGGCCGGGTCGAGCTGACCGTGCTGGTCGGCGTGGCCGTCCCCGCCGTGCGGTTCGACGACGAGCACACCGGCGTGCTGGGTTGGATCCTCGACGGCGAGGACCTCCGATCGCAGTACGCCGCGGTGCGCAGCTATCGCAGTCCGGAGGCCGACCAGTACGTCACGATCGCCGAGCAGACCACCTGGCGGCTGCTCGACCTCGACGACGACGGACGGAAGGACCTGCAGGTCAGGACCGAAGGCACGCTCGACGAGTTGGGCGAGGACGAGGACTACGCCGCCGTCGAGGGTCACGAGACCTACCAGCGGCGGCACGCGTGCCTGTACGACGTCGCGGGCGACCTGTGGGTCTGCGAGCCGCCCCTGCGTCCCGAGGACCAGCCGCTCCGGCGGGCGGCGGTGGCCGCGCAGGTGACCTTCCTCGAGCCCCGGTCCCGCCATCCGGCCTGACCCGCCGCCCGCCGCGAAGCCGTCGCCGCCGTGCGCGCCTCGCACCCCGTCGACCGGCTTGCGTGTCGGCCGCTCCACCAGGACAAGCGCCGGACCGTCGACCGCGCGACCGTCACGGAGGTGCGAGCATGCAGGCACGACACCACGCCGGCGGACCCGCGTTCGTCGTCTCCCCCGCCGGCAACAAGGGAATGGAAGCGCGGTCTACCCGGAGGCCCCGGCCGCTCCCGAGGTCCATCGATGTCCACCGTGCTGCCCGTCAGCCTGCCGACGCAACGTGACGTGTCTTGGTCTCCACGACAGGCAAGGAGCGGGACGCAGGTCTGGGGAAGACCCACGACTTGACGAGGCGGGAGGACGGAGACAGGCTTCGGATCGTGGCCGCGGAACGGAGCTGGGATGGAGCCGACCGTGGAGGCAGCACGCGCTGACGCGTCGCGGGAGACCGAACCGACGTCGGACTTCCCACGCCGCCGAATGGCCTGACGTACGACATTCTCGGCATGCTGCGGCATCGCGGCCTGCCGCCCGAATCCGCCAACGCCAAGGTGAACCGCCTGCACGTCCCGGTCTTCAACGGGCTGGCGACCCTGACGACGCACGCGCTTCCGGGTTGGAGTCTCGGGTCGAACCGGGTACACTCATCTGCATCGTGGACGAGCAACTCCCGGACGCCGCACCATCGGTCCCTTCGCCGCCCGCGTCGTCCGCCGCCGGCGGCGGGTTGGTCCGGCTCCGCGCCGCACCGAAGCCGAGGATCCCACGCTGGGTTCGGTGGTGTCTGGGCGGCTCGGTGATCCTGTGCGTGCTGATGGTGCTGGGGCTCTGGGTCATTCCGTGCTGGCTCGACCGAGCGGGGTACCGGCTCGCCGATCAGGCGAACGAGCAGCTCCGGCAGTGCAGGGACGGCCTCGACGCGGCGGCGTCCGCCGAGGCGCGCTTCGCGGCGCTCGCGTGGTTCCCCGGGTACGGCCTGGCCGCGCAGAACGGCCGGCGCGCGCTGCTGCTCAAGGTGACCAACGGCGTGGCGGTCTGCTCCCAGTCCGGCCTGCCCCCGGCGGGCTTCGTCGATGGCGCCCTGACGTTCGTGCTCGACCGGCTTCCCGCCGCGGTCGATCGCTCGCGCGGCGGTGATCTCCTCCGGTTCGAAGCCGAAGAGAAGCTGCACCAGCTCGGCCGCGATCGCGAGATCGTGGCGCTCGCCGCCCGCCTGCCGAAGGGGGGCCAGGTCACCGAGCGTGTGCGCGCATGTCTCCA
>JAFGHH010000574.1 GCA_016930215.1 Deltaproteobacteria bacterium
CGCAGAGGCGCAGAGGCGCAGAGGGGGGGAGCTCGCGCAGAGGCGCGGGGGGGTCAGCGCAGGTCGACGTGGAGGGTGTAGGGGCCGGCGAGGGCGGTGCCGGCGTCTACGAAGGAGTCGGCGACGATGAAGTACCGGCCGGGCGTGATGGAGTAGTCGAAGGCGATGTGGGCGCGGGCAAGGCAGGCGTTGGGGTCGTCGCCGTCGAGGACGTGGACATCGACGTCGACCGGGTCCACGCAATCGACGGAGACGGAGAGGGTGCCGGAGCGGTCGGTGGTGAAGACATAGACGACCTCGGGGCCGGACTCGTCGGCGGTGGAGCAGTTGTAGAGGTCGAAGTCGTCGGAGGGTGCGGTCGAGGTATCGGCGGAGTGGGAGAAGGGGAGGGAGTCGATGGGGAAGGGGCAGAGGTGGGAGCCGTCGGGGGTGCAGGGCCCGGTCCAGACCTCGGGGGGGATGTCGCGGACATCGATCAGGAAGTAATCGACGCGGTCGCCCTCGCGGGTCCAGGCGTTGGTGATATACCGGGTCCAGTTGGCCATGCCGGGGATGACCTGGCAGCCGGCGGACCAGACATCGACGTGGGCGGAGCCGAGGGGAGCATCGACGGAGCCCATGTGGATGTTGTGGCCGCCGCCGGTGCGGTCGTGGTCGGCGCCGGGCGGGGGGAGCCAGCCGTTGCGGTCGGAGTCCCAGTGTCCGTTGGTGTTCTGGTCGTCGCGGACGCGGTAGCCGTCCTCATCGATGTGCCAAGCGTTGTAGGTGCGGTGCCAGCCGTTGACGTAGTGGTAGCGGCGGTTGGGTCGGAGGGAGGAGGAGCTGTCGGCGCCGAAGTCGTGGGCGCCGGTATCGGTGTTGACGGGGAATTCGAGGACGCGTTTACGGCCGGCGTCTTCGATCCAGACGAGGACGATCGTATCGTTGAAGCGGTCGGGTCGGTTGCCGTGCCAGAGGAAGGTGCCGGGGTAGGCGCCGCGCAGGCCGATGGTGGTGCGGCGGCCGGGGGAGCCGTCGAAGGGGACGCCGGTGGTCTGCGTGGCGATGCGGACGTAGAGGTCGAAGGCTTCTTCTTCGGAGAGGAAGCGGACGCCGACGGGGGTTTCGTAGCAGCGGGTTTCGTCGAGGCCCCAGGGCTCGGCGCGTTCGAACGGGGGCATGGTGTCGCTGTAGCCGGGCATGACGATGTCCTTGCGGGGGCCTTTGGCATCGTCTTCGAGAGTGAGGTTCCAGAGGAAGGGCGGGGGTGGTTCGGCGTGGGCGACGCGGGCGACGGGGGGTGCATCGGGTTCGAGCGGTGCATCGCCGCCGGTGGGGGCGTCGGGGCCGTGCCAAGCGTAGGTGAACATGGTTTCGTAGCCGAAGCCGCAGGTGGCGGGGACGTCGGGGACGTCCGCGTCGGCGTCGGCATCGGCATCGGCATCGGCATCGGCATCGGCATCGGCGTCGGCGTCGGCGTCGGCATCGGCGCCGGCATCGGTTTCGGCGGGTGAGTCGGCGGTGGCGTCGGGGTCGGGGCGTGCGTCGGCATCGACGACGACCCAGTAGCCGTCTTCGCCGCAGGCGGTGGTGGATACGACCAGGAGGATCGGGCACAGCCAGCGAGTCATGGCGACCTCCGGCGTCCATGATACACGAAGGGGCGCCGGTCGGGCATCGGATTGCCGGGGTCGTCGGCGAGGCGGTTACCGGGTCCGGGCGGGTTCCGTCCGGGGTCCGGGTCCGCGCGGGGGGCGACGGCGGGAGGTGGGGCGGCGTGCACCGTGCTTGACAAGGTGGTCGCGGCGCGCTGTTGATCCGCGGACGCCGTCGTTCCGCCGGTCGGGCGGGGGGGGTTGTCGGAGGCGGGGTGGCGTTCGGCGGGGGAGAAGGGAAGGCGACGAGATGACCGCAGCGGCGGGAACGATTCTGGACTTCATCGGCGAGACGCCGTTGTTGCGGATGGGTCGCCTGGCGCCGGGGGAGATCCTGGGCAAGGCGGAGTTCCTGAACCCCGGCGGGAGCATCAAGGACCGGGTGGCGTTGCACATCCTGCGTCGGGCGCGCGAGCGGGGGTTGTTGAAGCCCGGGGACGTGATCGTGGAGGCGACGTCGGGGAACACGGGGATCGGGATCACGCTGGTGGGGACGCAGTTGGGGCACCGGGTGATCATCGTGATGCCGGAGAACATGAGTGAGGAGCGGAAGAAGATCATCCGGGCGTTGGGGGCGGAGCTGGTGTTGACGCCGGCGGAGCAGAACCTGCCGGGGTGTCTGGCGAAGGTGGAGGAGCTCAGGCAGTCGATGCCGAACGCGTACGTGCCGGGGCAGTTCGTGAATCCGGACAATCCGGACGCGCACTACCGGACGACGGGACCGGAGTTGTGGAAGCAATCGGGCGGGAGGATCGACGTGTTCGTGGCGGGCGTCGGCAGCGGGGGGACGCTGATGGGGGTGGGTCGGTATCTGCGGGAGCAGAACCCGAAGGTGCAGATCGTGGCGGTCGAGCCGAAGAACTCGGCGGCGCTTCTGGGTCGGGAGCCGGGTCTGCACGTGATCCAGGGGATCGGGGACGGGTTCGTGCCGGACGTGATCGACCGGAACAAGATCGACGTGGTGATGACGGTGACGGACGAAGACGCGGTGGAGATGACGCGTCGCATCGCGCAGGTGGAGGGGGTCTTGGTGGGGACGTCGTCGGGTGCGAACGTGTGGTGTGCGGCGTTGTTCGCGGACGGGAAGCGGGTGGTGGCGACGGTGTTGCCGGACCGTGCGGAGCGGTACTTCTCGACGGCGTTGATCTGAGCTACTGCTTTCCGAATTCGTCGCGGCACGCGACGAAACCCGTGACGCTCGACGTTCTGAGTCGGGGTGTTCCTGGCGGTGTGGAGTTTCCGGCCGCCGCGGGGCGGGGGGGGCGGGTATGTGGCGAGGCCGCGGGGATCGGTTTCCCGGGCGGGTTGTGTGCGGTTGTGGTCCGGGGGTTCAGGGGGTGAGGGCGATCGGTCCGGTGGTGTAGCCGCCGGAGGCGGAGGTGGGGCTGATCGTGGGGGAGGCGAGGGCGGGTCCGGCGCCGTGGGTATTGATGCGGATGCGGCCGGCGGCGGCGCCGCCGCCGCCGCCGTTGAAGTAGCCGTCGGCGGGTTGGAGTCCGTCGAGGCCGTCGCCGGCGCCGCCGTCGCCGCCGGCCCCTTCCCAGCGGCCGTTGTAGAACACGGCGGGGGCACCCGCGGCGCGGTCGAGGTTCCAGGTGCCGTTGTCGCCGGCGGTGGCGCCGGAGTCGGAGGCGCCGCCGCCGCCGCCGTTGGCGACCAAGACGCCCTGCACGGTGACGGTCGGGGCTTCGAGGAGGACGGCGCCGCCGGCGCCTCCTCCACCGCCTGCGGAGAACAGCCGGCCCGGGCCTCCTCCACCTCCTCCGGTGCCGATGCGTCCGGTGCCGGAGAGGGTGATGGAGGCGGCGGAGGTGATCTGTACGGCGCCGCCGCCGTCGCCTCCGGGGCCGCCGCCGTCGCCGTCGCCGGTCGGTCCGCCGCCGCCGCCGCAGCCGCCGGTGAGGGGGACGAGGGAGGCGGTGGCGGTTGCGATGCCGCCGAGTCCGCCGTCGGCGACCCAGTTGGTGCCGCCGCCGCGGCCGCCCCGACCTCCGTGGCCGCCGCCGCCGCCGCCGGCGTCGGAGCTGCCGTAGCTGCCGCCCGGCTGGCCGGCGCAGCCGCCGTCGGCGGCGGTCCCGGCGGCGCCGCCGTTGCCGCCGCCGGGGCCGGGCCGGGTGGTGCCGTCGGCGGCGGCGTTGATCGTGCCGTGGATCGTGACGGGTCCGCGCGACAGCAGGACGAGTGCATTCGTGCCGTGGGCGGTCAGGGTCGCGCCGGGGGAGATGGTCCAGGAGTTCGCCGAGAGCACGCAGAGTCCGGGTGTGCCCGGGAGGGTGGTGGCGTTCGGCCGGGTGCCCGGGAAGACGGCGGGGTTACAGACTCCGGTGTCGAACGACAGCGAGACGGTGAGGGTCACGTCGCCGGTCCCGGCCTCCAGGAGCTCCGGGCTGACGTTGCTCGGGTCGATCGTCCGGCAGGCGGTGCCGCTGGTGCTGCAGCCCAGCGGGCAGATCTCGAGCAGCTCCCAGGCGGTGCCGGTGCACTGTTCCAGTCGATCTCCGGTGCAGCGGCGGCTGCCGACGGCGCAGAGGAGGGTATCGACCGTGTCCGGGACGTCGGGGACTTCGAGGACCTCGAAGGTATCGAAGGCGTCGGCATCGGCATCGGCGTCGGCATCGGCGTCGGCATCGGCATCGGCGTCGGCGTCGGGGCCGCCGGTGCAGTAGCAGTTGACTCCGTCGCAGTAGCCGCCGGTGAAGCCGACGGAGATGCACTCGTCGTTGCACCGGGTCGGGTCGCAGGGCGGGGCGTCGGCATCGGCGTCGGCGTCGTCGGGCCGGTCGGGTGCGGTATCGGTGACGACGAAGTCGCCGGTGGTTTCGTCGTGTGGCTGGGCGTCGTCGCCGTCCCACGGTTCGAGGCCGCCGGTGGACAGCGAGCATCCGAGGGCCAGCGCCAGTGGCCCGGAGAGGGCGATGCGGAATCCGTTTTTCATGACATCAGTGTGGACTTGGAAGGCGGGGGGGTCAAGGAGGAGTCGAGGAGTCTGCAGGTGATCCAGGGCCACGTGTGTGGCCGGCGCCCGCCCCGACTTGCGCGTGATCGCGTTCGCGCTGCGACCCGTCCTGTCGGTCGTCCCGATCGTCTTCGCGCACCGGCGGAATTTCAGCGGGGTTCCCGCGCTTCCGCGGTCGAGGTGACGAGGAGCGTTTCCGAGCGTTCGATCGTCGTGCGTGGCGGCGCGATGCGGCGCACCAGCCCCGACAGCACGGCGCGGGGCCCGCACTCCAGGAACCGGTCGACACCCAGTTCGAGTGCCGAGCGGACGGCCGTCTCCCAGCGGACGGGCTGCACCATCTGTTGCACCAGCTTCCTGCGGATCCGCTCCGGGTCGTCTTCCGGCCGGCCGGTCACGTTATCGATGAAGACCGGCTGTGGGGGCCGGAGCTCCACGTCGAGCAGCGTCTTGCGGAACGCCTCCGCGGCCGGCGTCATCAGCGAGCAGTGGAACGGCGCCGCGACGTTCAGCGGCGTGGTGCGTCCGAGGCGTTCGCTTCGGAGGCGTTCCACGGCGCGTTCCACGGCCCTGGTTTCCCCCGACAGCACGAGCTGGCCCGGGGCGTTGTAGTTGGCGATCTCCAGGACTCCGTGCGTCCGGCACTCGGCCAGCACGGCCTCCAGCCGGTCGGTCGGGACCTTGAGTACGGCGACCATCCGGCCCGGCGTCCGTTCCACGGCCTCTTCCATCAGCCGGCCGCGGGCGCGGGCGAGGCGCAGTGCGTCGTCGAGGGCCAGCGTACCTGCCCAGACCAGCGCCGCGTATTCGCCCAGGCTGTGGCCGAGCACGACGTCGGCGACGCGTCCGGCGGCGCGGGCGCCTTCCGCGTGTGCCAGGTCCATGACGAGCAGAGCCGGCTGGGCGTTCGACGTGCGGGTCAGCTCCGCCTCCGGCCCTTCATCGATCAGCCGGTGCAGCGGCAGACCGAGCAGCGCCTCGGCCTGTTCGAACAGTTTCCGCTGTGCGGGTTGCAGGGAACCGAGTCCGGCCCGCATGCCGACGAACTGCGAGCCTTGTCCGGGGAAGAGGAATGCCGTTCGGCCGTGCACGTTCGATTCCGACCCTTCAGGTTGCGAGCGGCAGCAGTGCGAGGAGCGTCGTGGCCGGCGCACGGGGCGGGGGGCGACGGAGGGAGCGGCTCACGACATTCCGCCGTCGACGCCGAACACCTGGCCGGTGACGTAGGACGCATCGTCGGAGCACAGGAAGCGCACGACCTTCGCCACCTCCTCGGGCCGTCCGATCCGGCCCAGGGGGATGAGCGGCAGAGCGTGTTCGAGCGGGACGTGGCGGGTCATTTCGGTGTCGATCAGTCCTGGGGCGACGGCATTGACGCGGATCCCGAGTCGGCCGACCTCGGCCGCCAGCGCGCGGGTTGCGCCGATGAGGCCGGCCTTGGCGGCGGCGTAGTTCGCCTGCCCGCGGCTTGCGCGGCGGGCGGCGACGGACGAGAGGCTGACGATCGAGCCCTGGTGGTGCCGGATCATCCGTCGCACGACCGGCCGCGTGACGTTGTAGAAGCCGTCGAGCGACGTCGCGAGCACCTTCCGCCAGTTGTCGGGCGACATCGTGGCGAACAGGCCGTCGGCGACGGTCCCCGCGTTGTTGACCAATGCGTCGATCCGGGGCCGGCGTTCGAACAGCGATTCGAGTGCGGCGGTCGTCGCCGCGGCATCGGTGACGTCGAAGCCCAGCACCTCGCCGACGCCGCCCGCCGCCCGCACGGCGGCCAGCGTCTCCTCGGCCGCCGCCTGTTGCTCGCGGAAGTTGACCACCACGTGGTATCCGGCCGACGCCAGTTCCACGGCGCAGGCGCGGCCGATGCCGCGGCTGCCTCCGGTGACGATCGCGGTCGGTCGGGGCGCCGCGAGCGTCGCGTCGCGCGGCCCTTTGGGCTTCACGCCGTCCGCTCCTCGTCCGGGTGGAGCGCCTGGACCTCGGCGGTGCGCGGCAGCCGTCCGGTGTGCAGCGCCACGCCTTGTGCGATCAGCTCGATCGGCGACACCGGATCGACGGCGTCCTCGGCGGCCGTCGGCCGGCCGGGTTCGACGACGGTCTTCGTCTCCGCCGACCGTTCCTCCGCGGCGTGCAGCGTCCGCACGAGGTGCATCGGGCACCGGTGGGGCAGGAGGGTTTCGGCGTTGCGGGAGGGCTTTGCGTTCATGGCGGCGGCGAGCATAGGTGGAGCGGTCCGCGGCTGTCCAGCCCCTGGGGGGGAGGAGACGGCCGCACTGCCCGGCCGTCAGGGCGAGTCGGTACAGCGCCCCCCAGGTTCGGGACCGGTCCGTGCCGTGGTCGTGGTCGTGGTCGTAGTCGGGGAGTTCCCTGGGGCGTCGGGGGGTGGTTGTGTCCGGGGGGTGTGGCGGGTAGGATACGGGTCGATGTCGCGATTCCGGACGCTGGCGGACCCCGAGACGACGCGCGAGCTGGTGCGCAACGTGCGGGAGGGGGTGTACATCACGGACGTGCGGGGGCAAATCCTGGACGCGAACCCTGCGTTCCTGGAGCTGTTCGGTTTCCCGTCGTTGGAGGTGTTGCGGCGGACGGGGGTGCAGGACCTGATCATCGACGTTTCGCGTCGGCAGGAGGAGCTGGCGCTGCTCGAGAAGCAGTTCGTGGTGCGGGACTTCGAGCTGCAGGTGCGGCGTTCGGACGGAGCGGTGCTGACGGTGCTGGATTCCTGTTATGCGGTGCAGGATCCGGAGACGGGCGACACGTTGTTCCACGGGATCCTGATCGACATCACGCGGCACAAGGAGATGGAGAGTCGGCTGCACGAGCTGACGGTGCGGGACCCGCTGACGGGGTGCTACAACCGGCGGCACCTGGCGGAGCTGGAGGCGCGGCTGGAGCGGGAGGAGGCGGAGTGGGGGGTGGTGCTGGTCGACATCAACGACTTCCGGGCGTACAACGACCGGCACGGTCATCCGGCGGGGGACCGGGCGTTGGTGGAGCTGGCGCGGTTCCTGGACCGGCACGTGCGGGCGACGAGCGACGCGGTGTTCCGGATGGGGGGTGACGAGTTCATGGTGTTGTTGTCGGAGGGGGCGCCGACGGCGACGATCCACATCGTGCAGCGGTTGAGGGAGCCGACGGTGGGGTGTCCGTCGGTCTCGTTTGCGATCGGCTGGGCGGTGCGCAAGCCGCGGGAGCGACTGTCGCAGACGATTGCGCGGGCGGACCGGGATCTGATCCTGGTGCGGGTCCGGGAGCGGGCGCCCGAGGACGAGCGTCGGTTACAGAGGTAGCGGGGCGAGCGCGGGCGCGAGCGTGCGGGGGGGGCGCGCGAGGGGGAGGGGTGTGCGGTGCGTGGGGCCGCGTGCTAGCCCGAAGTTCCGCCGCACTCCAGCGTGAATTCTGGCCTGCGGCCGGTTTTTCCGGCCCACAAGTGTGATCCCCGACTGCCTACGCCA
>JAFGHH010000575.1 GCA_016930215.1 Deltaproteobacteria bacterium
AGCAGGTCGCGCCGAGGCGCAGCCGCCAGTGGTGGAAGCTGACCTCGGCGAAGGCGAGCTGCACGAGGTCGGCGACCGGGGCACGGAGGTTGTCGGCCGCGACCAGCTCGTCCAGCGCCTTCCGGTGGGCCGCCTCGCGCTCCGGGCGCGGATCCCGGGACTCGTCCCCCTGCATCGCGGCCCAGTCCTCCGGGGTCGGTTCGGGGACCAGCGCCAGCCACATCGCCCGGAGGCGGGCCCGGGGTTCGAGGACCGCGGGCTCCGCGTCCGGGGTTGTCGACCCGGCATCGGACTCGGGCGGGGCGCCGGCGGCATTCGGAGGGCCGGTGCGTGGAATCGCAGGCCCGGCGTCTGCGGCGCCGTCCGCGGCTCGCGGCGCATCGACCGGCTCCCCGCCCCGGCGGCAGCCGGCCAGCGCGCGCCCGCCGGCGACCGCGAGGAACGCGATGCCGAACGAGCGGATGAACTCCCTGCGGGTCGTGTCGTCCATCGGTGCCTCCCTGCGACCGCTTCGTGCGCCATTCTACGGGCAACACGACCGATCGATCCAGAGCCGGTGCGGCACGACGACCGCGTCCGACCACGACCGCGGTCGCGACGACGAGCACGACCACGAACACGACCACGACCACGTTTCTCCGGCGGTGGGCTTGACTGGGGACAGGGGACGTATATGGATCGATGCGACGGAGGCCGGGCGATGCTGCGGGCTCGATGGTGGATCCTCCTCGGAGTGCTGGCGGCGGCGGGTGCAAGCTGCCGGCGCGGCGCGACGCCGGACCCGGCGGCCTCGGACGCCGACGACGGTGCGGCGGAGGCAGCGGCGGCCTCGGAGGGGGCGGCGCCCGGCGCGGAGCGGGCGGCGGCGCCGGAGCGGTTCGAGTGGACCGCGGCGCCGACGCTCGACGGGATCCCGGTCGCGCCGGTGGCCGGCGAGGTGCACGGAGCGCCGTTCCCGGTAGCGCAGGTGGTCTTCGAGCCGATGCGACGCGGGTGGGTCGTGCTGTTCCTCGAGCAGCCGTTGCCGGATCCGACCGCGCCGGTGTCGGGCATGCGGTTCCTGCGGGTCGACCTGCCGGCGGAGCCGTCGTCGGGCGCGGTGCAGCAGCGGGCGCTGGCGTACGGCGACTCGATGTTCCACGTCGATTCCCCGGGGGAGCCCGGGAGCTTCACGATCTGGACCGCGGACAACGCCTGGGTACTCGAGCTGACGGAGTGGGACGTGCGGCCGTGGGATCCGGCGGGGCCCGAGGTCCAGTCGGCGGGCCGGGCGGTGGGGCGCGTCGCGGTCTGCTACCGGGGCGGTGGGGAGTTCCGGAACGCCTGGGTCGCCGGGACGTTCGCCGGGGCGCTGGTGCGCTACACGCGCGAGCCGCGGTTCGAGCCGGCTTGCCCGGCGGCGCCGCCTTGGGGAGGCTGACGATGATGCTGGAGGCGATCTACAAGCGACGGAGCATCCGGGCGTTCCGGCCCGACCCGGTCCCGGAGGCGACCCTGCGAGAGCTGATCCGCGCGGCGATGCACGCGCCGTCGGCGGGCGACGAGCGGCCGTGGCAGTTCGTGATCCTCGACGACCGGGAGCTGCTGCGCCGCGTGCCGACCGTGCACCCGTACGCCTCGATGGTCCCGACCGCGCCGGCGGCGATCCTGGTCTGCGGCGACCTGAAGCTCGAGGCGCACGAGGGCTTCTGGGTGCAGGACTGCTCGGCCGCCGTACAGAACCTGCTGCTCGCCGCCACCGCCCACGGCCTGGGCGCCGTGTGGCTCGGCGTGCACCCGCGGCAGGACCGGGTCGAAGGCCTGCGCAAGCTGCTCGGGCTGCCCGGACACGTCGTGCCGTTGGCGCTGGTCCCGCTCGGCAAGCCGGCGGAGGAGCCGGCGCCCGAGGACCGGTTCGAGCCGCAGAAGATCCACCTCAACGGCTGGTGAGGGAGGACGAAGTGGACGCCCGCGCGGCCGCCCGAACCCGCGGCGACGATGCCCGCCGGGAGTCCCTCGGCCTCCTGTCGGCGGAGCTCGAGGCGGCGGCGCTGCGGGTGCTGCGCCGTACCTGGGCCGACCTCGACTGGAGTCTGTTCCGGAGCCGGATGCGGCCCCCGGCGCTCGAACTGGTCGAGGACCGCAGCCGCCTCGGCGCCTGGCGCCGCGATTCGCGGACGATCGCGCTGGCCCGCCGGCTGCTCGCCGACCACGGATGGGGCACGGTGGTCGAGGTGCTCAAGCACGAGATGGCGCACCAGTTCGTCGATGAGGTGCTCGGGCTGCGCGACGTGCCGGCCCACGGCTCCGCCTTCCGGCAGGTGTGCGAGGAGCGGGCGATCGATGCGCGGGCCGCGGGGAAGCCGGCCGAGGGCCGGCCGCCGGCCGGGGCGCAGGAACGTGTGCTCGAGCGGGTGGCGCGGCTGTTGGCGCTGGCCGGGAGCCCGAACGAGCACGAGGCGCGGGCCGCCGCGGCCGCCGCCCAGCGCCTGATGCTGAAGTACAACCTCGAGGCGGCCGCCGCGGGCGCCGAGCGGCGCTACGGTTTCCGCCACGTCGGTCGCGCGACCGGCCGCACCGACGAGGCGCGGCGGCTGTTGGCGAACATCCTCGCCGAGCACTGCTTCGTGGAGGCGATCTGGGTGCCGGTGTGGCGTGCGCGCGAGGGCAAGCGCGGCGTGGTGCTCGAGCTGTGCGGCACCGCCGAGAACCTCGAGCTCGCCGAGTACCTCCATGCGTTCCTGGAGGGGACGGCCGAGCGGCTGTGGCTCGAGTACCGGCGGGCGGGGCGCGTGCGGGGGAACGCCGAGCGGCGGACGTACCTGTCCGGGGTGATGACCGGCTTCGCCGAGACGCTGCGGGCGCAGGGGGCGACGAACCGGGCGGAGGGGCTGGTGTGGGTCGGCGACCGCGACCTGCAGCAGTTCCTGCGACGGCGGTACCCGCGGGTGCGCTGGACGCGCTACGGTGGCTCGCGCCGGACGGCGGCCTGGTTGGACGGGTGTGCGGCCGGGCGGAAGATCGTCGTGCACCGCGGGATCCACGACGGTCCTTCGACGGGCGCCCGGCCGTTGCTGCCGGCGCATCGCGGATGAGTCGGATCGCGGCCGGAGCCGGGCCGGCGGGGCCCGGGGCCCGGAAAGGAGACGCGATGGACGGCGGACGGGCGGGCGCGATCGTGGTGCTGGCGGCGCTGGCTTCGACGGCGGCCACCGGGTGCTCGGACGGCACCGTGTGGATTCCGGACACGCCCATGGACGGCGGCGGCGAGGCGGTCGAGACGGGGGAGGTGCCGGGCGACGTGCCGGACGAGGCGTCGGAGGCGGAGACCGAGGCCGGATCCGAGGCGGAGGCGGAGGCGGACGCGGCGGCGGAGGCGGACGCGGACGTCGATGACGGCGGTCCGTGCGTGCCGAGCTGCGACGGCGTGCCGTGCGGCGGCGACGACGGCTGCGGGCACCCGTGCTCGGGCGGCTGGCGCACCGAGCACGGCGCGGTCAGCGACTGCCGGTCCCCGGGCGACTGCGGGTGCGGCGTCGAGGACAACGGCAACATGGAGTGCACGGGGGACGGGCTGTGCCGCGTGCGCTGTTCTTGCGACTGCCTGCCGCCGCAGGACCGGCCGGCGTCCGCGGTGGCCGGGCTGGACCGCGCGGAGGCCTGCGCACTGGTGTTCCGCGAGAGCGGGGACCCGACGGTGTGGGACGCCGCGACGGGAACCGCGCTCTGCCCGCTGGCCTACGACCCGGTCGGGGAGGCGCGCTGCCGCGAGTGCCCGCCGTGCCACCGCAACCACCCGCCGGAGTGCGGGTGGGCGGAGTGGTGCACCTGCCGCGACCCGCGGTGGATCGACGGCTACCGTTCGGAGTGCTGTGCGGCAGGCGGGGACTTCTGCTTCTGAGCCCGGCGGACGCGCAGCGGCCGCACGGCCGCGTGGCCCCGCCGCTCGTCGCCGCGCACGCGGATGCGCACGCGGATCAGGTTCTTGTCGGCGCGGTTCACCGTGCGCTCGATCGACTCGCCGTTGCGCGAGACGGCCCAGCCGAGGGTGAGCGGGACGGGGGTGCCGCGCTGGGAGGCGGCGTCGCGCATGCGTCGCGCGACGGTGCGCGTGTGGCGGAAGCCGTCCCCGAACAGCAGCGCCAGGAACTCGTCCCCGCCGATGCGGAACACGATGTCGTCCGCGCGCACCTGGGACGACAGGAAGCGTGCCACGTGCCGGAGCACCTCGTCGCCCATCCGGTGGCCGTACTGGTCGTTGTAGTCCTTGAAGTGGTCGACATCGACGACGATCGCGCCCAGCGGCCGCGGTCGCAGCTCCAGGTCCGCCTCGACCTCCTCGAGGAACCGGCGGTTGTACAGCCCCGTGAGCGGGTCGCGGATGCCGACCTCGCGCAGCTGCTCCTCGAGGTCCTTGCGGCCCGTGATGTCGACCAGGATTCCGTGGAACACCGTGTCGCCCGTGGCCGGGTCGCGCATCGCGAAGCAGGTGTCGAGCACCGTGCGGATCATGCCGTCCAGGCGCCGGATCTGGAACTCGAACTCGCGCACCGTCCCGCCCTCGAGCAGCAGATCCACCTCCCGCTCGCGCTGCAGCGGGTCGACCAGCAGGTCGACCGTCCGGCAGCCCTGCAGCTCGTCCAGGCTCGTCGCGCCGAACATCTGCAGAAAAGCCGGGTTGGCGTCCAGGATCCGGCCGTCGAGCGTCGTGATGTAGATCCCCTCCCGGAGGTTGTGCACGAACCCGCGGAGGGTGTTGCTGTCGTCGAGCGACTGGATTCCGGTCGGCTTCACGGACCCTCGCGTCTCCGGGCCGATGCCTATCCCCCCGCGGCGTCGGCGTCAAGGCCTGTCACGGGAAGCCGTCACAGGAAACCGATCGCGGCGATCCCGGCGACCGTCAACGCGGCGCCGGCGGCGAACCGCGCGAAGGCTCCGCGACGGTCGGGCAGGGCGTCGAACTCGCCGAACCTGGCGATGCCCCACATGGCGCCGACCACGGTCTGCGTGCCGACCTGGACGGCCGTTCCGACGGCGATGCCGGCTCCCATCCAGCCGAAGAGGATGCAGACCATCGCCGTCGCCCAGATCAGCCCCTGTGCGCCCGCCAGCAGGTGCCCGCGGGCCGGTGCCCGACGCCAGTGACGCAACAACGTCCGGCGGGAGAGCAGCGCGGCGAGGAACGCCCCGACCACGATTCCCGGCGCCACGGCGACGAACGTCGGCCCCGGGCCGACGCCGCGCCGGTTGAGCACCCAGGCGGTCAGCACGTTGTACGTCGAGAAGAACACGGTGGCGACGAACGCGGCCAGCAGGCCCCGACCCACCCGCCCGCGACCACCGCCGGCTCGACCGGCGGCCTCGCCCCGCGGCGTCGTCGTCGTGACCAGCCAGGCCCCCAGAAGGACCAGACCGACGGCGCCGAGCATCGCCAGCAGCCGTGCGCCCCCCAGTGCCGGCAGCTCGCCGAGGAACACCATGCCGCCGGCGAACGACAGCACCGCCGAGAAGTTGATCGCCACGAACGCCCGCGCCATGCCGGCCAGCGCCACGGCGACCAGCAGCAGGTAGTTGCCCAGCGACCAGATCGCGCCGGCGAGGGCGCACAGCGCTGCCGGGCCCGGGGCGATCGGCCCCGTCCCGAGGACCGCCAACGCCAAGATGCTGCCGACGAGAATCGCCAGGGACATCGAGATGTTGTAGGCACCCGCCTCGAATTCGGTGCAGTATTTCCCGGGGACGAACTGGCTGCCGAACAGGACGCCCGAGGCCACGACCCACACGATGCCGGTCAGCTCGTTCAGGGCACCAGCCTCCCGTCGTGCGGCTCCGCGGCTCTGGTCCTGCGTGGTGGAGCTGGCGGGGATCGAACCCGCGGCCTCTAGAGTGCGATTCCCAAACGCCTCCTCGAGAACCAAAGCTACTCGATGGTTACGCCCGCCGTCAAGGCCGCATATGACCGCAGAAGACCGCACCGGACGCACGGGTCGGTTACACTATGGTTACACCGTCCGCGCTGGCATGGTACGGCTTGGCGCGGCGCCCTACTCCCACTCGTACCACCAGGGCCAACCGACCCAGTCGGCCCACTCCTCGGCGTAGCGCGGCGGGCGCGGCGGCCTCGGCGGCGGGTTCCACGGGCGCGGGCCCAGCGGCCGAGTCCGCAGCCATTCGGGGATCCAGTATCGCGGCTTGGGCGCCAGACCCAACAGCCACTCCGGGTCAGCGGGCGTCACGGCCCCGGGAGGCGGTTCCGGGATTTCGATCTCATGCGTCTCCATCTCTCCCATCTGGTGCGGAAGTGTCCCCCGCGGCTGGACATGCAGCGTTCTGAGCCTCGGCGGCACTCCCGGTGGGATGATGTCCCCGGTCCCAAACAACGTCGGCTCGTCCACGAGGAACGTTGCCTTGACCGTGACCTCGGTTTCCCCCACGGGCTTGAAGCTCAATCCCCTCACCATGTACCGACCCACATCCAGCGTGTACTCCGTTCCCGCCGCGAAGTACCCCCCGAAGATCGTCGACGCGCCCAGGCCCGGGAAGAGCTTGCTGACAGCCGTTCCCCCGCTCAGGCCGTTTCCCCACGACGCACGCAACCAGTAGCAGACCGGTCCCGGGGCTCCCGGCTGGTCGCCTGCACGCAGCTCCGGGTTGACGGTGCTCGGCTTCCACCGGTCATCGTTGTCCCAGTTGATCTTCCCGGTTCCGGTCTGACCCAAGGGGGCACCGCCGCCAGCCGTACCGTCGGTGACGTTGCCCATTTGCGTCCACTTGTCTCCC